>NZ_CP047491.1:0-338333 GCF_009931115.1 Microbulbifer hydrolyticus | reverse complement strand
ATTTAGCAGGTTCGCCATATGTACATCCTCGTCCGCAATGGCAACCGGTCCGGAAACAGAGGCAGCCGCATGCCAAAGGTAGAGACTGGAGACAAAGTCCGGAATGGCATAGCTCAGGAGGAAGCAGCCCAACAAGGTCAGGCCGATGGCCTGGAGGTCCTCCGCTGGTTGCGACAGTGATGTGCCGGGTGCGCTGGAGGTAGGCAGCAGCCAGTGGGCAACGGTAGCCGGGAACTTCACCAACACAAGCGAGGCGAACACCATCAATAACAAGACTACCGCCTGTAACAGGTACCAGCCACTCAAGCGCTGGGTGTACTCTCCGGACCAGTAGATAGCGACGAACTGCGAGATTTCGACTAGAAAGCCGATTGACTGGATCAGGCCATAGACACCCACCAGGCGCAGCCCTACGCCTAGCATTTCAATTGATTTCAAGTAATAGCACTCCCTGCTGGCTCATAGTCAAGGAGCCACTATATCTCATATCTGGTCGTCGTTTTAGCATACTTCCAGCTGTAGTCGAGGTGCGCTATATCGCGGATCTACAGGGTGGACGAGCCGTATCACTATGCTTTAGCTAGGAACCAAAGGCCTCGAAACCGGGAGGGTTGCATTTTTTCAATTGGGGATATCGTGACCTCTCTTAACAGGAGAAAGATCATGCTATCCACAATCAGAAAATCGCTTCGTACCGCCCTACGTGAAAAAGGACACGACCTGCTAGCTGACGCTACCTTTTTCAAAATGCCAGTACAGATACAGGATTTTCAGAGAATCCCTACTAACTGCGGTCATATGTCTCTGTTGTACCAGTTCAAATTCATGGATCAACCATACTGCGTAGTACTGGCTGATAGTAGCGGTTGTTCGATGCCTGAAAGCGGCGACTGGTATACCTGTGTTTGTAGAGGTGATTGGATGAGCAAAGACTCTATATTGGTCGAGGTCATTTGTTGGCCGGAGTATAGGCTAGAAAGCGAAAAACCTAACCTGCAGAATCTTCAGAATGAGGAAGAACGTTCATGAAAGGACGACCCGAGGAAAGGGGATGGCTTGGCAGGATGCTGTTCAAGCTCTTCGATCATTGGCAGATAAACACTCACCAGAGACTGAGCCTGCTCGGTCTTGATCCTGAGAGTCCCATTGACCCGAACGAGTACCTCTCCCGGGGATATTTTGCCTCGGACTATGACAAGCTAGAGCGTGTCAGCATCCTGCTGGGCATCCATAAATCTCTGCGCTTACTGTTTCCTGGCAACAGGGATCTTGTGTATCAATGGGTATCACAACCAAATAAGTACTTCGATGGACTGACTCCTGTAGAGATTGTGGAACGCCATGGCATGTTGGGGATGTACATGGTCCGTGGCTACCTTGATCAGCAGCTTTCTGGGAGGGACCTGTTTTTTGAGAAACAGACCAAGGCAAGCCCCGCAACCAGATTTGTTCCTGATCAGGATGACACCGAATGGCTCTCTGCCACCGAGACAGATAACGAATCTCATCATTGTGCGGTTGAGAAAAATACTGAGAAAATTCTCCAGCTGCTTGATGTATGGACTCTCGCAGTAAGGGTCTTTTCGAGCGAGGAAAAAGCCAAGCTTTGGTTTGTAACTCGTGTCCCGGCAATTGGGTGCCCACCAGCAGCCCTGCTTCCCACTAACGGCGGGCGAGAAAAAGTTATTGCCTTATTAAAGCGGATTGAGCAGGGGGATTTTGGTGGATAAGAAAATGCACGCAATACACAAATTGGATTCAGAAAACCGATCTTGTAGCCTTTGAATGGGACGACCTCCAGAGTGCAAAACACATCATCAATAAATTGAGCATTATCTGGATTATTTCAGCCGAGCAACTTGGGCAGCACCATATTGGAAAATCACGTTTTCTGAAATTAAGCTTTTTTTACTCTTTCTTTATAAATAAGTTGCAGACACTCTTCCATAGAAAGCGATGGATTGGCATCCATATATGCGTCCAAGGCCCCTTTCACAAAATTGCTATTTTGTTTATAGGTTTTAGCAAATTCAAGGCATAGCTTGTCCTTTTTCTTTCTAAGCTTCTCTTCCTCCACATGGCGAAAGTAAGCATTTATTGCCTCGTCGAAGTTTGCTACATGTTCGACTAGCCATTCCTTAAGGACATTAATGTTGATACGGTATGTTCTAGCGGCAAATTGAAGTGCATTTCTATAATTGTCGAACTCTTCCCCGAAAACGGTAAATAGTTCAACACTCCTCCGCCTTGCATGAAACACAGTGCCGTCGATTTCATATTCATACCCAGGAAATTTAAGGCGCAAATAGGCCTCCTCACCTAGCCGAATCCCGGCCTTGACACTTTCAGAGAAGGTTCTACTCAAATTTTCGAGCTCTTCTTCACTCCACCGCTCGTAAATATTAAGCGCTTTCCTATATTTTTTCTTTATGCACTTGTTGACAAACGATTTCCTGATTTCAAGCAATCCATCTCTACATGGCTGCAAAAAACCATGGCACTCTTTACACGAGGGTATTACTGCAAATGAACAGTTTTCACCAGAGTTTAGGTAAAAAGAAACGCTAGACTTCGGTGGCGCAAAATCATCGAAACATGCTTCAGCCTCACATCCACAGTAATAGCATCTACCCACATCTCGAACACTAGTAGGTACGATCCTCGAATATACTTCCTGCTCCAGTTCAATCATGAATATTAGGAATAATCTCTCTGAAATTTGCTTTCTTCGACAATTCTACTCTTATTTTCCTCTTCAAGCTTAATTTCAATATACTCCTCGGTTAGAGACTGACTGAACTCGCCTTTTTTGAAAAGAACAAGAACGGTATCATCGCTTTCAACATTGTAGGCATCTGATACTTCATGAACGTCAGAAATAGTCATGACCTTTTTTTCAACATCCCGGCGCGATTCATTGTAAACACTAAACACGAATACCGCGATCGACCGCTGATTAATATCAACGCCACCGCCAGCCGGGACGATATCGTTAAACCTGACGTCGTGTTCAAAATCCAATTGCGTGGTAAATCGACCAACTCGTTCGAAAACTGGGCCGCCCGCAATAGCCTTCTCCGGATTTGAAAAAGTATCTCCGTTTACCCAGTTAGCTATACTGTTTGATCCTGGAGGTAGAGACCTAGAGCTTTTAACCATAAGCCCGCCACTTATCAGGGTATCTCGCACTACTTTTATGGACTCAAGATATTCCGGGTCATCGGTATACTGCGAGTAGTCAAAATCTTCAGTTAACCGGCCTGGCACCACTAAGTAACTATCAGTATGGTAGGCCTTATATTCAGATAAAGATTTATTGCCCTTTCGGCTCCTCCCCTTATTTATCCGTGCTCCAGCATCCAGCCCTCGAATATCGTTATCTGCGCAAATGCGCTCAAACTCATCCCTCAGCCCCTCCATATCATCAGTAGCATGCGTCGTACAATTTTCCTCTAAGAAAGCAACGATCCTTGCATACGCCTTCACCCCAGACATGTTGGTAAAGTGAAGCGCATTACTATTTCCGTGGTAACCGCATGCGCGCCCAATATTCGCCTGCACGATAGCCGCCACACTGGAAACTGTACTGTCCCACGAAGCTAGCAAATTCTCTTTCATTTCTTGGCCGAAATTTATCCCAGCACGCACGCCTGCTACCGTAATAGCAATCACCTTCTTTCCAAACAGCATTCCCTGCTGACAATGGATTTTGAACTGGTCAATATCTATCAATTCATTTGCCGGAACACCGCTCAGGCTTGACCCCAAGATGAAAATGTTTTCCGCTTCAAAACCCTCCTTGATGAGCATTTTTTTTGCATCCATCGCAGCTCCTGAAGGTACGCGAATCAAGGCCCAGCCTTCGCTTTTTGAATCCTTAACATGAGACAAAAATTTGTCCCTAGCGGGAGACTTATTTAGGAGATTGCGGTTTCTTCCGTTTAGAGAAATAACCTGACCCTGGTTTAACATGTTCGTAATGCCAAGGTATTCATCGCTTGCCTTATGGAAAACAAGCTTGGTATTTAAATCCTTCCGGAGAACCGCTTCATTTTCCGCAGCTAATAGTGCGCTAAGTGGTGTTGCAGATATAAAGACAATAGAACACTCTCTGTTCTTCTTCTCCACATACTCAAACAACTTTTCGTAGCGGACCGCACTTTCACCTGACCCATAATGACACTCATCAATAATTATCAGCTTCGGATCGTGGCGGATGAAATATTTTTCAAGGTCATTTTCAAAATGTACCAAATTGGTCACTACCGCATTCATGCAGGGCTTCAGGTCTTCTTTCGCCTGAGCCAGCAAGTCTGTGTTTGGCATGGTCAGGACATACATTGTGTCCCTCAACTTAGACTGATCAACGATATCGCTATCAGACAAACTATTTCTCTGAAGACAAGCGAGAGCAAGCGCAACGCCAGACTTACCAGACTGCATCTCTGCAGCCATAATTACCGACCGACAGTCAGGTCCCAGTGCACTAAATGTATTTTTTGCTGCCCTTCGCTGGTGCCCAAATACATTTTCATGCAGAAGTTTTTCGACGTAATCTCTGTGCCTGGCGACCTGACTATTACTCACTAAGATTCCCCTTGTTATTTTATTTCTTCATGCTCAAACGACAGCAGCCTTTAGCTATGGGTTTGAACTCGTTAAATTCAGAAGCATGACCGCAGATGAACTGTCAAACTTCGACCTCAGCCTACTCGCTAGTTTTCTTTATTTTTTCTGCTGACTTAAGCAATTTTTTAATTTCAGCCTCACTGAACCCCGAGTCCTGGATATAGCGTAAGAGAGACATCAATATGGGCTGCTCATTAATGTAACTGACCATTTCAGGGTCAGTTGAAGAGGATAGACGGAACAGGACATCGGGGTCTGCAGCCATTACCCGAGCCAAATGCTTGATAACTTCTGGGCTCGGCGGCCCCTCTTTACCTCGCTCAATCCTGCTCAAATAGGCAGGCGAGATCCCTGCTTTAACAGCAGCCTCCCGCAACCCCAAGTCTTGCGCCACCCTCAGATTGCGCAAAGTTTCACCAAATTTACTCATGGTATCTACGATAGCGCAGTGTTTAGTGTTATGCAACACATAAATATTCTGCTATCGTCTGGTACCTAACGGCATCCAATGGCATTCTGAGCTAATGTGGCGCGAGAACCATTTATCCGAACAGATACTGCACAAACAGTTGGTTTCTTGACCACCGATAAGACGATCACCGGAAGCATTAATGGCGACAATACGGCCCACCTATTGAAACAGGGAGAGCCGCTTTCTTACTCGTTGCAGCCCGAGCACGCTGCCGACGGATGATGAGCCGAGGAGTAAATACTCACGGTCCGAAAGTTTGAAGAACAAACAGACACGAAATCGCCCCGCGAGGTGCGTGGAGATACTTAATGAGTAACACACAAAACAAGTCAGCTGAACATGCGATTCAGGCTGGCTATACGCTTGACTATATATCGGGCAAGCCAATCAAAGAATCCAAGAAAGAGCAGGTGCGCCAGCGAATAGTTCGTGCGCTTATTCACGAGTACGGATTCTCACCCGAGGATATGGCACTCGACTATAAGCTCGGTGGACGAAAAAAGGTCGATGTAGCCATATTCCATCACGGCAAAGAGCATACGATTGAGAATTTAGGTCGTGCAGTGGTCTGCCGGCAGGAACCCAAAGCCGGTAAGGGCGCCGTTCGCATTCGGGACTTCGAGCAAGCCGCGAAGGATCTCGATGAAATCGAAAGCATCATGTGTGAAGTGGAGGCAGTTCAATACGGACTTTGGACCAACGGTCTCGAGTTTTTCTTCTTGGAGAAAGAGCAAAAACGCTTCGAAACTAAGTGCAACCCGATCGGTGATTGGCCGATAGCGGATGAATCTATCGGCACCAAAGAGGTCATCTCGGATGCTTATACTCGGGTTGCCGATAATGAGATGCTCAAAATTACATTCCGGCGCTGCCACAATTTCATTCACGGCAATGAAGGAATGCCAAAAGATGCTGCGTTTTGGCAATTCCTGTACCTAATTTTTTGCAAAATGCACGACGAGAATCTTCGCGGAAAGCTTCGTCAGGCCTGGGTACGTCGATTTTGGGCGGGGCCAAAGGAACAGTTCGAAGCAGAAGGCCGAAAAGCCATTCGCAAGCGTATCGAAGAACTGTTCACTGAAGTGAAAAAGCAGTACAGCAATATTTTCCGTGGTAATGAAGAAATCACGCTCTCAGATCGAGCTCTGGCGTTTATTGTTTCGGAACTCGCCAAGTATGACTTCACTCGTACCGACGTCGATGCAAAGGGCGTAGCCTATCAGGAATTGGTTGGCGTAAACCTACGTGGTGACCGCGGGCAATATTTCACTCCTCGGGGGGTTGTTAAGCTCGTCATTGAGATGCTCGACCCTAAGGAATCAGAGACAGTTCTCGACCCTTCCTGTGGAACCGGCGGGTTTCTAGTTGCCACGCTCGGTCATATGCTCAAGAAATTCCGCGACGAGGCCAAATCAAGCGATGACAGCTCTACGGGCTTTCTGAACGATATTGAGCGCTTGAAAGAGTATGCCGGCGCAAACGTTTACGGCGCGGATTTTGACCCTTTCTTAATCCGTGCTGCGCAAATGAACATGGTGCTGGCGGGCGATGGTCGAGGTCATATTTACAACATCAATTCACTGGAGTTCCCACTAGGTCATCTAGCGGACCTGGAAGCGGCAAAGCAAGAAATTCCGCTGAGCTCCATCGATATCATAGCGACCAACCCCCCGTTTGGCTCTGACATCCCGATTACAGATAAGCATATCCTGGAGCAATATGAACTTGCTCACAGTTGGGAGTCCGATGGCGAGGGGGGATTCCGCAATACGGGTGTCCTGAAAAACAGCGTTTCGCCAGAGATTCTCTTTATCGAACGCTGCATCAAGTGGCTTAAGCCTGGCTCTGGACGTTTGGGGATTGTGCTGCCCGACGGTGTTCTCGGTAATCCGGCGGCAGAATACATTCGCTGGTGGATTATGCGTGAAACTCAGGTCTTGGCATCCGTCGACCTGCCGGTCGAATCATTTATTGCCGAGGCGAATGTCAACATCCTGACCAGCTTGCTGTTCCTTCGCCGGAAAGATGAGCAAGAGAAACATCGGGAAGCGCTTGGTGGTATTGAAGAATACCCAGTCTTTATGGCCGTGGCTGACAAGGTTGGCTTCGACCGCCGCGGTAACAAGCTATACAAGCGCACACCCGACGGCGAGGAAATCGTTGAGCCAAGGCAACATATTGAGCGTATCCGTATTGGGGGCCGCTTCGTAGAACGTACGCTGACGCGCAGCGAAAAGATTGAAGATAACGATCTTCCGGTGATCGCAGAGAAGTACCGTGAATTTCAGAAGGAGCTGAATGGGTGAGTGATCAAAACGGCACCATTGAGGCGCAGCAGGAAACTACAGAAGAGAGCGGCCCAGATAATTTTCTTATCGACATCCTTACTGGAAATAAACAGAGCCCCTCACCCAAAAATCGACTTACGCAGAAAGTTTTGCGATTGCTTATCGAAAGCTATGGATTTGACCGCGGTGATATCGAAGTCAATTATCATCCTTGTATTCAGGGGCATATGCGTAAGCGCGTCGATATTGCGATTTTTCGTCCCGGCACAGAGCATACTAATGACAACCTTCAGCGCGTCATTGTATGCAAGCCCCAAAGTAGCCGTAACAAGCTGCGGTCATTTGACGAGGCGGATACAGATCTCCAGCCGCTAAAAGAGTTACTAGAGCATATTCCTGCAGCTACTCTCGGGATGTGGACGAACGGCCAAGAAGAGTTTCTTATCCAGGTTGAGCACGCGCGATTTGAAACGCGTACCAAGCCTCTAGGCGTATGGCCTGCCCCTGGCGAAGACACCGCTGACCTCGCCCGCACAGGAGGCGTCATCCAGATTAGTGCGGAGGCTGAAGACCTGGAAGATGCACTGATACGCTGCCACCAGTACCTCAACCGGAACCTGGGCCTGGATCACAAAGACGCCTTCAAACAATTGGCCGTGCTGATGCTGGCCAAGATCTTTGATGAGACACTCCCCACCGTAGAGCGTAAGTTCTGGATCAAGGGCGATGAACCTTTCACTGGGGAAGGCCAACAGGCCATTGCTCGGCGCATCAACGAGTCCATCGTGTCCGCCAAGGCCTGGCAGCCGAACCTGCTGACCCGTGGCTGGGAGCTAACTCTGGAAGCCCATGAGACTGCCCGTATCGTCATGGAACTGGCCCGTTACTCACTGAGCGAAACTCAACCCCGCTACCGCACCGAGGCTTTCCGGGCAGTCGCCCGAAGCGTGATGGATGGCCGAGAGGGGCGCTACCCTACGCCATTGAATGTCGCCGAAATGGCGGTGGAAATGCTTGATCCGCAACCTGGCGATCGCATTATGGACTGTTCTAGTGGCACAGGTACCTTCCTCGCCACCACCGCTGCACATATATTTAAGCAAAAGTTGGCGGCCAGAGGCACAACACCTGAAGAGGCCACCAATGAACAGATCCGCCAAGCGCAAAATGAAGCCGCGGCCTGGGCGGCAAGCAACGCCCTTGGATGTGACATAGACCCCTTCCTGGCCGTTACCAGCCGTATGAACCTATTGTTCACCACCGGCAACCCCGGTCGCGTTTTCCGCATTGATGCGCGCACCTTTCCTGAAGGTGATTTGGATGGAATTGAAGCCGCTCGCCCGGCCATCTCCTTGGGCAGTATGGATATCGTTATGCTGAACCCTTGGTTTACGACAAGGGATGTAGTCACTGACGAATCAATTCTTTCCCGATATGACCTCGGAAAGGTTTGGAGTGAAGAGGAAGGTGGCGTTGGTTACATAAACTCAGGCACGATCAATACAGCAGGAGTACCTCCTGAAGTTTTATTTATCGAACGTGCACTCGACTGGGTGAAGCCGGGAACTGGTCGTGTTGGAATTCTTCTGCCTGATGGTGTTCTAGGGAACCCGAGAGACGAATACATTCGCTGGTGGATATTGCGACATTGCGAGGTTCTGGCCTCAGTCGACTTGCCGGTGGAGCCGTTCAAGGTCACCGTGAGAGAGTATGGCCTGACACCGGCATTACCCAGTTTTTTGCTGCTGCGCCGCCGTAGTCCGGAGGAGTTACTAAACATAGAGCACCCGGAATACAAAGTCTTTATGGCGGTAGTGGACCGGGCCGGTGTCGATGCTCGAGGTAACCTCCTATTTCAGCGCGCACCAGATGGGGAGGAACTGGTTTTTGCTGAAGACGTAATTGAGCGCGTTCGTGTCGGTGGTGAAGTTGAAGTCCGCCGCACCACGCGTCGTAACCGCCGCATTCATGACGAGCTACCGCTGGTGGCAGAAAAGTATAAAGAATTTCTCACTACCGGCGAGGTAACGTTATGAGTAGAAAGTTTCAAGTAAAATCTGTACCAAGTTCTTGGCTCGGGCATAGCGGCCGTCGCTTAGATTGCGGGCCCTATATGTCTGGCGCGATAGAAGCTGCAGAATTAATAAATCAGTTTAAAGCTGAGCCACTTCAGTCTCTTACAGTAGATATGTTTCATGCAGGTAGAGAGGGCAGACAGTATGTACTGGATGCTCAGCACGGTATTCCCTTTATGGGAAGCACAGATATATTGGCTTTCGACCTTACATACCAACCATTGCTTTCCAAGAGCCAGATTAGTCGAAACCCTCAGTTCTCTATTCAAAAAGGTTGGACGCTTATTACCCGTTCTGGCACTACCGGCAGGATGGCGTTTGCCCGTGATAGCATGGACGGGATGGCATGCTCCGAGCATGTAATGCGAATAGTTCCTGATGTCAATCGTGTGCCGGAAGGTTATATTTTTGCTTTTTTGTCGTCCCGCTTCGGAATTCCGCTTGTTACATCTGGTACTTATGGCTCAGTAATTCAAAGTATAGAACCACATCATATATGCAATTTGCCTGTTCCGAGACTTGGGCATGTGGAAGAGATTGCGGATCAAATGATTCAGCGAGCTGGAAGCCTATTATCCAATAGTCAAGAAAAGCTCAATGAAGCTACTACACTCTACTTCGATTCTGTTGGGCTTAAAGATATTACGCTAACTGAATGGCACTCTTGGGGTAGTGACCTCGGATTTTCTACCTCAGTCGATTCTAGATCATTAAGAGCTTTAAATTTCAATCCTAGATTTGAAAAACTGTGTTCAAAGATTAGAAGCGGGCCACACAAGTTGCTCGGCGAGCTATGTCATGAAGGTACCTTACGCCGTGGCAATATTTTTAAGCGAATTGATGCAACGCCAGAACACTCCTATCAATTGATTGGGCAAAAGCAAATATTTTGGCTTCGCCCAGAAGGACGCTGGATAGCAAGATCTTCTGTTCGCGATGAAGTTCTGGTCCCCGATGGTTCGATTCTTGTAGCCGCCCAAGGCACCCTTGGTGAGGGAGAGTTATTCTGTCGTGCAGAATTCATTACTGGAAGTACGCTGGAGCGGGCTTATTCGGAGCACTTTCTTAGGGTCATCGCTGACGAGACGCAGATAGAACGAGGAGCGCTCTTCTCGTTTATTCGTTCTGAAACCTCATTCCGTATGCTCCGTTCTATTTCGACTGGTAGCAAGCTCCAAGATTTTCATTACGCTATTTTGCCAACGTTACCGATCCCCTACCCAGATCAAGTGACTCGAACCAGATGTAATAACTTGATCATGGAGGCCTATGAGTCCCGTGATGAGGCTTTAAAGTTCGAAGATGAAGCCCGCACTTTAGTCGAGCGAACTATTGAGGAAGGAACCGCCTAATGGCGAAAGTCATACCTATCGGGCAACCCGCGAACGAATCTGAACGCCAAGCCATTGGTTTTCTCCGGGATCATCTCCCGGAGGGCTGGCTGATATTCCACAACTTCGAGATGCGTCAGGGGCTAGAGGTGTTCGAAATCGACATCGCTATCCTCGCGCCTCACGCAGTCTATCTGGTGGACGTCAAAGGCACGCGGGGCAATATCGATGTGTATGGCTCAAAATGGTATCCGGAGGGACGACAGTCCTTCCATTCTCCTCTCGCAAAACTACGCCACCATGCCAAGGTATTGGCAGGCATTATTAGCGAGAGTAATAAAGGCCTTGCCGAGCTACGTAAGGCGCATGTACACGCCGCAGTGCTGCTTACGGCGGATAATGCGGCGGTGTTCGATCAAGCTAATATCGACAGTCCAGACGTCACCGACTTCAAACGCTGCCTGAAGTACTTTCGCGATGCAAGTCGCATCCCGAAAAATCGCCTGGAATCCATTTCTCGATTCCATCCACAAATTGGAAAAGCCATTACTGGCAACGCGAAACCGAAGAGTGCTGCACAGGTATATCGCGATTGGCAAGTAGAAGAAAAACTCGGTGGAACTGACCGCTATACCGAGTACCGCGCCAAGCACAATTTATTGGGTAAGAGCGGCGGTTTAGCCCGCCTGCGCGTCTATCAGGCAGATCCTTACCAAGATGAGGGGACTCGCGAGGAAGAGCTCAAGAAGATCAGCAACGCGTATCGTGCTGTGGCGCACATGCCCGCTCATGCCAACGTGCTTGCGGTCAAGGACCTATTCGTATCCGACGATGAAGATAAGGTGGTGCTGGTCACTGAGGATCTGCCCGGTCAGCCCTTACGCCTCCACATAAACAAGGCCTCCCTAGCGCTGACGTTTGATCAAAAGCTGCAAGTGATGCGGGACGTGCTGGCTGCCTTGGACCACGCCCATAGAAACGAAGTAATCCACCGCAATCTCACCCCGGATGCGATACTGGTTACTAAAGGTGGTCACGGACGGGTGACAGATTTTGACTATGCCCGGGTCGGCAAACAGCGCTCGACCAGCGAAACGATTGCTTATCAAATCGAAGAGTCGCTAGATCCCGTTTACCGCGCACCGGAGCTCGTGATATCTGAGAGAAAATCTGAACCAAAAGAAGCCTCGATCGCATCGGACCTATTTTCGGCAGGGTTGATTTTTTATCAACTGCTGACTGGAGAACTCGCTTACGAAGATGTCGATCAGATGATCGAGGCCGACGGCAAATTCCCTATTGAGCCCTCGGAGCACAAGCCGGACCTACCCAAAGGGCTCGACGAATGGTTGCAGAAGTTTTGTGAGTTTGACCCAGAGGAGCGCCATGCTAGCGCAGCAATCGCGCGCAAAGCCCTGGCTGACGTGATTCTACCCGAGGCCAAGAACGACTCCGCCCAGGATACAAGCGGACCAGCCGAAAATGTGCCACAGCTTCCAGAAAACTTAATGGATCTGCCACAAGATTTCATATTGGCAGATCGCTTCCGCATTCAGAAGAAACTCGGGAGTGGCGGCTTTGGGGTCGCTTACAAGGTCTTCGATTCCCTGGGCGATGTTGTTCGGGTGATCAAGCTGGTAACCAGGGACCGCCGCAGCGTCTACGAACGGTTACGCCGCGAATATAAAACCTTGACCAATCTTCCCGAGCACCCGCACGTAGTTAAGGTGATATGGGCGGATCGTATGGCCGACGCTAAGCAGACGCCGTATATCGTCTTTGACTATGTCGACGGACTTGATGTCTCTGATCTAATAGATGCGGAGGCCCTATCCTTAGACGATGCCGTATGTATTGCGCACGAGGCTGCCGATGGGCTGGCCCACCTTCATAAGCATGGCGTGTACCATCAGGACGTGAAGCCGTCCAACCTGCTGTGGACCGATAGTGGAGTCCGCATCATCGATTTTAACGTCGCGGTTGCAGAGAATGACGAGATTCAAGGCGGTGGTGGCACACGCCGTTACCTGCCACCGGATTACGATCATGCCTCAGAGCCAGAGAGTTCTGATCGAATAGACCGAGATTTGTATGCACTGGGCATATCCATCTACGAATGCCTGACTGGCAAGTACCCTTTCAACGAACCTACGCCACCGACCAATACTCAGCCCAAGAACCCGAAGCAGTTTAAGGGTTGTGCCGACCTTAGCCCATCTCTGATTGATGTGCTACTAAAGACGATAGCGCCCGAGCGCAAGGATCGCTTTGCATCCGTGGAGGAATTCTCGGCCGCGCTGGCCGAGGTTAAGCACTTGCGCTCGCTGCTAACCACGACCGACACTGGCACTGGCACTGGGCACAAGGGTGCTTCGAAGCTCGGCTTAAGCGCGGCCAGGCCTAACGTAAACCCCTTTGTAACCCATCTTCTAACTCTCTATAGCCAAAGCCAAGTGTCCAATGCGGGGACTCGAGGTCTCGATGAAGTTGGCAAGGCCACCTACGTATCTACATATCTGGACGAGAAACTCAAGCCCGCTCTGCTCAAAGGAGAGTTCCGCTTAGTTATTATCAGTGGTAACGCTGGTGACGGTAAAACGGCCTTTATTCAGCAGTTCGAAGCTTTTGCCGAAAGCAAAGGCGCACAGATGCAGCGTGGTGCGAATGGGGCGGTGTTTCACCTCAATGGGCATAACTATCAGAGTAACTATGACGGTAGCCAAGATGAGGGGGACGAGCGCAACGACACAGTATTACAAAAGTTCTTTGCGCCGTTTGCAGGCAGTGATACCTCACAATGGCCAGGGAATCAGACCCGCCTGATCGCCATCAATGAGGGCCGATTGGTCGACTTCTTCCTGGAGCACGAAGAGAAATTCCCGCTACTTGCCAAACAGGTCCAGCAAGGGTTAGCCGGCGCGACACCCGAAGAAGGTGTCGCGGTTATCAACCTCAATCTGCGCTCGGTGGTTTCCCAGCCCGAAGAGGGCCAGCCATCCATCATGGAACGGTTGATCGCTCGTATGACACATCAGGAATACTGGCAGGCGTGCGAGAAGTGCGATCTCAAGGGTAAGTGCTATGCCTATCACAATGCTCGCACCTTCCAAGATCCGGTTGCCGGCCCCAGAGTGGTTGAACGCCTGAAGATGCTCTACACCATTACCCACCTGCGCGGTCGCCTGCACATTACGATGCGTGATTTGCGGTCGGCGCTCGCCTTCATGCTGGTCGGTACTCGGGATTGTGACGGCATCCACCAGCTCTACCAGGGCGGCGGTGAAGAAACCCAAAATCGCATCCTTGATAGTTTTTACTTCAACTCGTGGCTTGGCGGAGCGGAAGGCTCCAACGATCGGTTGGTCGCCTTGCTGCGCGAGATTGACATTGCCGAAGTCAGTAATCCGGATCTAGACCGAGAACTTGGCTTTCTCAACCCCAAAGCTAAGGTAATGAGCCGCTACTCATTCGCTGAGCGAGCCGGGTATGACAATGAGCTGACGGAGACGCTATTCCGCAACCTTCCCCGCGACTATTCGTCTAAGAACCGTGCGCGATTGATCTCCAAGCACCGGAATTATCTGTCGCACATGCGACGCCGACACTTCTTCGAGCGTCGGGACAGTGGTTGGAGGGAGATGCTGCCCTACGGAAGTATCGATCCCTTCGTGGATGCCATTGAGCAACCTGGTGCAAAAAGCGCCGACCAAGTTAATAACGTTCTCCAAGCCATCAATAGAGGCGAAGGATTGAGCAATCCGGCTCGGCTGGGTAACCAGTTGGCGCTACGCGTCCGCCAGGTAGAGAAGGGGACCATCCGTAGCTACCGACTGTTTAACGGTCACCATTTCACGCTGAGGACTGAGCAAGAAACAACAGCTCATCCTTTTCTAGAAAGCCTGCCTCAGGCCCTGGTGCTGCTATATGACTCCGGCGATGGGCACAAAGCTAGCCTGCGCATCAATCTTGATATCTATGAAATGTTAATGCGCCTCAACAACGGCTATCGCCCCAGTATTGAGGAGCAAGAGGGTTTCCTCCTGAGCCTATCTGTATTTAAAAACCTACTAGCCTCGGTGCCTTACAAAGAGGTTTTGCTCACTAAGGCTGGTCACAGATTCTACGAAATACGCCGGGAAGATGACGGTAGACTGGTGATGGAAGTTTCAGAGAAGGGTGCTGAATACAATGTCAATTAAAGGACGCAATAAAGAGTTCAGAATTCCCAAAGTCTCGTATCTCGATTTCAAGCACATTGAGATGGATCGTGTTTTGACGATGCTTTTTCCGCGATTGAAATACGATGGGTATGCCAGTCGCCGGCCACCACGTGGAGGCGACCTTTCTGTCGATGAATTTCTGGAAGACTTTTTAGAGCACCGAGAATGGTTCGCAGGCTTTGACAAGCACCCAGATATCGTTCGCGCCTGGATTGAGACGGACCTAATGGACTTGGTCAACCGGGGCAAGAGCAATCAGGCCCTAGCTGCACCCAGACCACTGCATGGCAATACTTATAAATTTCGCAATGCCAAACACACTCGAGATTACGGAGCGGCAGAGCAGATTTACTGGATGCTTTTCTACGCCCGCAAGGGCAAAGGGCAAGCGGCAAGAGACGCCTTAAAGCGCTTTTTCTTTCCGGGAATCGACTTAGTTACGGACCGCTACGATCCCACCGCTTCCGTGGATGTGGAAACGCAAGCCATCCTACGCCTGGACCACCAGGTTACCCAGGACATGAAAGACTCCAAGGAGCCCTCGCGCTTTCAGCCACTGTGTATCGGCCAGGCTGATATTATGGCTGATGACATCCTGCGGCTGCTGGCTTATGAGCCCTACATTCCGCGTTCGGTGTTGGTGGATTACCTCAAAACTTTGATGGCTTTCCACCTGGCGCTCTACCACCTCAAATTATTACAGATGCTTCCCAAGCTGGTGAAGCAACGCTCTGGCAATAATGTTTGTACCACCAAAGATTGCCCGATTAATCCCGATCTCGACAATGCACTGGAAGGCTGTCCCTACCAAATAGCGCTAGTTGTGGACATGGGCGAGATCAGCAATCCACGTATGGCTGAGTTAGCTCGGAAGTCGACTGACCGACTGTACCGCCAGATACCTTCGTTCGTACAAGCTAATTTTGTCGTCAAAAAGCTCGATGAAATGGCGGAATACTTGAGTAAGAAGACCGGCAAACTGGCTACTCCCGCCAACGGGTTTTTCAGCGTAGGTGATCTGGCATCCCTGCTGAAGCCCGAGCACGATGCAGATCGGCAGGCCTACTTCAAGTTTCGCTTGGCAAGTCTGATCGAAGAATCATCTTCTGGAAATGGAGATGTCGACCCTGAAATTCGCGAAGTCACCGAAATGGGACTCGGCGAGTTCGAAACCTTCATCGAAATCCTGATGGCGTATCGGGGAAAGTATCACCGTCAGTACATCACTCAGTGTCTGGACTCATTACTCCTCAAAAATAAAGAAAGCGGTCTGCTGGCCCAATCTCGCACCAAAGGAAGTCCACGACGATTTGTTCTCGGAAGTAAACTACTCGAAGTTCTCCTTCAGGTTACGGTACTCACCCAGGATGGGGGACAGTTCGTGACTCGAGAAGTTCGCATCGAAGAGTTACTGGATTTCTTGAGGAACCGCTATGGTCTTTACATTGACCAACTGCCAGAAGTGGCACAGGCACATAGCAGCATCCTAGATAGACGCGCCCTTCGTCTTAACCTTGAAGCCTTCAAACGTCGCCTGCGTGAAATTGGGTTCTATGAAGACCTGTCGGACGCCTACGTGACGCAAAAAGTATCGCCCCGCTATGCGATTGAGAGAATTGACAGAACAAATAAAGGCGGACGTACTAAATGAGTAATGCCTTCACCAAGCTTTCCCGGGGCAAATTGAACGCCGCCGTCGCAGGTATGCTATGCCCACGAATTGAAGAGATCCTGAGTGATCGTGGTCCAGGGCACTGCATACGTATAACCGATCTCGATGATGATGTAATGGAGTCGGTCTGCAAAGAACTGCGCAGGATCCAGCCAAACGGAAACATCTTTATTCTCGGCGGCCATGACCAGGAGAGTCAGCCATTCCGAGTCACTTCTACCAAACTGGTGGAGTTGCGCAACCCGGATGCAGACGGTGAGCTACGTCAGCCTTTACTGGTATTCATACCGACTTCGCTTCGCACTAGCGCCGAAGACTCGTTCGGTGTGGCGACTTTTGAAGAACTGACCTTCACCGGAATCTACGAAGATCTTATTGACTCGCTACTTGATCGGATTCCAGGAACACTGGTTGGTCATGTTAGTGATGTGTTTAGCCTACTAACGGAAGAGGATTGGCTATTTGCCGATAGCGTTTCCCGCGTTCGGTATCTGTTGACCGCGCTCGAAAATGGGATTGATGGAGAAACACTCGGGGCCAGCCTGTATGAATTGACGTTGATTCCTGACTTTAAGCTCTTTGCCGATCTCGGCACGGTTAGTGGAAAGATTCGCCGCAACCTTGCCAGCGTTCGCAGTTTGATGGCCTCGCACAAATCGGTTCGAGGTCGTATAGCCAATTTGGGGCTGAGTGACAAAGCACTCGAGTCTCGATTATTCGCTTACTTTGAGAAATACGATGTCCAGGAGCCTGAATCCTGGACGTCACCTATTGCCGTCGACAAAAGCTGGTGGAGCATTTCTTTCGACAAGTGGAAATTTCGAGAAGAGCTGTCGCTGGACAAGATCCTGTTGACGGTGACGGAAACCGATCTACCTGTTGTACAAGAAGATGAGACTGACGAGCAACTTTCGAGCCTGATAGGACAGCAGGTCCTGGCCCCTAATGAACGACGCAAAATAAACGTGGTGTTTGAGGTTAATCCTCACCCAGGTCAAGTCAGTGGGCTCGACCACTTTTCAGTTCAGATCGTTTCACAAAACGATGGCCCAGTAGGGAAGTCCAAAAAGGTCAAAGCTTGGACACCAAATCGACTGAAATGCACAACCAATTTAACTAAGCTTAACAAGATAGAGTTCGAGGAAGGATGGCATTTCATCCGCATCTTGCCCTGGACGGCCGATGGTGATCCGATCCCACTGGAAGCTGAACCCGGCGCTGGGGATGCTAAGCGCTCCCATGAAAGTGAGCCTTTCTATGTCCTGCCGGGTGGCATTATCGAAGAGGAACCACCACAGCGTGCGATACCCATTGAGCAGAGTTTGGAGCATGCACGGTTCCGGCTACAGCTAACTGCCTTGAGTGATGAGCGTGATCCGGAAGATATAACGGTAAGTAGTATCACCTGGGCTGAAGGTGGTCGCTCGAAAAATGCCGGGCGTCAGGAAACGTTGCTGGCAAAATTCGGCCGTGAAGGCGCTGTTCAGATCCCGCTTTCGCGCATGCTCAAAACCATTGAGCAGCGTATCTTGGCGGAACCCAAGCATCCATCAGGTTGGCGAATGCAAGTCAATTTGGATACCGCCGAACCACCGTCTGAGGTAGCGCTAACACTGCCATCTTCTGCCTCGATGGCTTCTTTCCTCGCCGCCCGCGAAGAATTCTTTTCGGCAGTCCGCAAGGATACTGCTGAATTGATCATGCAAGGACTTTCATTCCGAGATTCTGAGAAAGAATGTCTTGCATATGCTGAAAGCTACCTCGACTTGGTGAGGAACCTTCTCCGGCAGGCCGAGACAACGTCAGGGGCGGAGAGGCAGCATCACCTTCAAACACTCCGAAACGTGCTGGCCGTTGATTCCATTCACGTCATATTGACTGACTTTCGAGGAAAGCACAGGGAGGCTGTTATGGTCTCTCCAACCCATCCCCTCCGTGCTCTTTGGCTGTACGGTTGGGGGATTCTGGGTAAGAACTGGATTGAGAAATTGAAGGCCGGCGGGAGGGACCATGTTCCTCATATCCGCTCTGCCCTACTGGATAGCCTTGCACCCTCAGCTTTTCCGGTCGGCATCCCGGTCGAGGATGGACGAATCTTCACCCCCGTAGACAACTTAAATGCGTTCTGGGCCCTCTACGCCCCAACGACTGAGGAGAACGTCCGCGGCCTAATGGCTGAGATCTGTTCTGCACTGGGTTTGGCTGAACCGTCTACTGCAGGAACGGATATTTCTGGGAAGCTCATTGCGGACAAAATTGAGCGTTATCTCTCCCAGCACCCCTATGTACGAGAGTTGTCACTGAACATCTTCAATCCTGGAGCGGGTTCAGTGCTAGCAGATGCTTTACTATCGCTTCAGCAGAAGCGTGAGCATGCCGATTTGCGCTATGACATTCGGCTCTTTACTTCTGACCCTGACTCTCCGGTCTTGGGTGAAGCTCTTGAATACATGGTCCGCCCAGAAGCCACCATAAATGAGGCTGCCGATGCATTTGCCACCTCAACAGGTAGCCATCTTTTCTCCAAGATGAATTTGGCCAAGCACGCACTGAACGAATTCCACGCAAATCCCCAGAAATTCCCAGCACACATCAGTCTTCTTCTCGATGTATTTCCCGCCGAGGAGCTTTCCATTACAGAAATGCCAATGGGAGTGGTTCCACTACAAGGACTAATACAGGACTTCACCACCGAATTCGTTGATGACGATTCGGGTACTTTCTGGAACAAACGGCCAATAGTTGGACGTTCCCTCGCTAGCGATGACCAAGCCCCGTGTTTTGATTTGTTGTCATCACTGAGCAAAAATCTCTGTTTCGCGACCTCGGCAGTTGCTGCTTCTGGCGCCAGTTTCAAAGCCGTACCCGTCGTTACCCTTGGCCTCGATGTGGCTCAACGAGAGCTAATCTATGAAGTCCACCAGGTTAGCGACTGGGTATTCAACATCGATCGCAATATGGGAATTGAATTCTTCGACCATGGCGGCAGGAAGAATAGGCCAGACTATTTGATTGACTATGTACCTGGAGCCAGCTCCCAAGCGACGCACAACCTAATCATCTCTTCGCGCTCAAACGATGAGCTGGAGGCAATGCTAAAGCCGGTATTACTCGAATACGGCTTGTCCGCCGACGGTGAGCAATCAGTTCAGCTACTGGCGAACTTACGGTCACTATCAGGGCAGCTCGCCCTAAAGCTGATTTCTGCGCGAACACAACAAGCAGAGGCCCTCGGCCTGGCATTAGCGCGTCTCTATCTTGAATATCAGGGTGCATTGAGTAATCAGGTCATCGTGCCGTTAGACGCGCACATAGACCTCTACCGCACAGGCGGTGAGTCAGCCGATGTCGGCGATGGCATCAGCCTACAGCGCACTGACTTAGCGTTGTTTGACTTGGATTTGAACAAGAGAACAATTACGTGCAACTTGGTAGAAGTAAAATGTTATTCACAAGTGGGCGATCTTTCGGCGTTTAACTCACTTAAAGAGCGCATTTCCGCACAAATCAATCAAAGCGAGCGTATTCTCCAGCGTCATTTCGACCCAGTTCTGAAAAATCCGGATCGTCCAGACAGACTGCTTAAAAGTCGTGAACTAGTTCAGATTCTACATTTCTATTTGGAGCGCTCTCTACGTTACGGCATTTTTGATACGGCTGCTGCCCAGGAAGCACGAGGCTTTCTTGAATCTATAGAGCAGGGTTACTCCCTACAGTTCAGACGCTGTGCACTGATTTTTGATTTCGATAAACCAGGAACCGAGCCTCCAGATAGAGAGGTAGGCATTGAATTTTACCGCATAGGTAAAGATCTAATTCGTGAATTACTGGAAAATTGCCGCAAACCAGCCACTAGCGCATCTGAAGCAGAACCGACAGTTAGTTTTCTCAGTGAGTTGTTTATTCCGGGTGTGCCAAAGCTCAAAACGGCAGACTTTATCGCACCTGAAAGAGAACGGTCGACGTCCTGGACTTTAGAAGAACTATGGGAAGATGAATCGGAGACACAAATTCCTAAGCCAGCATCCCCTGCCGCAGAAGAAGGGGCGGCTTCTGGCCAAGACGAAAATGACGCACAGAAAGAACCTGAAGAGCAAATAGCTCGCCCCTCCGTTATTGAGCGTGAAGGACTAGAAGAGGATATCGGGCCTACCGTCGTCGATAGTGTGCCAGAAGGAACCACTCAGAAACCCGAGCTTGAAGAACCTGAGCAATCTGAATCTCAAACTAAACCTCAATGCGAGGTCAGCTATGACATTATGCTGGGTGTGAATGGTGATTCGCCCCAATACGGATTGCTCGGAGAGGTTTCCGGCAGGAAGATAGCGTTAGACCTCAATCACACCCATACCATTAGCCTCTTTGGAGTACAGGGTGGCGGCAAAAGCTATACCCTTGGTACAGCCATAGAGATGGCTTCCATGCCTGTTGAACACATCAATGTGCTACCAAGTCCCCTCGCCACAGTAATTTTTCATTACAGCCCGACGCAGGATTATGCGCCTGAATTTACCTCAATGAATCTTGCCAATTCGGTAGATGAAGAGATCCAGATACTTCGTGAGCGCTACCAGGCAAATCCGGAAGCGCTTAAGGATGTGCTAATTCTTACTCCAGAAAATAAGGTAGATGATCGCCGAGCGGAGTACCCAGATATCGAGGTCAAGCCGATAGCCTTCTCTGCCTCAGAGTTAAAGGCGGCACACTGGAAATTTCTTATGGGTGCGATTGGAAGTCAGAGCATGTATATGCGGCAAATTAATCTCATCATGAGGGGGCTGCGCGACAATCTGACTTTGGAGGCTTTGCGAGCCGGCATTGAGTCTTCAAGCTTATCAGATCATCTTAAAGATTTGGCTCAGACTCGCCTTCTGTTTGCATCTGAGTACATTGATGACAACCAGCGACTTCAAGATCTTATAAGGCCTGGTCGCCTGATAATCGTGGACCTTCGCGATGAGTATATAGAAAAAGATGAAGCTCTCGGTCTATTTGTGGTCATGTTACAAATCTTTTCGGAAGCGACCTACCAAGGAAGTGCCTTCAATAAACTGGTGGTCTTCGATGAAGCACATAAATACATCGAAAACGATGATTTGATTTCTGGTTTGGTAGAAGTTGTTCGTGAGATGCGACACAAGGGGACTAGTATCATGGTTGCCTCGCAGGACCCCCCTTCGGTACCAGTCTCACTGATCGAACTTTCATCGCAGATCATCATGCACAAGTTCAATTCGCCTGCCTGGTTGAGACACATCCAGAAAGCCAATGCAGCACTTGGTGACTTGACGTCAGACAGGATGAGCCATCTTGGAACCGGTGAAGCTTATGTGTGGTCGAGCAAAGCCTCCGACGAAGCTTTTACGCGCGGGGCGGTCAAGATAAAATGTAGACCTCGCATTACACAACATGGTGGTAGCACTAAAACAGCCGTCTAGCGGCTGTTGTTTGTTGCCACTACAGCGATTCCAAAATCAGATGATAAGTAGTAACAAGACGACACAACATGAAGTACCGAGACAATATGTCGGCCAAGGAGCTTGACGCTTACTTTGAAAATTGCATCCAAGAATGGGAAGTAGCTATCGAAGAAGCGAAAAGTAATCCAACGAAAGCTAAATGGAGCCTAGAAGAGGCGCAAGATGGCCTTATCTACGCAAAGAAGTTACGCGCTGAAAAGCAATGGGATAGAAAGCAGGGCCAGAAGCAACTTTGGATTTTCATTCTTATCATGCTCGGCGCCGGTATATATAGCATAATTCACTCGCCTTAAAAGGCATTGATAGGTCTAGGCGGTACATACAACTGCACTAGTATGGCAGGTATTTCTAGCGGCCACTCTGAATTGTAGTAGTTCAGACTTGATCTGACAGTTACCGGTTTTTCATAAGGTATTCTGTCAGGTCATGTTCTGTTTCTAAACTTCCCATCCAGATCTTTTGGCCATCCTCGAGCGTATGCATCGGAGTTCGGCCGCAGAATTTCTTGCCCTGATGAGTCCGGCGATAATTGAAGTACGCGAGTTATTCCTCCAGATCCGGCTATAATTCTTCGATCGAAGCATATACCTTGCGCCGTAGTGGTAGCTGGTAGAACTTCTGTAAAATCGTTTTATGGGAGCGCTCAGAGATGCTGGTTTCGCGGGTGGCGAGCGCTCGTCTTCATGTGCTCGATTTCACTCACGCTCAATTACAACTGACAGTCGTGCTGCTCGAGCTTGCCGCAGCACCTTGGGCCAAGATCAGCCAGCATGCGTCGTACATGCAGCTCCTGAGCGGCATAGAACAGCCTTACTTAGTCATTCAATAGACCAGCCCGGCCTTGCGTTTAATGATGCGATCGTTTGTATGGATCATGGGGTTTACACCTAGGTTTTTATTTTAGCTTCAGCAACCTTCATCAAAGCTAGCAAACCTCTTCTTTTCAAATGGAGGTGTCAGACTTGGCCTAAACTAATCCAAATTAATTCACAGCTATTGGTGAAAATATCAACTTCACTCCCAAGCTATATTATTTCAAATAAATGTGCTTATCTTGACTTATCAAGTAAGAACGCCAAACACCTCTACCCTTCCCTTCTGAAAACATGCTTAGTTCAACGTCGTCGGCAGAGACTGCCTCACCTAAACTAACTGCTGTATTTTCAATAAACCGGCAAAATTTTTCATAAACAATTGAGGTATTTTTATCAGATACATGTGCTTGAATTTCACCTGACCCTTTCACTTGCTTATTCATTCGAATATCGTGCTGCCCATGAAGTAAATTAAAGGAACGAGCAGTCCATTGATCCATTATGTAACCGCGGTTTTTCGGCTTAGACAAAAAGTATATTATTTTAGTAAAGTAAGCTGGCCCCATTCCCGGTAAATTTCGATTTTTTCTTAGACGCGAAAACGCTTCGTATGCTTCCTTTCTTGATATACATCCATCAAGAATATTCTCAGCTACGGCTTTCCAGCCAAGCCAATTGCTAAATGCGCTACAACAGTGTTTTCTATTCATCCCGCCCCAAGCACAAATCAAAATACAGCTATTCAAAAGAGTACTCGAGGAGTTTTTTACATAGTCAAAAACTTGCTTACGGCTCAGTGCTGCATTAGGAAAAGCATCAACATCAATTTGCAACCCCAAACTACTCAAGTCACTCGCATATTTTCTTATATTGCAACCTGTCCATGACTCCTCTTCAGCACTCAGTATATTTTCAAACAAGACTTCCAAGTGCTGTTCAGTAGTTCTTGAAGTAGCATGGCATACACAAGTCTTCTCGTTTGACTCATTAGCAGACTCTTCCCGGTTTAAGTTAGCTCTTATGTATTTGCCGTAATATGTGCTAGCTCCAGCCTCTGTCATTCCAAGGCTTCCAATCAATAGCTCAAGAAAATCCTGCCTAGAAAAGGCTGGGTTATCAGACGCCATATTTTTTGCTATTACAGATTTTTTCAAGCCTGAACTCAATTGATATTTGTACTTTTCTGTTAACTTTGCCACAACCACCTACTATTTAATGATTTCTTGCCAAGCTTCTTTAACCAGCATTGCTGCCGAAGCTCTGAGCATTTCAGCCTCAATGCATCCCTTAGTGCCAGCTCGAAGACAACAGCGTAAATTTCAAAAAAAGATACCCAGCACGGTAAGTCGGCCGGGGATTACATTCTAAAATTACTTAATTTACCCACGATTCATAGATCATCACCATCGCAAGCGTATCCAGCTCACAATACTTTAGTAGCGCACTTCGCAACTGCTCTCTCTCATAATCACTCATTTCAGTGAACTGAATCCGAGCATAAGCCGTTAGCGCCGCTCCACCATTGGCGAGGCTATCGCCCTCCGACAGCAACTCATCGATATTCTCAGGCACATCCTCGAACATCTTGGGAAGAAGCTTGTACGGGTCGCGTACCTGACCATGTTCCACCTGGATCCACTGCCAGTTTTGGAAATTGAAGCTGGGGATTCCGCCTGTCGCACCATAGTTGGGCTGGCCGTATTTTTCCTGTAAGAAGGCAGAGTGATTCAACACGGCCGGTAGTACGTGCTTGATCGAATTGGAGCCCCTGGTTTGCGGGTAGTAGGCATAGCGCTTGACCAGCTCTAGCAGGTCGACCATATCCCGCGGGCCGCACCAAGTGAGTTCGCTGTCGTCCTTGGAATGAGAGATGGACTCAATAAATGCACACAGCTCTTTTACCTCTTCCTGCGGCAGGTCGCTGTCGCGCAGCTGGCTGTGGATGAGGTTGAGGAAGCTGTTTTCATGCGCCGCATAGCGGAAGATGGTGCCGCTGTCACCTTCCAGCGCCTGCTTCAGGGCGCGGATAAAATCGAAGCTGGGGAAGTGCCCGGGCTCGGTGTCTAGGAACTGGTGGGCGTGTACCACCGAGCCGTCCTTGTGGACAACATGGTGGGAGAACTGGAAGGCCACGCCTTCGTAGGGACGGCGGCCGCTAGTGAAGGGCAGAGCAGCAGTGATGGTTTCGAAGTCGATAAAGTGCAGGGGGTAGGTCCAACCCTGCATCTCCGCACGCAGGCCGTCGATATCGATCTCCGGGGTGGCATCACCTTTCTGTATCTTGCTCACCTGCAGCCATTGGCGTTCACTGTTGGACATGCCCGGCTTGTCTCCTGGCGCGGGACTGATATCAGTCTCTTCCAGATCGATCATTTTGGCCTTGCCCTGGGCTAGCAGCTTGTCGGCTTTGCGGAAGTTGGCGATTTCGAGTACCAACGGGTCCTCGAAGTCCTGATCTTGCCATCCCATGGCCTCCTTCCAACATTCGCGGAAGCCGCTTTGCAGACCATTGGACTCATCTTCCAGGGTGCAGCGGAATTCGCACTTCTTACAATGAGCGCCAATGCACCCGCGCAGGCACTCGTTCCGCTGAAGCGCATCGGCGGCAGTGGCGATATAGCCCTCGAATGTATGGCCGTGGTACTCGCCCTTTGTGCGTATATAGTCCAACGGCTCGCTAGCATCGATTTTGGCCAGCAGCTCGACGGCCAGGTCTTCTTTGCTCAGCTCAGGGGAGACGATTACGCTGTGGTCGCCGGCCACCCGGAACTTGCTGTTCAGACCATCGGTGGCAGCGCGTGCTCGTTTGTTCGCCAGCATCAGGTAGCTGTCGATATTGCGCGTGTTCAGTGCTTTTTCGAGCACCACTTTCTGGAAGGCAACGTCGCACAGGTAAGGTTCCCAGTCCTTGACGATGCCTTCGCCACGCTTTTTCATGAAGTGAAGGTCGAGAGGGTCGCAGGACTTGGCCTTGACCTCGATCAGCTGGTAACGGCCAGCGTCCTTGACCAGGATATCCACCCGCACCAGCAAATGGCCGTGCTGGATAGCGGCCTCGAAAATGGTGACTTGATCCCGCTGCAACAGCTCCTGGGTGCGCACCAGAGCTTCGTCTGGAGATATTCCGGCGAGGTCTTCCCCACCGGGGAAATAGCACTTAGCCAGCGCGCCCACCTGGTGGCCCCCCTTGGCCAGCTCAGCCAAGAAATCATCTTCCAGGCTCTGATTGGCATAACTGGATTGTTCTGCGTAAAACAGTTTGGCGGGGCATTCCAGGGCGCGCTTGAAGCGCGATTTGGTCAGCAATGCCGGACGCTGGGGAGCTGTGGAACTCTGGGGCATGCAACTTCCTTATCTCTGGTTTTTGAAGTTCTTATCGAGTGCTTTTATTGTGGTACCGCCAGTTCACCCAATATAAGTGTGAACTGGCGCACAAATCAACGATTAACAGGCAGCTACTTCCGGGTGGCCGAAATCGATATAGGCGTGGGCTGAAGCGGCGCGGATATCCCAGAGAAAGTCACCGTGGAACGACATTCCCTTGCGCACATAATGGAACTGCTCTTTGCAGTAGATACTGGCCGTCGGCGGGTTGCGGTACCCGTCGTCGTCATCGAAAAAGCCATACTGGGTGTAGATCCGGTAGGGGCGTGGTTTATCTTCAGGCCGCCAGGGCAGGCCAAGTGGCCGAGTGCCCTCACTTATCACTGAGGGCAATAGCAGCACCTCGTCGCCTTCAAAGAAATCTTCAAAAATCGGCATATTGCTGTGCTGGCCAGTGGGCACTCCCCGGAAAGAGGCATCCACCCCCGTAAAGACGAGTTCGAGCGCGAGCTCGCCCTTGTACGGTATGTTCAGCGGGTAGCAGCCATTGAGCAGGCAGTTTTCTGCCTTGGCATAGACGAAGATCGTCATGTCGTCGCCGTTGCGGTAGTACTCCGCTGCCACCGCATCCCGAATGACGATATTGCGGAACAACAGTGCTTCGGGCAGGCATTCGCGCTGTTTAACCTGCATAGGCTTGCTCCTTGCATTCAGCCTGGCTGTAGCGGCTGTGGTCGCGGGTGTTCTTTTTCTGCAGGTTGCGCACCAGCGCATCTGTGAGGTCTATTCCCTGCTGGTTCGCAATACAAGCGAGAACAAACATCACATCCGCCAGTTCATCGGCCAGCGCCCGCTGGAAATTGGCAGGCTCCTCACCGGCCTTGTAGCGCTGCTCGCCGTACTGGCGGCACAGCAGGCGGTTTACCTCGCCCACCTCTTCCGACAGCATGCAGCCGTTGGTCAGCGGCTCAAAGTATTGGCTGCCCACACCGGCAATCCATTGGTCCACCGACTCTAGATAGCCGCTCAAGGGGAGATCTTTCTGCGGGATGGCTTTCTTCATGATGCGCGCTCCTTTTCCTTGCGGCTGGCTTAGCGGTAGAACAGGCTGGACAGGTGGTTGCCCTGACCAAGCGGCTGCCCCTTATTGTCGAAGGTACGGCCTCCTGGACCGAAATTGGGTATGTACCAGCCAAGCACATTGCCGCCAGCGCGGTAGGCAAGTATGTGGCCAGTGGACGGGTCTGACTGGATCCAGCCCAACAGCTGGCCCTTGGGGTCACGGAGGATTTTGCGATTCATTTGGTGTCTCCCGATTTGACATATCCAGAGTACAAGGAGAACCTACGGATGTAATCGTAGGTTCACTTTCTGGGTTGCGGGACAGGAATCCTAATAAGGCACGGCGGATTTGAGGGGACGGGAGAATGGACAAGAGAGCGGAATTCGATGAGGAGGCCAAGTACAAGTTACTGTGGATGCTTTTCAGGGCTGATAGCACAAAAGGACTTAGACTCAGTAAAGCCCTTGAAGAGATCATGTCTCCTGCAAGCCTCTCCAGTGTTAGCAGCCGCCGCCTTCTTAAGGATCAAGCCGAGGCCTTTCTGCGGCAGTACAATAGCGAGCATGGCTGCGTCGTGTGTGTAAATGACTGGGGTGAATACGACGAAGAAATTGAGCCGATCTCCAAGGAACAAAAGGCAGAACAGAAAAAAAACGAAGTCGGCAGTAAAAAGAATAAAAATGAAAAAGGTCTACATCGACCGGGAAAAGTACGCCGCTACAAGTTAACTGAGGAACCCGAGATATTGCACCCCCGCAGCCTGCGCCTTCACTTGCTACTGGTAGGAAAGTTCAACGAGTTCTTTCTCCCAAAGAATGAACGCAAGGCTTTGGTTAGCCTAATCAAATCCACCACTACCAACCAGAAAATAGATAATCTCGTTAAGAGGTTACGATACTCTGCCCGTTATCCGGGGATATTCCCGAATACCGATACTCATCGATTACGCCTACACGAGCAAGTGGCATTGCGGGCAATTGAGGAAGGAATGGGTTTCCCGGCACGTTATCAGGATGGTCTCAAGACCATCTATTTTCCGGTGCGGCTAGTACGCCGTGAGCAGGTCAGTTACCTCGCATGTACCACCGAAGAGCACGCTGGCATCTATGAAGAGATGGCCCTGCATCGCTTCAGTATCGATATTGATATCGCAGGCAGCGTTGATGATTTCACCCTTTATAAAAGTAAAAAATTCATAGACTATACCAATCCGGCGGTCAAGCCACGTATCCCCGGCAACTGGGGCGAACTGGAGCGCCTTGAACTGGAAGTAGAAGGCCCCGTTGCGATTCATCTATCAGAAATGCGGTTTCATCCCGAAGAAGAGAAAAAACACCTAACGGAACATAAATTTCTACAGCATGGAGCCGTGCCGCGGGTGCTACTCCGTATCCATAAGCTCTGGTACAACTATGAATTCAAGACCTGGCTACTGGGCCTTGGGGCGGCACTCAAGGCGGTGCGGGCAGTGCCGGCATTCGGCCATGAGCAGGTTGACCCTCTGGCAGACTTGACGCAAGATATTCGCAACCAATACGCGAGCCTCGTGCAGGCTAAGCATTTAAGTTGTAGTGGCACATTACCGGCATCTGCGGATGGAGATAATACGTGGGCATAGTGCCTTCTTTTTCCGGCAGCCGACCCACATTCATTTGGCATTCTCTAGTGAAAAAGGAGAGCCGCCATCTACCTCCCCGATAACCATATAACCTTGCTTTTCTGCCTCATCATCAGGATTTCCAGGCCAAGCCACGCAAGCTCCCTGACGCGCCAGGTCATTTAACTCTGAGGCGCTATGAGCGAGGTGCACATTTCTCCGACAGTCGCTGCAATAGCGAATACTCTCTTTATCGGTTTTGGATAAATCTTGCCAATGCTGTGGGCATTGGAACTTCCACTTAACTTGTTCGCACGCAATGAAATAGCGCTGGTGCTGCATTGCCCGCCCTCCTTAATAACTGGATGTCAATATGGCATTACCCGATTTTTGCGTAAGTAACCAACCCCCTAGCATTCGGCAGCCAGTTTCCGCGCGCTTAAGCAGCGCTATCATTGGCCTCTCGGCGCCAGCGGGAGAGAATCGGGATTCATACTGAGTTCCAGAGCCTTTTTCCGGCTAGTCACGCCTAGATGGCAAGTCTACTCGTCGGCCTCACGCTTGAACTCGGGGCTCTACTTCCTGCGCTTGGACTGATCAGACCTTTGGCACACGATACCTCTTTTTAGAAGTCTTCGTAGTTGCGGGGTAGCTCCTCGCTCATAATCATCCATGTCCGTAGGGTGAATCTTTCCGTATGCAGCCAGAACCGCACCGCCATTAGCTAGACTGCTGCTTTCCGACAGTAGTTCATAGATGATTTCCGGCATATATTCAAACATGCGGGGTAAAAATGGGGTAGTGTTCCTGAATCTGGCCGTCTGCCCTTACCACCCTCAAGGCATTACTGAAGCTGATCGGCCAGCTACGACGGGAAGTTCTTTAGAAGATGTATAGCTTCATGCCAGAGAGAGGCGATAGCTAGATGGCGAGTACTGATTTTGCGGAAGTTGTGGAGCCTTGGCTCAAGGAATTGAAGGAGGATTCAAAGCGCCCGCCCCTGCCGGACGATCTGGAGACTACAACTTTTCCCCTTGGCGGCGCAGATATTGAGGGAGAAATCTTTGAAATCAATACTGAGTCCTCACCTTTTCCCGATGGAGCATTGGCTGAAGAAGATATCGAAGCTGGACGTAAGGCATACCGGGAGAGTGGTATTGATGTTCTGGCGTTCTATAAGTCCTTTCGTTTTCGAGATCGGCCGCCCTTTCGAGGCAGATGGGGAATTTTTCTGATTGACGCGGGTATTGGCGCGATTGAAGCAGAATATGTAGCGGCGGCAGGTCTTCCGCAGGATGAGTTGCGTAAACTGGCGATCGATACCCTTGTTGCACACGAGCGCTATCACTTCTGGATAGATGTGTGGGCGCTTGGGCAGGAAGTATTGCCTACCTGTAATCAAATCAAGCGCTACGAGTATTATCTGGATCGTCGCCGCATTGTTTGTTTAACCCCCTACGATTACGAAGAAAGCCTTGCGAATCACTATGCTTACTCGCGACTGCGATCTCGAAAGTTAAGTGATGGCAGCAGGGCGGGCCGACTGATCAAAACTTTATTTCAGGAAAGTCCACCGCCTTATAGCGATTTCACTTTTAACCCTCGAGAACGAGCGAAAAGGGAAGGTTGGTTAGCAGCGGCTGTCGTAAATGGCCTGGATGCCCTCACCGCAAAGCCGCTCATAGCGAGAGGCGGTAGTGCGGAGATTGGCCCCAGCATTCGGCCGGTGTACGCGCGTCATCCTGCGGTCGGTCATCAGAAATGTCCTATATACGTTTTGAAGACAACGGGTTACGCAGAGCGAATTCAGCCTTTTCAGGGGCCGCAGCTCAAGGAGTTTCGGCATTTCATCGAGCGATACCTCGGGGGTGAAAAAGAGCCCCGGTCAGACCATGAATATTACAAAATCGACAACGGAGAGAAAGTGAAATTTCCGAATCCGCATGACAAGGAGGTACGGGGTTACGAATTGAAGGGCACCTTGCTTAAAGCCGGGATGACCCAGTCGGAGTTCAGGCAAGCCCGGAGGGCAACGCGCAACTGGACAAAAGACTGTCCGCGCAGTGAACCGAAGCCCCCGCTGGGGGGGTGATGGCATGGCCTTCACCGATATTAATAGTGAAGATCGGTTGGTACTGAAGACCTTCGCAGACCACCTGAAGGACGTGCTCGGCGGGGACAGAATCTATGCCTGAAATCAGGAAACCTTGGGCCCGGACGGACGCTGGGGCGACTCGATCAGAAATAGGCGCTGCTCACCCGCGAGCTGTATATGGTGATTACCAGCTTCAACCCGAAGTAGCCTGAGAAGGCGATCGCTGATGCCATTGAAAAGCTAACCCGGCAGGATTTCAGCTGCTCAGCGCTACAGCACAACCAGGGGTTCTACCGCTCGCTCCGCAATCCGGTGCCGATCTCCTCTACAGATCACGATGGTCAAAAACTTCAAACCTTTGCGCGAGTTTTCGGCAAGGCACTGGAGGGACCACTCAAGGAGTATCATCGCTTCGTTGCTAAAATCAGCAACAGGCTTCTGAATTGCAATTGCCGGCATATTGCTAAACTGTGGTCACCAACAATATTAACTGTTTAATCTTTAGACTACATAGGGCCGGCAAAATATGTTTCGATTCCGCCTCTGGTCTCGACTTACTACTATCGGATTTTCTCTGAATTTCTCAGATTCATCGTTAGTGCGATTGATAGACATATTCGGACCCTCCGTTTAGTTGGCTTCGAGTCCAGCATACGGTGGCTCTAGAAAATGCAAGTTTGTATTTTTGGCTCTGGGTGTCAGAACTATCAGGCAGAATAGCCTGAAACTGGCATTAGCATTGCCTTATGCTGGTTCCAGCACCCCATCGGTTGATTGCGTGACCCTATTGTTCGAAACATGCTCCATCCAGCGTATTAGCAGCTTTTGTTCACTTTCCTGGATATCCCCATGGGGAAAGGCGAGCTGCACTACGACATGGTTTCCTCGGGGGTAAAACTGCAGTAGGGGTACACTGTTGTTAAGAGATAATACCGCCAGATTGTCTGGCACGGATTCCCTTCCTTCGAACCGTAATGCACGAATTGCGTGGAAGTCACTACGGGTCAGATACTCTTCCTTTAGGCCAGTGGCACCAAAAGGTGTCTGCTGGCGACACCAACCACGGCGCAGCCGGACGGTGGGCATAAACTCGTCTTCCACTGCGGGAAGTACTTTCTCGTCCTCACTTAGTGCAAGCTCAAGGTCGTCCTTGTGCAGGTCTTGCTCATGGGCGAAAAGGCGAATCTCCATGCGGTCTGCGAACTCAAAGAGCTGGTGGTACGCCTGCTCAATCTCTTGTCGTGACAACATTTTGTGGCCATCGTCCAGTGCAAATAGTGGTAGATCGGCTCTTGCCGTTAGGTAGAAGTGGCTATTAGCTTTGTCCTTGTCTAGCGCCAGCTTGACCAATGGAAATTCTTCACGCTGCGCTTTGAATCTGCGCGCGGCACGGGCCAGGCCCTCCTGGTGATTGGCATTCAAAGCTGCACGGGTAGCTAGCGGTGAGATAAGTGACAGGTAGTACACAGTGCCCGAAACAAGCGCCGAAAGTTCTGACGAGTAGCGCAGCTCGGCAACGATCGGTTGCCGCCTCTGACTTTGGGGCAGTGTGGCCTCTAACAAAAACTGAGCGGCGGGATGCTGCTCGCTACGCTCCAAGCGATAAAAGTCATGCTCGTGAAGACGGGATATTTCATGTAAGTGGCCACGCAGGTAATTTGTCAGCTCTTCGGTGCTGGCGGATTGGACCGGCAGGTAATCGAAAGCCGGGCATTGAGCTGGATCCAGGTGGGCCGGGTAAGGGTCGGCAAACGTATTGCCCTGGTCAGGCCTTCGTAAAAAGTCCTCCCATCCCTCGACGGCGTTCGCTAAGTCTATCTGACGGTCGGTATCGTGATGTCTGCAGGCATCCATCTTACCTTCCACATCGTGCTTCATGCGGATAAAGGACGCTACCTGCTCCTGATCGAATGATCGGTTTAGATAGGGGTAGTGAATCGCGAGCTCTGTGTTCTCCTGCTGTTGCAAACGGTGGTTCACACATCCGAACAAGCGGTCCACCCGACCGACACGCTGTTCATTGTCCCCCGGGGTCCAGGCAATTCCGTAGTGGTGAACCTTTCGACATTGGAGGTGGAGATTAACCCCCTCCTGAAAAACTGAAGTTGCAACCAAGACATTGGGGTAGAAGGGGCTGTTAAAGCCGAGAATCAGGCGCTGGCGATTACTCGTTTCGCCACTAGCGAACCAGGCAGGGTTCTGCAAACTAGTCAATTCGCTCCAAGGCTTTTCCCAGTCGGCAAAGCGGTGATCGGTGATTTTCTCACAGAGTGACTCGAAGGTTCTGATCGCACTGACGAAGTACTGAAACATCAATGAATTGGGAAGCTCGCGCTTTGCCAGCTTGATAAAGGCCCGATACCGCACCTGGACGTTGCTGCTGTTGTTCTTGGGATCGAACTGAGTGAACCAGCAATAAAGCTCCACCATCACCGGGCTCGCATATAGGAAGCCCGCTTTTAAGTAGTTGCCGAGGTTCTCCAAGATACCGGGATCTTGTGCCCGCCACCGTGCAAGAAGGGCTTGGTCCGCTGCGGGGAGCAGTTCAAACATTAGTCCCCAGGCTGTGGGGAGGGGCGACTGATAGGTTTGCTGCCCTGATCCAGCAACATGGCCTGCTTCACTATCGCTGGTTAACCGACCATGTGACTGCAACCGGGTTGCCAGGGCCGCATCACTGAAGCTATCCCGTTCCCGCTTGCCCACCTTCTTACGCTGGAACGTATTGTATCTCCCGTTGAGGTAGTCGCTGGCAGGCTCCATGAAGAGGCTGAATAGACTCTCGGGCTTTCGGAAGCGCAGCCTTACATTCGCGGCATCGGTACGAGCCAGTCGCCCACTCTTGACCACAAACAGGTCTGCGATTCTCGACGACAACTTTTCTTCATCGGTAACCTTCTGCTCGAAGATATCTTCGTCATCAGCACTCAGCTGTGCTCTCTCCTCGGCAGTCAATCTGTCTGAGGGCGCTACTACATCGCTGAAGAAACGGCGCGACCAACCCGATGCGCGCCAATCCTTTAAGACTGTAGCTGGTTTAGGCAGCCCCCTGGCCTTCACTATTTTCTTTGCCAGCAGTTCGTCGTAAGCCTCGTTGACCCGCTGGGTGATTTCACGCACCGAGGGAATTCGCCGGACGAAAATCAGATGCTTGTATTCGTGCAGATCCGGCCCAGCTGAAAAAAGCTCTTGCGGCACGCACTGCTGCAGGAGCTTGTCATACTTGGGATGGGCCGGATACTTCGAAAAGCGGCGATGGTATTCGCGGGTTAACGCTTGCAGTACCTGAGTATCCGGCGCTGTGGTATAGGAGTCCGCTGCCACCTGATCATCATTGTTTTCGGAATCCTGATTATCTGTGGGATCGGTCACCCCGACTGACTCGAACCCCTCCAGATATCCGTACATGAATCGACGGTTATTCCCGGAGACTGCTGCGTCTTCAACCAGTTTCTTCTGGTACAAGGCAAAGAACAGCTCAGCATTCAAGTCATCCCCGAAATCAGCGGGAAGCGCCCGCTCGTGACGATAGCTGTACTTGTTATGGAAACGCCGCTGGCCTGAATCATCGGCGGCTCCCTCCATCATGCGCAGACGGCGTACCGCGTGTTTTCGCAATAGCTCTGGCGCGTCCTGCTGATCTACGTCACGTTCGAAATCTGTAAAGTAGCTAAAGATGGCCGGCACATCCGCGAGTGAAGAGTGGCTAGGTGTCGCGGTCAGGAGCAACGCTCTCTTAGCCAAGCGCTTGTTTCCGGAGCCAAAGAATCCTCGCGCGGCGCCGACTCGCTGGGAGCCACCTCCGGCTTTGCGGAAGTAGTGCGCCTCGTCGATAATTATTAAGTCGAAGCCTGCACCATCGAGCGCACGCAGGATTTCGCGGTTAATTTCGCGCGCCGTGCGCTCGGCCAGCCGCTGCTTGTCGTCACTGTCCTTTAAATCGCTCGGCAGCAATCCACTTAGGGCATGGATAGTGGTCAGGTAGAAATGTCCGGTGCCACTGCTCACCGCCTCCTGCAGGTCTGGGAGGCGCTTGCACAGCTGTGGCTCGTGTACGGGGCCACCGTCGGCCAGGTTACGCACCAGATGGTCAACTTCCTTGTAATGCTCGCGCAGGAAGCCGCGGTACTCTCGTATCCAGTGGGTGCAGATGTCGCGATTCGGCGCCATTACCAGAACCTTCGCATCCGGGTTCTGCTTCCACAGCAGCGCCATCACCCCCAGTGCCTGCATTGTCTTGCCCATTCCCACCTCATCGGCGAGTAACGCAAGATCGTATTGGGCCAGGCGGTTCCACAAGCCCGCCACGCCCTCAGCCTGTTTGGCGGCCATGGAGGTCTTGTTAGCACTCTCATAGCCCCAATCAGCATTGCCCCGCTCAAAGGTGATCCACTGGGAGACTTCCTCCGGCCGCAGTGCACCCCATTCTCTGCTAGACATGGCTCACCTCCTGATAGCCACTCGTGCTGGCAATGTAGTCAATGAATTTACGCTGCTCTCGGTTTGTGGAAGGCAGCGGCGGCACTGGCACTTCCAGAGCCCGCCACTGCTCGGTGGTGAGATGCGTCGCTCCTTGCCCCTCATCGAGAAACATCATTCTTTCACGGGCGAAGCAACAGGTCGTATTTACCTCTTGCGCCAGGAACCAGTCGATCACCGCTGCGGGTTTGTCATCTAGCCGCATCCGGACCTTTTCGACGAGCTCTTGCAGGCAACCTGGGTAGACCCGCAGCCACTTGACCAGCTGCTCTGCCTCGGTGCAGGTCTCCAGTCGTGCGCGAAACTGCTTCATGGCGTAGAACAGGCGGAAGTAGGTCAACTCCTCGCTACTATCACCGTCTGTCGCTAGGGGTAGTGCCTCGTCCGGCTCGTCGTCGGAGCGAAGGCTCGGGTGCAGCACCAATTTACCATTAGTGTCTGGGTCGCTATTGGTAACCAGGCTATCGAAAAGATCTTTCAGGGTCTCGAAGCTCTGGGCGCGCCGGTAGCGCTGGCCGGTTTCGATAATCAGGCCACGAATAGTTTCGCCGTCCGAGGACAGTATCTGATAAAAATGCCGCGCCAACAGTGCAGAGGCATCCTCTATCGCGAGGTTAAGAGGTTGCAGTCTCCTGTCTTCAGCCCAAATCAGCTCTTGGCGGGCTCTCAACCCTGGCAACTTCAGTTGATAGCCGGTCTCAGGCTCCCCCACATACCACTGGCCGCGGATGGTGTAATTGTTGGTCTGCCAGTTGAAAGTAACCGTTAGGTCGAAAGGCGGCGCTGACTCTACATCCAGCTCGCTGTCCTCGAGTTCGATCTCACTGGCGAAGTCCTGTGCGCCCACTGTTAATACTGGACCAGCGATGGCGGGAACGGTCTTGCTCCGGTGCAGAATGCCGGCCTCGATATTGATACCGCCGCCCTCTTCGTTTGCATCGGTGAAGCTGCTGGTGCCTGGGTGTGTGAAGTTCCAGGAGCCGATGGCGAGCGTTGCCTGGGTCGCCGTTTCTGCCAACCAGAGTTTGGCGTGGGTGAACTCGATGTTGTCTGGGGGCGGCGCTGGGTAATCAAGGAATGTCAGAGCGCCCGTTTTCAGCAGCTCGCTCAGCTCCTCACTCCAGGGAGTGCGGATCTTGTGCCCTTCAATCCTGTCTGGCACCAGCGCCAGCTTTAGGGCAGGGCTGTCGAGCTTTTGTTGCAGACGCGCAACAAAGGCCGGCAGGTCCTCCGCCAAATAGGGCGACCAGACTGTGAGCTGCTCGAGGGGGATCCCGTCACCAAGACGGGATAGAAACGTCTCCGGTTCGAAGCTGTGCATAAACTGCCAGTCCGTATCATCACCAGGCTCCAGCGGCTGCTCAGGCAAATCCAAAGCGCGATCCAGTCCATTGAAGAGGCGCTGTATTTGCTGTTGCTGCACCTTGGTGCTTACCCTCCGAAAATCGAATACCTCCTGATTGCGGCCCCAACCGCTTACGGTGAGATTGGCACTACCGGCACCGAGAACTGCCTTGCCGTCCTTATCTTCCAAATAGATCACCTTGGGGTGAAACAGTGTGCGATCGGTGATGCCCTCCAGCAGCTGGGCAAATGCACGCACCTCTACCGGGTGAATCTGAATTGCTGTACGTTTAAATTGATCGGCCTCCAGCGCACGGCGATCGCAGAAGACACGAAAGTCGATGCCCTGCTGGCTCAGCTCCAACTGCAGCGCCTCATAGGCCATGCGGTCTTTGGGCGGATCCTCGCCGAGGATGGCGGGGAGAATATGCCCTTCCACGAAGGGAATGCTGATGTTAAAGCTGGTGAGCCATACCCGCTTCAGGGGACCGAGCTGCTTGAGTTCCTTTTTCAGGCGCTGCATCAGCTTCATGCGGCACCTCCCAGCAGACCCTGCAACAAGTTTTGGAACTGCGGAATGTAGTAGTGATTGACCCAGTGCCCTCGCGGACGATCCTCGGGGTCGGGCTCACGCCGCGAACGCACATCGAGCTTTAGTATTCCATCGGCGCTGAGGCGCAGCCAGGGTGACTGGCCCCGGTCCTGCATGACGCCATTGTGGTAGGCCAGCAACTGGCGCATTTGCGACTCGGCATCTATCAGATAGGCAAGCTTCAGCAGCTGCTGCAGGCGCTGTTTCCCAGTACCCGATAGCTGCGGCAACAAAGCCTCCAGGTCAGTGGCGGTGTCCCGCAAAATTTCCGGGCCGCGCCCATATTTCGCCCACAAAGCAGCAACCTGGTCGAGCGTCTGCTGCTTGTTGACCAGCATCAGAGTGAACAGCAGGTCCAGCTCAGCCAGAAAGGGCTCCAATTGGCGGACGCGGTCGATCTGGCGGCGCTCCTGCTCGCTCAAGGCCGAATCAATTTGGGCTTCGGTGAAGATTGTTTGTGGTTTTACCTTTGAACTTCCGCCAATCGCTGATGCCAGCACTCGGTAGAGCGCGCCAGCGGCGCCTCGATCCAGGTGTGTCACCCCTAGCCAAAATTCTCGGGCATAGCTCCCCACCCTGGCCGGTGACTTGAAGGCCTCCACATAGCCGGACTTGATCGGCGCAGGCACCTGATTGAAGGCCACCTGGGGTGCCTTACTTGGCTGGGATAGCACCTCCTCCATATGGGCCCGTAACGCGCGGTACAGCAGGCTCAGTGGTAGGACCTGCTTGATCAATGTATGCGCCTGTTTCCACAGGGGCGCCGATTGGGGGGAGTAGTGGTAGTTCTTGTCAAAGAACCCCATCTGTACCAACGGCGTCTTGTAACGGCCGCTCACCCCCAGCAATGGCTGCCGGACGAGGATGTAACTCTTGTCGGTATCACCAAACAGAAGTGACGGATTACCCCCTCCTTCGCTCTTGTTCCCCCAGCGTTTACGGGCCTTGGCGCTACCCAAGACACCGCCAGTATCGACATCTGCGTCATCCTGGCGCGCAATCATCGAATAGGTAAACAGGTTTTCGAGATAAATCAGACAGGCTGTTTTGAAGTTTAGGGTGTCGAGGCGCTCGAAATTATTGCTCAGCTGCGGGCTGAGTGTCAGCTGTTCATCCTCTACCAGATCCTTGATCAGACAGTGGTGAAACAAGTTAAGGGTGTAATTGCGTACATCATTGGAAATGGAACTCACGCGATAGCGGAAGATATCTTGACCGAAGGCGGACCAGATCACCTGCAGCCCCAGAGGGTCCACGTTTAGGTCACCGCCGAGGCTGTCATCGTATTCAGTAAGGAATTGGTTCAGGTCCATGAGTAACTGAGGTCCTTGTTATTATTTTTGTGCCGTCTTAATTGGTTGTTTTCTAGCCACCTCTCAAGGCATCGCGAGGTACGAATATCCAGCCTTCACCACACGGTGTAGCTACATCGGGCTGGAATAGGTCATCTGGCTGGAAGTGATAGAGCCATGCCACCAGAGCGCAGAGCAAGGCATCGCGCTCGTCCTCGTGATTGATGCCATAACCAAACCCCGTAGTTTCCCAAGCATCAACCTGGTTAGCAGCAGGCGTATGGCGGTAAGGCTTCAGTAGTTCAAGCACTAGTGCCGAAGGCTTACAGGCAGCGGGATAAGCCTCGAGCGCAGTAAGGTTGCTGCCGTCAGTCCAGAGCCCCGTGGCCGGACTCTCGGGCGCAAAACGCGCCAATGCATGCATGCCTTTGGTTGCTTGGCTACCGATCATGTCTTTGACCGGAGAAAGCGGCGTCAAACCCCGCTGGAATAGGATCCGTTCGGTGTAACGGAATAGGTAGGGATTATCGGCGGATGTCTCAATAGTTCCAGCCGCTCCCTTACCGGAAATCAGCTGCCGGAAGGCCTGCGAGAAACCCAGCGGCGTATCGATAGCCAACACTACCGATGGTGAGCTACCGAAAGCCTCTATCTGACAACAAGCTAGTAGAGCCTTTATCCACTCCTGCGTATTGGCGGCCTCATTGATCAACCTGCGAACATTACCGCGCCAAGACTGGCCTAGGATGTTTCGCTCGCTGTCCAGCACCACCAGTGCGTCACGGCTATTGGCATTGCGGTCGCAGTTCCAACCGCCAACATCCCATCCGATAAACAGGGGGCCAGAGATACTGCTATCGATCATCGGCTACTAATCGCTATATCATTGAATTTTTCTTATGGATACTGAACATTACTAGGAACCGCACGGGCAATAAAGCCGGATTTCAGATGGCGATCTAGCTTCTCACCGCTGCCTGCCACGCTTCAAAAATCATCACCATAGCCAGCGTATCCAGCTCACAGTATTTCAACAGCGCCGCCCGCAGCTCTTTGCGCTCATAATCGCCCATCTCCGTGGACTGAATCTTTGCGTATGCCGCCAGCGCCGCACCACCATTGGCCAGGCTGTCGCTTTCCGACAGTAGTTCATCAAGATTTTCCGGCATACCTTCAAACATGCGCGGCAGCAGGCGGTAGGGATCCTGAACTTGGCCGTTTTGCTTCTGTATCCACTGCCAGTCTGTAAAGTTGTGACTGGGAATACCACCTGCCGCGCCATAGATTGGCTGGGCGTATTTCTCCTGCAGAAAGGCAGAGTCGCTCAGCACGGCCGGCAGTACATACTTGATGGAATTGGAACCCTTGGTCGCCGGGTAGTAGGCATAGCGCTTGACCAATTCCAGCATATCGACCATATCCCGCGGTCCACGCCACTCTCTTTCACTACCTTTCGTTGAATGGGAAATGGACTCGATAAACGTGCACAGTTCGTGGACGTCCTTATCCGACAGTCCGCTATCCCGCAGCTGGCGGTGGATCAGGTTGAGGATACTGTTTTCATGGGCTGAATAACGAAAGATTGTGCCGTCGTCACTATCCAATGCTTCCTTGAGCTTGCGGATAAAGTCGAAGCTGGGGAAATGTCCCAGGGTGGTATCCAGGAACTGGTGCGCGTGTGCGACAGTGCCATCCTCCTGCACCACATGGTGTGAAAACTGGAAGGCCACGCCCTCGTAGGGGTGACGACCGCGAGTGAAGGGAAGCGCGGCGGTGATGGTTTCGAAATCGATAAAGTGCAGTGGGTACGTCCAGCGATTTATTTCTTCTCGCAGTTCATCTATACAGATTTCCGGGCTGCTGTCTCCCTCCTGCACCTTGGTAATCTGCAGCCACTGGCGTTGGCTATTGGAAAGGCCTCGTTTCCCGTCTGGCGCGGGATTGATGTCTGCCTCTTCGGTATCTATCAGTTTGGCTTTGCCTTGGGCGAAGAGCTTATCGGCATTGCGGAAGTTGGCAATTTCCAGTACCGAAGGATCTCCAAAGTCCTTATCCTGCCAGCCCAGTGCCTCCTTCCAGCACTCGCGAAAACCACTTTGTAATCCATTGATGTCGTCTTGCGGGGTACAGTGAAATTCGCATTTCTTGCAAACCGTACCAATACGCCCGGCCAAGCGCGCCCCCTTTTGCAGGGCATCAACAGCGACCGCAATGTAGCCTTCGAAGGACTGTCCGTGGTATTCGCCTTTTGCCAGGACAAAGTCTAACGGCTCTTTGACACTGACTCTTATGAGCAGCTCATTGGCTAGGTCTTCGTCAGTGAGGTCGGGAGATACCACCACCTTATGCTGCTCGCCTACCACCAGGAATTTGCTGTTCAACCCGTCGGTAGCGGCGCTGGCCTGCTTATTGGCCAGCATAAGATAGCTTTCGATGTTGTTGGTGTTCAGCGCTTTTTCAAGCACCACTCTCTGAAATGCAACATCGCAGACGTAAGGTTCCCACTCCCTTAGGATTCCGGTTCTTTTATTATTCAGAAAGCGATCGCTTGCCGGCTCCCAACTTTTCGCCTTGACTTCGATCAGCTGGTAGCGGTCACTATCCTTGATGAGAATATCCACACGCACCAGTAGCTGGTCATACTGGAATGCGGCCTCAAAAATCGTGACTTTTCCCTGGCGTAATAATTCTTTTGTGCGCACCAGGGCGGCATCGGCATCCAGGTCTGACAGGTCTTCCCCATTAGGGAAATAGCACTTCGCTAGTGCCCCAACCTGGAATCCGCCACGGGCCAGCTCAGCGAGGAAGTCATCTTCCAGGCTCTGGTTGGCATAGTTTGGTTGTTCGCCATAATAAAGCTTGGTGGGGCATTCAAGGGCTCGCCTGAAGCGCGACTTGGTCAACAGCACCGGCATCTGCTGATGGAGAGAATTCTTAGCCATGACGTCTTCCTTTCCCGGCAGTTCCATTACCCTACACCAATTTATGTACATAGAAGCTGATTACGATGCCCTGTAGTGGAAATCCGCGATCGTCCGAACTGGTGCGAGGGATCAGGGGATCAGGGTGGGCATACCCCTCGAAACTGGCGCCAACGCTCATTCGGCTATAGGATGAAACGCCGTTATCGTGCCCACGCAGCAGAATAAAGCCTGATGCCCAAACCCCACGAATACTTCAGCGCAATACGAGATGGCGCCCCCATCAACTGGCGCCGGTTCCTGACCGCCATGGGCAGAAATGGCGTATTGCCGGGACATCTGATGCAGTGCCTGCAACCCGAGTCCCGATTCGCCGGCGAGAGCGTTATTAAAGTTCTTGATGAGCGGTCGCTGCGGGAGATCGAATCCCAGTTCCCGGCGCCCGCCCCCATCATCGACCGCATAAGCGCATCCCATAGCGGTAAGTCCCACAGTGAGCGGGTCGAGGGAAATGCGCTGATGATTCAACATATCAGCTGGGACAGGCCGCGCGTCGCCTTCAGCCGGGATGGACAAAGCTGGATCGAAGATGAACCTGCCGGGGACATCCTGGTCATCGTGGAAAACCTGCAGAATTTCATCCGCTTCGAAGAAACGATTGCCCTATTAGTGGAACGCTGCGGCCTATCTGCCGCACCCCTTGAAATTACCCTTCTCTTCGGTGCGGGGCAGGCGGCGGCCAAAGCCTGTAATCGCACTCTGTATACCCGATACCGGGCGGTGCACACCCTCCTGGACCTGGACCCGGGCGGCATCAAGATCTACGGCAGCATCAAAACACTGCTGGCGGATACCGGCCTGCAGCCGCGCTTTCTGGTGCCCGACAACATCGACGCCTATCTCGCCCGCGCCACCTCAAGCATGAGCCAGGACGAGCGCACTGCGATACACCGTGCCGGACGCGCACATCCCGAACTCACCGCTCTACTCCAACGCCTGTATCTCACCGGCAAAAAGCTCGAGCAGGAAACCTATCTGGACCCCCTTCATGGATAACGCGCAACACTCTCTAGTCGATGGCGACAAGTACCGGCTGAAAACCCTCATCATGGTGAACTCTGGCAACGCCGCCTACGTCGAGATCCCGCTTAATGAAACCGCCGCTCTGCTCTCGCGCAACAACGAAGGCAAGACCTCCGGGCTCAACGCCCTAAAGCTGTTCCTGTTGCCAGAGGTCAATTTCCGTAACTGCGAGCAGAAGTTTGAATTCAAGTCGGGCGGGGAGGTGTATTCCGGCATCAAGAGCTTCAACTACTACTTCCCCGCGCCCAATTCCTTCCTGATTCTGGAAGCGGAGAACCCGGTGGGCGACTTCTGTGTGGTGCTGCACCGCAGCAAGGAAGAACTGGGATACGCGCGCATCATGATCGACAAGCCCTACGAGGCCATCCGCCACCTATTCTGGGATATCCATTCCGAGGCCAATAACGGCCTGGGCAAGCCCCCGGAAGCTATGGCGCTGAGCGACGTACAGCAAACCCTGTTGCAGATGCACGGCGAGGTGTTTGACGATCAGGAGCGGATTCGCACGGCGATGTACACCCGCTACACGCCCGGCCGCCGGGAAACCCGCTACTGCATCATGCCCACGGTGCAGCCCCCGAGTGGCGCCCTGCTGAAATCCATCAAGGCCCTGCTGCAACTGTCGTTTGACATCAAGGGTGCGAGCGGCGGCAACCTCCCCCAGGCCATCGCGAACATCATCGACAGCGAGATCGCGCTCACCAAAAAATCAGTGAACATCGACCTCAAGCAGATCAGCGAAGACCGCGAGAGCCTGCGGCGCAACGCTATACAGATTCAGGCCATCAAGAACCACAGCGACGACTGGCAGGCACTTAACCGGGCCTACCACACCTTCAATACCGAAAAGATCAAAGCCCACAAGCGTTACTGGCTGCTGCGAGCGTCACTGGAGCCGATGCAGGAAGGACTCGAGCCGCAATTGCAGGAGTTGCATGGCCGCAAGGCCAGCCTGCAGCGTCAGCTCAACGGCGCCAAGGACAGCCGCAACCTCGCCAACCGCAAGCTTAGCGAAGTGAAGGGCGGGCTTAACCTGCTCGCAAAGAACCTCGCCACCGGGCAGAAAAACCTGCAGGGGGCCGAGGCCATCATCCAGCAGAACCAATTGATGTGCGAAAGCGGAGACCCGCAGGAAGTGGTGGATTACCTGCAAGGAATCCTTCGTGACGAAGAGGAAGCGCTCCGCAGCATGGAGTCCAAGGAGAGCGCCACCGCCGAACTAGAGAGACGACTAGGAGAGAAAAAGACCGCGCAGCAGGAGGCCGCCAAGCTGGAGGCACTGATCGCCGACTTCGGCCAATGCTTCCTGAACCACCTCGACAGCCACAGCGCGACTGTGCTCAACAGCTTGAACACCGACTTCCGTCGCCTCAGCATCACCCCAATGGGGAGCCAGGCCAAGGCCATTCAAGGGTTCGCGGAATTATTCACCCTCAACGAGGCAGGTCAGCTGGTTCTCGGCGGTGAGATCCTGCCAACTGCACATGTGAACCCCTACGACGAAGAGAGCAGCCGCAAGGAAGCCGAAAACCTACTGGACGCGGTACGCCGCACCATCGGGGGGGTGGACAAGCGCATCAGCGAACTCCACCGAATCATCTCCGCCAACGGGCCACTGTCACAGGAAATGCTGGCGGAGAAAAAAACTGAAATCGTCGAGCTAAGGGGCGAGATCGCCCTGCTGCAGCGCTTGCCCGGCATCCAGGACGATGTGCAAAACCGGCTGGTGGAACAAGAGGCGCTCCGTGCGCAACAGGATGAATTCGAAATCGAGCTGAAATACGTCGAGGAGCACCTGGGGCAGCTGCTGGCAGAGCAGGAAGAAGTCACCGAGGCACTCCGCGCGCTGGACGACCTGCGACACGCCATCAAGACCACCAAGCAGGAACTCAACCACGCGGTGCGCAGTCTCCCAGAACTTGAAAGCAGCACGCGTCCCGCAAGTATCAGCGCACAGCTGATCACAGATCCGGGCGAACTCAGCGCCCACTACCAGCCACTGGAGCAGAGCCTGAGGGCGGTGATCGACGCCGTCCAGGAAGCCGAGCACCGGTTCCGGGTATTGGCCGGAGCCGGCATCATGGACGTTCCGCCGGAGATTACCCACAAACCGCAACTCGACGACACCGAGTTCCAGGCCATCTACGAGCAGATCCGCTCCGAGTTCGAAAACCTCGACAGAAAGGAGCGCGACCACAAATCCCAGATCGCCAACCACAACCACCGCACTAGCATCGAAATGAGCATGTTGGAGAGCATGGGAGTGGCCATCGAGAACTTCCAGAGCCGCATCAACGAAACGCTGGAAGGCATCCGGATTTCCAACCTGTCCGGGGTCAGCATCCGCATCCAGGCATTGCAGGCGTTCATCGAACTGCGCAAGGAGCTGCAGGACTACGGGCGCGGTACCACCGAGCTGATGAGTGAATCCTTCCACCGCCGGCTGATGGACTTCAGCGAGAAGTATCTGACCAGCGCGCGCGGCTCCACCAAGCTGAACCTGGAAAAGATCATCACCGGAGTGCGCTTCATCTACGAAATCCGGGGCCAGAAGGAGGACACCTCCCAGTCCCACGGTACCAACGGCATGATCAACGCGGTACTGCTGTCGATCCTGATGAAGAAGCTGGTACCTGAGGATGTGGTGTTCACCCTGCCGGTGGTGTTTGACGAGGTAGGCAGCCTCGACGAGAAGAACCTGCCGGAGCTGCGCCGGGTGGTGGAGGGCAGCCGCATGGTGCTGCTGGTGGCCAACCCCCACAACAACGGCTACATCGTGCAATACATCGGCCGCTGGCACGACATCTACACTCGCAAGCTGAGCGAGGGTTTTGCCGTGGGCAAATGTCAGGCGGTGCACGTAATCCGGCATGAAGCGCTACGCGGCGAGGTGACCCTGCCCAGCAGCACCGGCGAGAATGCCGCACCGGAACAATCCGCCGCAGAGACCGTGGTGACTGCGGAGGACGAGGCCTGATATGCCGGTCAGAACGGATCGCACACTGATCACCATCCTTGAGCACAAGAACCTATTCTTTGCACTGATGGACAAGGTCGAGCGCCAGCAGAACAACCCGTCGATGGAATTCACCATCAGCGACTACAACCAGTTGCTGGTGAAATCCACTGCGCACCTCGACAAGAAAGACCAGCAGAAACAGTTGGATACCCTGTCACTGGAAAACCTGGAACAGAACGGGCTACTCAATTATCAGGACAGCCGCTCCGGGCGCTTCCGGCTTCAGGACTTCGTGCTGGAGATGCTGCGCCACCTCGACAACACACGAATGCGGGAGCTTTCGTCGGCGGAGCTGAACCAGCTGATGGCCCAGCTTGAGCAGTGCTACAAGCAGGTCAGTAACTTCCATGTGGAGTGGGCCCCTGGGGAACCGCAGTTCGAGGAGATGGTGGAAGCGGTCTACTACACCCTGCAACATGTGGATTCGCGCCTGCGGATTGCGTTGCGCGCGCTGCGCGGCCAGGCGGAGCGGCTAGCAAGTAAGGTCGATGAGCATGCGTTCACCGACCTGCAGCAGACGGACCAGATGCGGGAGGCACTGAAGTCGATCCTGCATATCCACGAGCGCCATGTCACTCCTACCCTCCAGTTCCTGGATGAGCGGCTGGACATCCACCGCGACGTGACCGAACTGGATGGCAGCCACGCGCCCATGGCACTTGTTCGGCAGATCATCGACCGCTTTCGCCAGCGCAAGATGACCGAGCACGTGAGCCGGTTGACCCGGGTACAGTTGCATATCCTGAGCAATGCGCAGGAGATCGGGGATATCGCCAAAAGCCTCGATACCTACATCAAGTTCGCGGAAGACGAGCGACGCCGGTACAACCGCGTCGAGGACCTTTACAACGCTCTGCGCAGCGCCGTGCAGGAGCGACAGACGGGGCAACTGCGCGACTGGCGCTTGCGCCCGGACGATGAGGTGTTCAAACCCGTGCGCGTACTGGGCACTCTGAAGAGCTTCAACCGATCCCAGAACAGCAAAATCAGCTGGCCAGAGGAAGATGGCACCGCGCTATTGGACGAGCTGCTGCGAGTGCGGTTGGAGGCCGAGGAGCATATTGCCGAGGCGAAGCTGGTAGCGGTGTCCGGAGGCCTGAGCGAAGAGGAGATCGCGCGGCGTAACAACATGGATCGCATACTGGCGGCGATGGAAAGCTTTCCGTTCGGTGAAGATTCGCCGGATATCTATCGCACGCTGCACGAGCACCTAGTGCGAGCCATGCCTGGATACACGATGAAAGATATCTTCGATGCGGTTCCCTGTGTACAGGGGCGTGGGGAGGTGACGCTGGCGCCGCCACAACCGGAGCTGCAAATCGCCTACGCGGGTCAGACCCTTACCTACCAGATACGAACCTATACGCCCGTCGTAAGCGAGAACGGGACACCAACTGAGGAGCATGCGCGTGGATAAAGAGTACAGTCGGCAAATCTACAACGAGCTCATCAATGGCTGGGTCATCAACAAGCAAGTGATGGAGGGGGATCTGCTGGTACCCAACCCGCTGTATGACGAGCTATCTTCAGCATTGAACCGGGAACACTACATCCAGCTCTACAGCTGCATCGGATACGAGCTGAAGGAAATGGGTGGGTGTTTTTTTCTGAACGAGCTGAACAAAAGCGATGTCTTATCCGACGCCGCCATGCGCATTCAGGTCATGCTGGTAGTGTTGGTCCGTGGTACGTCGCAGTTACCGCAGTTGACCAGTATCGTGACTACCCATAGGGCGGGCCTGACCCGTGACCAAGTGGGGAAGATCGGGATGGTGGATGAATACCAGCAAATGCTGCGCGCGGTGGGCCTTAAGGGTAGCTTCGAAAAGGAGGTAGAAAACATTTTGGTGACGCGCAAGCTGGCCTACTGGAACCATCTGGACAGGCTGGTGCTGAGCACAGGAGGTGTGGCGCTGGTGGAGCGGATGCAGCTTGAGATTGAGGCCATAAATGTGCAGTGACCTCTCAACTAACGGTTCCGAGGACAAAGGCAGAACCTTATATGGATAAGTTAAAATTGATATTAAAGTTGCCAGTTTTTCATATAGTACCCTGTCTGGTTCAGTCCGAAGTTATACACCTGAGTACTCCGAAAATAAGATGGATTAGTTCAGACCAAATTAAGGGTAGTTGCCTACTGCGCCCAAATCAGGCCGACGAATAGTCCGCCAAGGTCTGCAACGTTGGTCACTCGTGTCTTTTCATCAACACACTCAATGCCACCGCCTAGAGACGGAATTCTTCCGTATGCGTCTGAGCTATCTTCTTACCCATGTTACACCTCCGCCTTAGGCCGAAGTCTAACTTTACAGGGAGTCTATTTTTTTGGGTAAATCGGTTGTCTAACGTCAAATTAAGACACAAAAACACTGCGCGTTTTTGTCATTCCTGCCCACCTTATTAAAAGCGTTAAATTCCTCATAACCCATCATTTAAATACTCGTAAATTATGACAGCTTCAATTGGACTAAGAGGACGCGTAGCACTTAATTCTTTACAGTTAAATGTAACAACACCACTATCGATTAGAAGGTTTAAAATATAGGATTTGTCTTCTTTTTCCATTTTACGCCCTTCATCAAATGGCATTGCGTCATAAGCAGTTACAAAACTATAAAGCCCACCCTCACCAATTGGAGCCTCTGCAAACTCGAGATTTTTATGCTCAATACTTACAGCCTGCGTTTCGATAAAATTATTGACATCAGAACCATCCAGCATGATGACTTTTCCACTTATATAGTGAGGAAAACCATTCACTTTTTCATAATTAATAGAATTCTTTAGCTCTTCAAACCCTGACCCTTCGATATTAAGCTTATGCTTTATTACTTCAAAGTAAAGATCTACAGTAAAGTTAAACAATGCTGGATATATATCTACATACCTCCCGTAGTTGATGGTCACTTCTTTCAAATACTTTTTGGTCTGCTTTGACTTCAGATTACGTATTGCATAATCAACTACTTCTAACGGCAACAAGCTCATGAGCTGCACTTCAGCGTGAATCATCTTTACAGATACCACTGATATGGCCTTTGCCGAATTGAGCAACTCTGACTCATGAGTAGCGAAGTTTCTCAATGCTTTTAGAGCACGATAACGTTTGTTTTTCCCAAAATTAACTGCTTTTACCTTTTCCAATTTCTCACATGCACTACACATAACAGATAGTAAATCTTTAAGATCATCGGCATCCGACGATGCGCAATATTTGTAGTACCTATTGAAGAATCTGGACAACTCCAATTCACAACTTTTTATAGGCGTCATAATAAAACTTATTACCGATAATTTTGCACATTTCACTTACGCTCCTACGCCCACAGAATTTCTGTGACACTTAAAGCCCACACCAGGTGTGGCTTACTTTGTGTGCTTTTACATAAAAATGGGAGCGCAGCGACCGTACAAAAGGCGTACAAAATCAGACGTAGGCTGAATTGCTTTGTTATGCGGCACTCAACAACCTAGCCGACAGTAACGATGTGCTTGACTCAACATACTGTAAATTAATTGTTTGAGGTTTCAAGCTCCACGCTAAGTGATTCCTTCCTTTTCCTGGTGAAGATTCTCGTTTATACCAAACTTTTTCAGTATTTAGGTTGCTAATCACACCGTCTATAAAAAATGAAAACTGCCACTTACTAGTTGGTACTAATTTTTTCAACCCCAACAACGTTAGATCAGTATGTAATGATTTACTCGAAAACTTTAAATTTCTGAGTGGACTTTGAGAGAACAACTCACAGACTATCAGGGTAAAATTTTTTGAACAAACTACTATTGCTGGAATCTCTGCTATATAGAATTTTGTCCCCTGTAACCTTGAGCGTTCTGCCGACTCTTCCGCTGCATATAACGACAGCTTCACATGCTTACCACTTCTATTTACTAAGCTGGTATCTCCGTCCCAATTTACCCACTCATTCCTTTGCTCATAGATATGAAAAGCTTTTCCCCAAGATACGGACTCAATCTTTTCTTCCAGTTTTTCTTGATCAATTTTATTCGGCATAAGCTTCTCTATGACGCATAACGACGCACTCAGACGCGGCCAACTTTGGGCGCTTAATGAGAGCATAGCGACCGCGCATCAAGTGCACAAAGTTAGACTCCAGCCTGCAGCGTTTGTTGGGTGCCTTCTACCTCACTACCGGAGCTCCGTTACAATTTCGATGACCTCATCAAGCTGACGACTCCAAGTTTCCGTCTGCCCTAGCGCCCTCTCGAGATTTCCGCTAAAAATGAAACCCTCTATCGCACTCCAAACCAAAAAAAAACTTTTGCATGGTAGGGTAGTCCTTACCTAGCATAGTAAATCCCTGAAAAAGCAACACAGATACTGCCTCATACGCCTTTTCGTCGTCTTTACCTCGAATGGCACCAAGAAGAATTTCTGTAGTCGCCCTCAAGTCGTTTAATATGTCTTCCATTTGGTATCACCCTCCATGAGCACCTAAACGCTGCGTAAGGCGCACCAAGCGGCACGCCGCTTTTGTATTAATTTGTGAGCGTAGCGAGTAACACAAAAGCGAAGCAGAGCTTAAGGTATCGCCCTTCACGCGCTTGCTATGTTGCGAACGAGTACCCCACAGTCTTGGCCGCAATGGTAACGATGCCATCTTTCTCCAACTGCTGTACGATTTTCTCTACTTCCCCCTCTAATAAGGGAGGATTAAATAGAGCTCTTATAGTACTGCGCAAAGTCTCAGGCTTTCTGGGCCGACTACGCCCCCTGATTTTTAACGATTTTAAAACTTTCTCATATCCAGATTCTGATGAAGGTTTCTCTGGCAGCTTGGCCTTGAGAACCGAAATTTCCGATACATCTACATGGCGATGGACAAATCTCTTGCAAGAGCGCATGTGAGAAATTAACGGATCAAAACCTTTGTCTTTAGAAATAATATGGAAATATGAGCCCGGTTCCCGCTCAGCTAAAATGCCCAGATAATAGGCAAGATGAAAATCTAGGGCATTTTTTCCCGATCCAGATATTTGGATATATTCTCCGCGGGAACCGATAGCTTGCATTGCAAGTACCATTTCCATTGGGATCTTGCTCTGTGAGCTGCCCACGAAAACTTTCACATGGAAGTGCTCATCCTCAAGCAAATGCAAGTTATCCGGAGATACATTCTCCAGATCTACCAGCACATAATTCCGTTTCATCAATTTTTCCTAAAACAACGTAACAGTCTATTAATTAGCCAGTGACTCACTATCACTTTAGCAACTATTTGTGGAACGCCTCATAGTCGCTTCTCAAAAAATCGTTTGGTTTGCAAGAGCTTATAGATTTTCGACTAAATAGCAACGGTAGATAGTGAGCCATTCACCTAGGTCGCTATTAGCTCTTATTCATATTTAACTATTCAAAAAATCAATAACTTACAGACCATCTATGGTGGATGTGATCCTTGGCCTCTAAATTCCAATCGTGACTTACATCTTGATCCACACCAACTATGAATACATACAGAGTTCAGTGCGCCTTCATGGCTGACATTCGCCATGCCTTACCCAAAACTCGGACATATTTACCCCACTCTTCGTCATCATATGCGAGAAGCCGGATTGGCTTATCGAACTGATCAGACTTACATTTATTGGCCAAAAGCGCTTCATCCACTTTCATAAATTGCGGCGCCAGCGTGAAATCGGTATCGGTGAGGTCGAGGCATTTTTCAATCAATCGCTTGTGAATTGTCACTCCTCTGTCATTACTTAGAAAATTGCGCTTAATTTACCCGTGTATTTTTATAAGTGATATTTAGGTATCGGCAGCTCCAATATCGATTCTATGCCAGCGCGGCAATATCGCTGTCTCCCGGTGGTTTGCAGTCGGGAGGAAATTAAGGCTATCGTTTCGGTACTGAAGGGCCCTACAATCTTTAAGTTCAGCTAAAGTGGGGATACGGACTCAGATACGCCTAACTTTATCATTCATAGTAAAGAACACTGACCTTGGCAGTAACAACGTGTCCGCGTGTGGAAGGAAAGGCAGTAAGGGCAGGATTGAGGCTCTGTAATCCTAGATAGGATGCAACGAAGCCACCGTGAGCCAAGCTTAACTTGGAGGAGTACCAAACTGTAGCGGTGCGCCTTAATTGGTAACAGGCCTTTCACTTGCAGTTATCGAAAAATTGCTAACCTGTGGTTATATCTGTGGTTATCCACAGGATCAGCTGCTTGTTTTATAAACACCGCAGGGCCGTTAGAAGATGCTTCGATTCCGCCTCTGGGCACCATACAGAAAGCCGCTCCCGAAAGGGTGCGGCTTTTTTTGTGCCTGTTGATCGGTGGCGGTTGAGAACCACCGCGGTTCGACAAATTGCGCAGCAGCTTGACACGAGCGTCCCGCACGAAGCCGCAGGTTCAGAACAGCTCCCGATACCGATAGCCCAACCCCCACCCCGAAAAACCAATCACCCCGCCCTCGTGCAGGCATCACCAAAATCTATATCAGCTAACAGCGCACATTCTTATCCTCAGGCCGCCTTTCAAGAACCACCATTCAACCACTGAAACAGCCGCAACTTATCGCCCCCATTGCCCACTATCTCCACAAGCCTATCCAACACTGTATAAATTCATGAAAAATCAGGCGGTTGAAAGAAGGCTCAGATAGCGAGATAGTGGGCACCACGATCAAAATCATTCCCGCCTATTTTGTAATCGCCGGCAACCCCTGATGTTTGTTGGGCTGAGCAAAAATTTGAAAATTTGAGCTGGAAATAGTGGGCAGGAAGATACTGGACATATCGCCCACGATATAACTGTTATATTTCAGAGAGAGTTATGAGTTCTATTCGTTTACTTCTACTGTTAGCTCTTCTACCCGTAGCCGCCTTTGGAGAAGATTGGCAAGACTACGTTAGTGGAAGCTGGGTCATTGAAAAAGACATACCAACCAGTGGTATTGCCTCGCTTACCCAAGAGGAGGCAAATGAATTCATTGGAACTAAAGCTTTCTATTCAAAAGAAATGACTCGGTTTGGTTCTACAGAATGCAATTCTCCGGTATACAATGTAGACAATATTAATGAATCTGATTTTTTCTCTGGAACCTACAACTCATTTACCGAGTTAGGAATATCTAGTAGCGAAATCTACCAAGTATCGGTGTCTTGCGATGATCAAGGAGCTGAATGGTGGGAAGGTGGTTTTTTGTTTTCTAAAGACAAAGACCATCTCATTGTCTTGATCGAAGGCGTTTATTTTGAGCTTCATCGGTCAAAAATATAACAATCGCAGGCAGCTTACTACGGCCCTTCGGGCCTCCGTGGGACGGCTTACGCTGCGCTTCAGCCGCCCCTGCTGCGGGCGTTAGGTGAAAATCAGCATGAGACTATTGAGTATCATTTTTGTCTTTTTATTCAGCACATCCGTTTATTCGGATGAGATTCCATGCTGGATGAATCCTGATACAGTTCCAGAGACAACTCAGCTAGCAGTGTTGAAGACGTACCTATTGCCAATTAATCTAGATTCACCTGGAAAAGATTTAGAAGCGAGAGTCAAGCATCAAGACTATCGCTTCATAACAATTGGCGGTTTCGGAATCGGCTATCCAGGTCTATCCAACAAAGAGTTCCTCTGTAAATACGGCTCTAGATATATCATGGGCACCTCAGACGCATTAGAGAGTAAGGAGCATAGTAGGCTGACTCATGAATTTAGCCGTTACGCCAAAGAATATAATATGGCGCTGGAGAGAAAACTCAGTGCCCAGTAAGCCACCTAACAATCACAGGCAGTATGCGCCGGCCCTTCGGGCCTCTGCGGGACGGCCTACGCTACGCTTCGGCCGCCCCTGCTGTGGGCGTTATAGGGCTGTCCCTAATCGACTATGAAAAGTATTTTTTACTTAATGTCTCTCATATTTATGTCTGCATGCTCGTCATCGACTGGGAGTAAAGACTCGACCTGGTATGACATTGAGATCGAAGGGGATACGCTTATATTTATAGGCGACATGAATCGTGAATCTCTGGCATTTGCAGAGCAATTGATAAAAAAATTTGACGTCGGAAGACTTAGGATATCTAGTGGCGGAGGCGACGCATTGGAATCTATAGCTTTCGGCCATTTTATCAATGATAGAGATATTGATGTTGTTGTCTCAAGGGTATGCTTTTCAAGCTGTGCAAATTATGTGCTCCCTTCAGCTGCCAGCGTTTTTGTCGAGTCTGGTGCAGTGTTAGGTTGGCATGGAGGAGCCGAGTCTGATTACAGTCATGAGCCAGAAGTCTGGTCTGACTCGGAATTAAATGATTGGCGCGTAGCTGAGCGTTCGTTATATGAGAAGACCGGAACTTGTTGGGAGTTATCTGTCTACCCCCAGGATTCTATGTCATGGTACTCGGCATACATTTATGACGGCTGGGCGTGGGATATGGAAAGCTTAACTAAACTCGGGTTAGAAAATGTCACATTCGAAGGCGGAGTTCTAGCCACAAAAGGTAAAGGTTTGCCATCTGTTGCAAGGCTCGGTTTTAAGGGGCCCTGTAAGCCCTATAACAATGCCGTGAACTACGACGGCTGAAATACAGCCGCGTGTTACGGCGGCGTTAGGTTTCAAGTATGGCAATAATCGATAAATTGATGGATGGGTCTGAGTCAGACATTCAAGTCTTGAGGTCTCTCGATGCTCAAGGTGATAATTTTTCCACTTTCCGAGATGTAGATTTCTTGATTGAAGCTCCATCTAAGGAGAAAGCTGGGTTGATATGTGGGTTCATCAATGATTACAACTATGGAACTGCATCCGTATTGGCAGAGCATGACGGATTGCACCGAGTCCAGGTGATTATCCATATGCCAATAAATCAGCACATTATTAGCTCAACGGCTGGATTTATGCTCTGTGTTGCAAGTCTATTTGACGGTACTTTAAATGGTTGGGGCTGCGTGGCTCAGACCGCAACCTAACAATCACGGGCAGTGAAGCTCCCGCCCTTCGGGCCTCCGCGGGACGGCTTACCTTATGCACGTTTTGCGCAGTTCGCTTCGCTCACATTTTCGCGCAAATCGCGCATAAAGTAAGCCGCCCCTGCCGTGGGCGTTATGCATCTATGGCCGTAATATGAATTTTAAAATTATTATTGCTTTTACAATTATTTCTTTAGTTATTGGTGTTTCTATTGGAGCTGCAGAAGGGTATTTCCTCGCCAAAAACGATCTTCCAATAGGCTCAATGTTACAAGCTTACGTGCAATTTTCTTCCAGCTACATTATCGAACTGGCAATTTTCTACGCTTTATTTAATCTTAAAATCTCAAATCCGATTGGTCATGCAGTAGCGATAGTATTTTTAAGTGCTAGCGTTAGTTTGAGTATGTTTTATTTCATTACGGGCGTAATCCCAGATTTTGTTTATTTGGGATTTAGTTTGCTAGTTACTGCTGCTGCTATTGCTTCGGCATACTTGATGGTGGTTATCAGGAGGCAGCAAGGTACAACTGCATTACAAGGCCGGGCAGTTTGCTACGGGCCTGCGGCCCTCCGCGGGACAGCTTACCTTGTGCACATTTTGCGCGGGTCGCTGCGCTCCCATTTTCGCGCAAAAAAGCGCACAAGGTAAGCTGCCCCTGCCGGCGGCGTTATGAGTTCGCAATGAAATATTTCATCTTACTTCTATTTTTATCGCCACACTCTCTTGCAACAAGCACTGATTGCATGGGTGTAACAACGACTGTTATTCCACTCACAGTAGGCGAGGCAAAGGTTCATAATATTGAGTTTGACATTGATGTAGATGAAGAACTGCCGGCTTGTCCTATCGTAAGAGTGAACAGCCCTTTAAAAAGTCAAGATAGACCATTAATAGGGGCAGTAGTAACTCTAGAGGGTTCTGAAGGCTTCCAAGGTGAGTATCATTTATCGCAACAAAAAACAGAATATGATACAAGCCTTAGCTTCTTTGTGGTGTGTAAAAGCACAGCTACAAATATCACTATGAGTATCTATTATGGTCAGGGTTGTGATGGTGTTATATACAATGTTAAATCATCAGTTACAGGGCTACTTAGCAATTAATACTCATAACAAGGCGTTTAACCACCGTTACAGCCGCAAAAACACGCGGCTTCCACTGGACAGCTTCTCCGCAACTTCGTTGCTGTAAAGCTGCCGGTTAACTTGGCGTTAGGCGAAAAAATTTGCTTAGCAATGTACCTTTTTACAAATAGCTTACTTCCAGAGTCCAAGTGGAGCGAAGCCTACCCAAAAATGTGGCTGCAGAGAGTTGAGTTACAAAAAGACAAAGCTGTACTTCGCTGGCCTCACGATCAAAATCACGCTTATTATGTCGGTGGGTATGAGGGATGCGGATGCGGTTGGCGAGCTATTTCTTACTGTGATGAGCCGGAAGAGATTGTACTTAAGAAAAAAGATCGCGAATCACTTCTCTTGTTGCTTAAAGAGTTAGATCTTGAATCAACTTGGTTGGTTGTATGTTGGGAGGGGGACCAAGGTGAGCCCTTAGATGGTGTGGAATTGATAAGCATGGCTAATATTTCGGATGCCGAGTTTGAATTCCAAGAGTTACACCGCTATGAAATCGCCTAACAATCAGCGGCAGAGCGACAGCCAACGCTGGGCGTTAGGGTGACTGCCACGAAGGCAAGCCTGAGTCACCTGGAACGATCAACGACCCCCGCCATTAGCGAGGTTTTTCTATCGGGGCAGGGCTAACCGGGTTATAGGTGAGTAAAGCCTTAAAGTGCATTTTGCTGGTCAATTTTTACCCTTAAATTTACCGGGAATTTACCGCAGCGAGCATAAAGTCAGTCAGACTTGGCAAGACTGCACAACACTAAAGATTAGATTTCATGCGGGTTTGAGGCCCGCTGAGTCTGCGCAGATTTGCGCAAACCGGTTCCGCTACGACTTTCGCTCACTGTACCGCCGTAATCTTCACGTCCGAGGTGATCTGCTTGACATACTTGGAGATCGCCTCAGAGCTTTCCGGTTGGTAGAGACGGATGACCTGCGTCCAGCCCGGTTTGACGTCGATATTATTGGGCTTTCCGGGGCAATTATAACGGAAAGTGACCGAGCCATCGTCGTTGGCCTCTGCGGCACGATCGTTCAGTGCAAAGTTCTCCTCTACGATCCAACTGTCGGCGCTATAGGTTGTGACCGAGAAGAATGCACCCGCGTCATACTTGAGTGGCGGGCGTGGTAGCGTCATCTTCGAGCACGCTCCTTCGGCCGCAGCGCCCTCTGGCACGATGGTGGAGATGTAGACAGCGTCCGCGAACGGCAGGCCACCCCAGCCCTTCGCCGTCGCGATCAGGAACATCTCGGGGTCCACGTCCTCTGGACGACCGAAGAATTTCTCAGGTTTGTTGGCTTCGCCTGCCCGCGCCACCAGTTTCGCTCGCACGGCATCGAGGCTCTTGGTGTCGAAGCCTTTAGGTGTGTAGGGCTCTGCCGACGCGGCCTCGATGGAGAACGCGTTCTGGTGCGCATGCGCCTCTGCGAGCCCCCGCGCGTCGGTGGAACGTAGGCCGGTGCGCATGTTGAGGAACACATACCGGCCCATGGTAAGGTCCTCGGGCGTCAAGGTCACGCTTTCGCCGGGATAGAGCACGTGGAGCGTGTAGTGCTGCTCGTCGATGACCTGAATGACGGAGTAGTAGTCCCAGTCGGGGTTCGTGATGGTCGCGCCGCCCATCGTGTCGACCACCGCATGGCTGTAAAGCACATCCTTGTTCTCGGTGATCACGAACTGGTTGTCCGGCCCGGAGGGTTCGCGCGAGTGGCGGATCGAGTTGACGGCATGCTCCGCCGTATGCTCGGCCATATACCGGTCGGTTTCTGCGACAGCAAAATTATCTTCTGTCACCTCGATGCCACTAGCGCAGGCTGAGTTGACCACGGCACCTACCATCAAGACTACAGCCAGTGACGGTAAAAGTTTCATATTACTCTCCCGCGTTATCTGAATATGATGATGACTTCAGAGTATAGGTCATATTAACGACCTACTGACCGTATCCGTTGCATTAAGAGAAAATGAAGTGCTTTGGAAGCAGCTTGGGAAAGTAACTAAATTTCTAAGTCCTACGTTAGAGGGCCGAGTTCATGTCACGGCAATTGAGGATTGCCTCAGCAGCCTCGTAAACAGCTCAGAAATATCAGATAGCGGTAGACATTATGCATCGTTGTTGGCGGAAAAATATGTGCCACCAGCCGTCTAACCAGTGCAATCAAGTCGCTCCTTTCAGTCGCTGGACGCAGCTAACGCTGCGCCCCTGTTGCAGGCGTTAGGCGCTCAAAAAAAGTCATGTAATTGCAGGGGATAGCATGTCATCAAATGAAGATACAACGAAGGTAGATCAACCAGCATCCCCTCGCCAGTGGTTCAGATTAGTTGTGGTCTATCTGCTAATCCCACTCACTTTATTTATATGCGGTGGCGACCTTGGTTGGTGGCAAGCGTGGCTATATTCCTTGCTTTTCCTGGCCTCTGGTATTGGCGGGCGCATGTGGGCGGAGCACCTGCACCCCGGATTAACAGCCGAAAGACAAAATATAGAAAAGGTCCAAAGCGCTAAAGCCTGGGACAAAGTGCTTGCTCCACTAATGGCGCTAAGTGTGAGTTTCCCAATGGTTATTGTGGCCGGGCTGGATCATCGCTTTGGCTGGTCACCCCTGTTTTCATTGTGGCTCATCGTGCTCGGCCTCCTCCTGATCGCGCTCGGATACGCTTTCGCTGCGTGGGCATTGATAGAGAATCGCTTTTTCTTCAGCGTGGTCCGTATTGAGTTGGATCGGGGGCATGTGGTGTGTGACAGTGGGCCCTATCGGATTGTGCGCCATCCAGGCTATGCCGGAAATATGTTGGCACTCCCGAGTATGGCTCTGGCCTTTAGCTCGATGTGGGTACTTATTCCGGCGGCTGCTGCGCTAATCATTACGGTGATTAGAACCGCGCTAGAAGATCATACTTTAAAAAACGAGTTACCGGGCTATCGCGACTATGCGCGACGCGTACGCTATCGGTTGATACCGGGGATTTACTAAAGAGGTGACCAGAGTGGGGATTCAATAAATATTGCCTAACCAGTTGGGGCAAGCTGCTCACTTCGTTCACGGGACATGGCGGACGTCACGCCCCTGCCCAATGTCCGGGAGCACGCTTTGGGTCTTCGGACCTGCGTAGGACAACTCCCATTTTTGCGCCACACGTAACCAGGGTAGCCGCCGTCACTGGCAGCGTTGTGGCTAAAACCTCCTAGAATTCCATGGAATGTCCCCCGAAGATGGAGCCACAACATGAGAAATAAAGTTCTTTTCTACATCGTACTTGCATGCATGCAATTCGGAATTGCGTATGCCAGGGACTTCGACGCCGAACGTCTGGAACGTCGCGCCTATGAATCGGCGCTGTGGGGGCAGGCCATTGTGGCTGGGAACGAGATGATCGAGGGTGGGATTGACGCCGGTCAGAAGCTTAATCAAGTCGCTTTTTTCTCTCGTCCGCCGAACTGGAAGTTTCAGCAGCCGACGCCGAATAATTCGACGCTCTACGTCCAGTTGATTTACGACGTCAAGGACGGACCTGTCGTTGTCGAGATTCCGCCCACCGAGGGACCTTACAGTGTCTTCGGGACGTTTCTTGATGTCTGGCAGCGTCCTGTCGTGGACGTTGGCGCGGGGGGCGACGACAAGGGCAAAGGAGGCAAGTATTTCCTCTACAACGCCCGCGATCCGAAGATCACGGTGCCGGACGGGTTTCTCCCAGTGCCACTCCGGACCTATCGGGGCTATGGCACTCTCCGCGTCATCACTCCCGATCTCGAAGAGAATACTCTCGAGGGCGCGGTCGATTACATCAAGAAAGGCTTCCAACAGTACGCCTACGGCAGCGATGAGCGTTACCCGCACATGGATATCTATGACAAGGAATACTCCTCCCTGTTTCCATGGGATCACACCTTTTTCCAGCGACTCCAGAAGGTCATCAATTACGAAGAGGTCCGTGAAGAGGACAAGTATGCGATGGGCATGCTCAGCTCCATTGGCATAGATCGCGGCGGCAGCTTTAAACCGGACGAGAAGTCGCGGGCCGCACTTGACCGGGTCCTGAAGCGGGTCCACGGGGAACTGCAACATTTCCTGCGCACGATTCCACCGCGTCGCTGGGGAGACAAGACCCAGTGGACGCAGCCGGTGGCCGATTCGATGATCTCGACGAAGATGACCTACGAAGACGAGAACAAGATCTACATCGACGACCGCGCCTTCACTTACTACACTTATATTTCTCCCCCGGTAAAGCTGGGATCGTCCACGGCCTATCTCATGCTGACCAAGGATGCAGACGGAGAGCCGCTCAAGGGTGATAAAAATTACATGCTGACCGTCCCCGCGGACGTTCCCGCCAAGCAGTTCTGGTCGGTGCTTGTTTATGACGTCGCTACCGCCTCCTACATCCGGGAAGCCGATCCCATTGGCCTGGCCTCATCAGAGAGCCCGAAGATGAATGATGACGGCACCTGCACGATTTACTTTGGCCCCAAACCATTGAACGACGGTGTGAACTACCTGCCCACCGGCAATGCGGACAACTACTTCCTGCTGTTCCGATTCTATGGCCCGGAGGAAGCTTATAACAACAATAGCTGGATGCTGAGTGACATGGTTAAGATGCCATGATGACAGGGCACAACAGGTCGGCGCAGGGAGCGGAAAGGAATTTTCAGAAAGAGCTGGCGCGCCGGCAAAAGCAATAAAAGACACAGTTATTTTTCAAGGGAACCCAGCTCATTTTTCGCGATTCGCTGTGACCATATTTCGACAAAGACGTGTACAGAAGTGGCCACCCCTGCCCAGGTGTTAACTGGATCAAGTTTTTCACCCGGGCATTCAGCATAAATTCAGGTGTATGATGCAAAATGCACAGCCACACATAATCACCAGGAACCACAAAGCCATGAACAAGACACTGATCGCCGCTATCACCAGCCTCGCTTTCGTAGCTCCGGCACTGGCGGACAAGCCCGAAGTTCCAGGTCAAGGAAAACCCACGCAGGAGCAGATCGAAGCGCATCGGGAAGCGGGCCAGGCCCAGGCCGATGATAAGGTCAAGGCTAAAGCCGAAGCCTACCGTCTGAACGAAGAAGAAAAGCGGGCATTTGCCGAAAAGAAGGCCAAGCATGAGCAAGGTAAGCACGAAGGCAAAGGTGGCAAGTCGGAGGAAAAACGACTGAAAGCCGAAGAGAAGCGCGCGGCCAAAGCGGCAGCGAAAGCTGAAATGCCGCAGGATATCGAGGAAGAATCCGAAAAAGCCCAGGACAAGCGCAAGGGATTCGAAGAGCAGAAAGCCAAAAAGGCCGAGCAGGAACGCAAGGAAATGGGCAAGGGCTCCGAAAAAGGCCAGGCTGCCCGCGAAGAACACAGCAAGAAATGGTGGCAGTTCTGGAAGTAAGCTTGCTGAATTCCTGACGCCACAACAATAAAGCCCGGACATATCCGGGCTTTTTTATGTTTCGCTGGATTTTTCCCGCGGATCAATCTTCAACCGTTCCCGGCCAGATAACCACCCGCCCATCCGGCTCCTTGAACACCCGCACCGGCAATGACTGCTCCAGCATCGCCACTAGCGTATCCGCCTGGTCGGCATTGAAGGCCGTGGTCACCCGCAGGTTTTCCAGTTCGCGGGTGCCGATCACGATGCGGTTTTTGCGATAGCGGTTGGCATCGGCGACGACTTCGGAAAGGGGCGCGTCGCGGTAGCTGAACTTGCCCTGGCGCCAGCTGGCGACCCGGGAGGCATCCACGGTATGGACGCGGCTCATCTGCTGCTCGGTGACCCTGACCTGCTGCCCGGCAACCAGGCGCACTTTAGGTGTAGCAGCTGTGGCCGACGCTTCGCTGGCTACATCAACGATCCCCTCTTCCACGGTAACTTTTACCGACGGGTTGAGAGGACTGCCGGCGTGCACATCAAAGCGGGTGCCTACCACGCGGATTTCCGCTCCCGCCGCATTGACGAAAAACGGGCGCGCGGGGTCTTTGGTGACTTCAAAGAACGCCTGGCCCCGCAGGAGTCTTACGTTACGGCGCTCTCCATTGAACTCGGCTTCGATCGCTGAGTCGCCGCCGAGCGTGACAAAACTGCCATCTTCCAGGGTAACGGTACGCTGCTGGGCAAGCTCAGAGACATAGGCCTGTGCAACAGGGGCTTGCGGCGCGGGCGCGAGGTACACGAGGCCTACCGCGAGCATCAGAGTGCAGGCGAAGGCTACGCCGGTCGCCGGGCCAGCGCCCCCCAGATTACCGAACAGGCCGCGCAGCTTTTCGATAAAGCCATCGAGCCCCCCACGCTGGCGCAGGCGCGCGCCCTCCTCGCCAGCCGCCAGGGCGGCGAGGCTGCGGTCGATCTGCTCCAGTCGCTGGTAGGCACTGCGGTTGTGTACCTGCTGCATCCAGGTGTCATAGGCAGACTGCTCGTCGGCATCGAGGCTGCGTTCACCGCGAAGCATAAACCACTCGCGGGCCTCGGCTTCTACGCGCCGGATATCTGTCTGCGGGTGACTGTTGCCAGTCGTCATCACAATTCTCCACCATGTGCGCGCAGCGCTTCCTGGCACCCGGCCAGGGCTTTCGCTACGTGCTTTTTCACTACGGTTGCCGAGAGCCCTTCCCGCCGCGCGATTTCCGCGTAGGAGAGGCCGTCGACACGATTCATCAACAACAGCCGCCGGCGCTTGTGGGGCATGCTCCACAGGGCGCGGCTGATCAGCCCGAGGAACTGCCGGCTGCTGGCCACACGCTCCGGGCCCAGGGTGTCCTGATCCCGCTCGGGATCGTCCTGAACCGATTGCGCATAGCTCTCCCGCACCTGACCTTTGCGCAACGCATCAATGGTGGCGTTGTGCACCGACCGGTACAGGAAGGCTCTCACGTGCTCGATATCGCCAACCCGAAGCTGTGGTGCCATGCGCGCAAACGCCTCCTGCACCAGGTCTTCGGCCTCGCTGTACGACAATCCGAATTTACTCACCGCATATCGACACAGTTCCTGGTGATATTCGCGGTAGTAGTGATCCAGGTCCTTGTCGTTATCGGTCGCCAATTGGCTCGTCCACGCTGTCGCCATGGATTCTCTTCACCATACTTTTGTTGTATTTATCGTTTATTTTGGCGCCTCTGGCGGGCGCTGGAATCTACTTCTCTTGCCGATATAACGGCAAAGGGGACCCGATCGTCCCCCCTTTGTGCAAAAAGTCGGGAATCGTCACTAAATCAGTCGAAATTCAGGCCGAGACGGAGGCCAAAGGTGCGGGGGGCGCCGTAATAGTATTCGGGCACGGCGATATCCGCTTCCTGCACATCGTTGGCGACGGCCGTATTGGTGAGGTTTTCACCGTAGAGATCGAGCCACCAGTTGCCCGCCGCGGGCTCGAATTTCAGACCCGCATTCCACAGGCTGTAGGCGGGCTGACGATCCACGTCTGGCGCCGGGCCGGCGGGATCGTCGATCCACTGGCCGGTGCGATTGTCCAGCAGCATACCACTGCGATTGCCACGGTTGGCCTCGTCAAAATACATGCTGGATGCGTAGCGCAGCCCCACCCTGGCGGTGGCGCGCCCCCAGCTGCCCAGGGACAGGCCGTGGCGGTAGTTGAGTCCGAGGCTGACCTTGGGCACCTGCTTCAGCCGATTGCCACTGAAGTCCACCAGATCCGGAAGTTCGGGGGTCGCCGCGCCGGGATTCCAGGTCTGACCATACAGCGGGAATTCGTTGTCGACGGCGAGAAAACGATCGTAGCGGGCATCGAGCAGGGAGAGAAAACCTGTAACGCGGCCGTTCAGGCTGCTGGCCCAGTTCAGCTCCAGCTCCACACCGCGAATGGTCGCGGACGGGGCGTTGGTGGAGCGGATCAACTCCGTGCCGTCTTCTTCCACCGCGATGCCGGATACCTGCAGGTCGCGATAGCGGGTATCGAACAGGGCGCCGTTAAGGGTCATCCCGCCACCCAGCAGGCCGAGCTTGAAGCCCAGCTCGACATTGGCGCTGGTTTCCGGGCCCACGAACGCAGCGCCGTTGTTGTTACGGGTGATCAGTGTCTGCAGGGCACGTTGATAAGCGGGGTCTTCAGCGCCCGCGTAGACCCCGGACAGGCTCGCGCCATCCTGCACGATGCCGGGTTTGAAGCCTTCCGCATAGTGGAGGTAGAGCAGGGTCTGATCCGATGGCTGATAGGAAAGCCGCGCCATCGCCGTGGTGCTGCGCCAGGTCTGGTCGACGTCGTTGTAGTTGGCCACAAAACACTGGCCCGGTGCGGCGGACTCCCGGTTGACGGCAACGGCCCCCAGCACACCCTCGCGATCACTGCGGATCAGGTCCGGGCAGGCGATATTGCGGCCGCCCCGGTCATAGCGCTGGTCGCGCCCGCTGCGGGCACCGGCACTGACCTGCCAATGGGGTGTGAGGTCGTAGTCCAGCTGTCCGTAGAAAGCGTCGAGACGGGTCCCCCGGTTGGGCTGCTGGAAACTGTGCGCCGGCGCGCCGCCCCAGCCACTGCCGTCCGGATCCTGGTGCTCCAGGTCGAAGCGGATGGCGTTTCTCTCGACAAAATTGAAGTAGGCGATCAACCAGCGCAGACGCTCGTCGTCGCTGCTCTTCAGTTGCAGTTCGTGCTGGCGCGCGCGGTATTCGGACCACACGGTACGGTTGCTCTGGTGGTAGATGGCCGGGTCTGTCTCGCTGCCCACGGCACCGGTGCGGTCGGCATCCCAGTCCTGACTGCGGCGGGTAAAGCCGTAGCCGGCGATATAGACGAGCGAGTTCCCCCCCTGCAGTTCCCACTCGACACGGCTGCGCAGAGCGTCCTGGTTGAGCGTGGTACGTCCGGGGGTGTCGATGGTGACCGGGGTATCGTAATCCACCACTGGCAGGCTGCCGGCACCGCGGTCCTCAAACCGCTCGTAGCTGAGCCACCAGTCGAGTTCATCATTGATCTGCCAGCTGGAGCTTAGCCGGTGGCTGTACAGATCGGTATTGTTGTAGCGGTCGGCGCGCTTTGCGTACAGGGAATCGTCGGTGTAGTCGGTATAGCCGTCGGCCCGCTCGGATACCGCCGCCCAGCGCAGAGCCCAGTCGTCTGTGAGCGGGGCGTTCGCCACCGCAGTGAATTTCCGCAGGCCGTAATTGCCCACGGAAACCGATAGCGCTGAAGACCAGTCCTGCTGCGGTCGCGCGGTGTGGTAGTTGATGACGCCGCCGGTGGAATTGCGCCCGAACAGGGTGCCCTGGGGCCCGCGCAATACTTCCACCCGGTCGAGGTCGTAGAGCAATACCGCGGAGCCCTGCACACGGCTGCTGAAGATGCCATCTACATGGGTGGCAACGCCGGAGTCGCCGGCTTCGGTGTGGTTGTCCGAGCCCACGCCGCGCAGGTACAGCATTGAGGCCGTGTGGTCGCCATTGCGCGCCACCTTCAGGCTGGGCACTTCCGCGGCCATCTCCTGCAGGCTGTCGATATTGCGCTCCTCCAGGGTGCCGCCGCTGATCGCAGTCACCGTCATCGGGGTCTGCTGCAGATTGGTGCGGCGCTTGCTCGCCACCACCTCAACCTCTTCCAGCAGCGCCCGCGCTACCGGTACTTCATCCGGCTCTGCCGGCGGGGTTGGGGTGCCGCTCTTGGGCGGCAGTATCACCACGCCCTGGCCATCCACCCGGCGATAGCGAAAGTCCGTGTGTGCCAGCAGCAGTTCGAGGGCGGCTTCCGCGGTGTATTCGCCGCGCACCAGGGGTGCCGGCTCGTCGGGGGTATTGGCGGACTGGTTCTGGGCCGTGGCAACCATCACCGCGAGGCCGGTCTGGCGGGAAAAGGCCAGCAGGGACTGGTCCAGGGGCTGGGCGGGGATCTCGAAGAAATAGGTGGTTGCATCCGATGTGACTGCAGCGACCCCGGTATCTGATGAAGAGCCTTCCATAGCAAACACCGCCGGCACGACACTCAGCTGTGTCGCCAACAGTAGGGCGCAGAGGGACCTGTGGCAGGTCTGTGGCATAGGCTAGTCGTCATCGCTGTTCCCACGACTGCCGCTGTGCGGGCCGCAGGGCCGGTTACGCGATGACGGTCTGGATCAATCCCCAGGGCGGTGTGTGATCCACTGGAGAATTGCCGCTCTTGTCACGCGCCCGATTGCTTATTGTTGTGGCTGGAAAACATACAACAACAGACTGCGGCCTGACAAGTTGAGACGCGCGGGCTCGGCCAATCCAATCCCCTATTCTGCTACGAGGACCTCACAGCGGTAGTGGCCACCACCGTTGACACCGAGCTCTGCCGCCAATGGTGGCAACAACGCTTGCACCTGCGCGCGCAGAGTCCAGGGCGGGTTGATAACGATCATCCCTGACGACGTCATACCCCCGCCGCAGGCATCCGCGCGAACACCCAGTTCATACAGCTCGATATTGCGGATGCCGCTGGCAACCAGCTGTTTTTCCAGGGCCTCAATACGGCGACGCTCCACCACCGGATACCACAGGGCCACCGTCGCTGTGGCCATCTTGCGGTGGATCAGCCGCAGGGCATCAACCACCCGCTGGTAGTCGGCTTTCTGTTCATAGGGCGGATCGATCAGGATCAGGGCGCGGCGGGCGCGGCTGGGTAGCAGGCTGGCGAGCCCCGCAAAACCGTCCTCCTCCCGCACCTGGCACTGCCGTCCGCGCGGGACACAGTGACGCAGCTTTTCCGCATCACTGGGGTGCAGCTCGAACAGCCACGCCTTGTCCTGGGGGCGCAACATGCTCGTGGCTATCAACGGCGAACCGGGGTAATGCTGCAGGCTCTGCTGGGGGTTCAATGCCTCGATCAGACGCAGGTAATTCTGCAAACCGGGCAGATCACACGTTTTGAACAGGCGGCCAATCCCGGTCATGTACTCGCGGTTTTTCTGCGCCATATCCGACGTCAGTGCATAGCGGCCGGCACCGGCGTGGGTGTCGATATAGTCAAAAGGGGCTTCTTTCTTTTGCAGGTAGGAAATAATTTCTACCTGCACACAGTGCTTGAGCACATCGGCAAAATTGCCGGCGTGAAAACCGTGACGATAACTGAGCATGAAACCCACCCGGGCGGACCGTGAAAAAGAGTCAAACAGGGAAAAACACTGCCAGGGCTGGAGGTAGATGCTGGCAGCAGCGGGTGAGCATCCTCGAGGAGGCGGAGAGGGCCCGGACTGTTGGGCTCACCGGGAAGCCGGCGAACTTTAGGGGCCTTTGCGGCCCCTGTAAATCATTTTTTGAGCGGTTTTATCCCCACCAAGCCTTGCCGGGGTCAGAACCACATCGACCAGAACAGCCGCACCACATGGGCATTAAAGTGATAGGCAGGCTCCTCTCCTGGCAGGACGTCGGAGCCACCGTCGTGCACACGCACATCGTGGAAGTTGTCGTAGTCGAACAGCACATAATCCCAGTAGAGATTCAGGGTGTTCTTGCGATCGAACAGCGCCCAGCGCTCCGGCAGTTGATAGGAGGCGCCGATACCGATGGCGGTGCTGGTGAAATCGCTCAGCTCCTTGTCGCGCGCGCGGAAGTTGGTGGCGTCGACATAGGGGAACAGGTCGCTGTAAAAGTCCGCGCCTTTCTGTTTGTAAAAGCGCAGCTTGCCCTCAAGAACCAGATCCTTCGCCTCCAGCGGGTGGGTGTAGCGAAACTCCAGGTTGTCGGAATTGATCCCCCAGCTGTCGGCGTAGCGACGGTATTCACTCTTGATGGCGGCACGATACGGCAGCCGGTACTTGGCTCGCAGTGCTACGGCATCACTGTTGCGGGTGGTCGGGTACAGTTCCGCCTGATAGCTGAAGCCGGTGCCGGAGCCCGGATCCAGATAGCGCACACTGCGGTAGGGATTATTCAGGAACCCTTCGTCCGCCACGGTTTCCACACTCAACTCGGCAATCAGCCTGGTGGTCAGGATCTGGCTCCACCCCAGGGAATAGCGGCGGTGCTCCGCCTGCTCGAGAAAATCTTCGTCGCCGTTGCGCATCACATCATCGCTGCCCAGACTGACGCGCATGGAGAGGGTACTGAGATCGCCGAAGAAATCCTGGCTGATGCCAAAGCCGACGGTTTCCGCCTGGTAGTCGTTCTCGCTGGAATTGGTATAGCTCAGGCTCATGGTGGTTTTTTCCACCAGGTAGTCAGCGCCGAGAGAAAATTCGTCGCGCTGCTCGGAATAGGGACTGGCGGTGGCCTGCACGTCAATCGACGCACCGGAGATCATATCCACATAGTAATTGGCAGATAGCGAAACCTTGTTGCCGACATTCTTGCGCACCAGCACCGAGGGCCCGTCAATGGTGACACCACCTCCGCTGTAGGCGTGGTACATGGTATCCGCACGTTCCTCGGGCAGCACCGCCGCAAAGGTATGGCCGGCAAACAGGGAAGCGGCAACGAGGCCCAGAATTTTCTTCAACTCAGTTACACCCACAACCGCCCCCGGAACCGCCCTCTGCTCCCCGGGCAGCTTCGCGCGCTTCGTACACATGGTTCATATACCCGGCAGCGACGGGGTCCCGCTCAAAACTCATGATCGGGTCCGCCAGGTAATGCCGTTCGTAAGGTTTGACCCAGGGCTCGGGCATCATGGTTTCACAGCCACCCAGCAACAGCAGGACAGGGAATAAAAGAAGCGCGCGTCTGGTCATGGTTTATTCCCGGATCAGTTCCTTGATGATTTTTTTGTACTCGGCTTCGTCGCCACTGCGATAGCCCTTGTGCACGTAGCGCACCTTGCCATCGCGGTCGATAAACACGGAGCTGGGCATGGCTTCCACGCCGAACAGTTTGCTGACGTCGCTCTGGGCGTCGAACAACACCGGAAACTCTACCGGAATCTTGTTCAGCATCGCCTGCGCGTCTTCGCGGTTCGCATCCACATTGACACCCCATACCTGAAAGCCGACCGGCTCGTAGCGGGCATGCAGATCGTTCAGCAGCGGCATTTCCTCCCGGCAGGGGCCACACCAGGAAGCCCAGAAGTTGAGCATGATCACTTCGCCGCGCTGCTCGCTCAATTTGAGGTTGCCATCCTTGAGGGAGGCGAGGGTGAAGTCCGCAGCGGGTGCATTGGCGGAAGCTGGCGCGCCCGCCAGTAAAGCGGCACTGGTACAGAGAGCGGCAATCAGTTTACGCATCGGGATTCTCCGGTTGTTTTTGTTTGTTTATACCATTCAGAAATAGACGGAAACGCCCAGCTGGGCGGAGAGGTTATTGGTGGTTAGCGGCTCACCAAAAATCTCATGCTCAAATATGTGGTCGCGCACATCGAGGCGCAATGCCAGCCAGTCCTGCGCGAGCATTCTCACTCCGACGCCGACGTTGTAGGTAAAGTGTTCCTCGTCGGCAAAGCTGGTATTGCCCACACCACCAATCAGGTACAGGTTACTGTTCAGCGCCCACTTGTCGAAAATAAAGATCTCACCGGGGAGAAAGTTCCAGGCCAGTGACAGGTTATACATGGAGAGCTCACGCTCTTCATCGGTAAGCAGTGGCGCAGAACCACTGAGGCGCTCGTAACTGGACTCGCCCAGTTTGGTTTGCCCGTAGCCCGCCTCCATAAAGAAATCTTCATTGATGTGGTAGGCCAGGCTACCGCCGTAAAGGGCATTGCTGCCAAAATCTTCCACATTCATGATGCCGCCAAGGTACGCGGTAAACTCGAAATCCTCGCTATCGATCCTGGCCTCACGGATCTCGCGGCGCTCGAGATCCGGGGAAATGATTTCATCAATTTCCGCATCCCCTTGCGCCTGCGTGGCAACGGAAAACGGTATGGTCGCGGCCATCAACAGCCCGGCCAGGGTTACATGAATACGTCGAATCCCAATTTCCATTCGACTATCTCCTGATTATTTTCCCGCGAGGTGAGCAGGTAGTGATTGGCAACTTCCGCGCGCAAGGCAAAGCGGCGGGATAGATAGGTGGTGACGCCGATGCCGGTCAGCATGGTGGTGTCCTGACGATCTTCGGTGGCGACGATGGTGGCATTGGGCGAGGTGATATTGATGCCGGTGCCGAGCATAAAGTAGGGCGAGAGTCGCCACTCGGGGAAAGGCTTGTGCAACAGTGCCACCTGGTAGGTCTGGCTGTCGGAATAGGCACCAATGGTTTGCGCCGCGCGCAATTCGGCCGAGATATTGCCGGTGAAACGATAGCCGAGGGACACCCCCAGCGCATTCGCCCCCTCGAAATCCCCATAGGCGAAGCCAAGACGAAAACCCTGCTCGCGGTAATCGTCGATGCCCGGGGTCGGCACTCCTACCTGCTCCCCGTCTATGGCAAAAATCTCGTCCAGATCGGAAATTTTTGCCCAGCCGGTTTTACCACTCCGGGTCATCACCTTGACCCAGTCAGTGCGACGCTTCAGCAACCACAGGCGTTCACCGTACTCCACCACATGGTCGATCACATAGCCGCGACCGGGGCCGGTATACAGGTTGAGGAATTCGGCCCCGTTGAACACCTGTTCGGCGTCATCGGGCAGGTCTTGCGGGGTGCGCTCGCCGAACTGGCGGGCAGAAAAGCTCTCCACCACGGGCTCTTCCTGCTCGGCGCTCGCATAACCGGCCACAAACAGTCCGGCCAGCAGTGCGGCCAGATGCATGATTCGTTTTCCGGACTGGCAGTTCATTGTTTAATCGACCGGTGCATCAAAGGGGTTGTTGTAGTACTGCGCACCGATGTCCAGCCACTCTGAAATCAAACGCAACTCTGCCGCGGACAGTTCACCCTGGTGAAAGCCGCCCGCCTCAAAAATACTGAAGAAGCGACTGGCGTTGGCCCCGCCGGTGTCCATGATCCGCTGAATATCGACGGTAACCATAACAGGAATCGGGTTGCCATCGGCATCCAGGATCAGCTCACCTTCCTCATCCGTCTCGAACAGCAGGTTGCCGTCATCATCCGTATCCTGCACCAGCACGTTCTGCACCGCGCCATCGCGCAGCTCTTGTGTGGGGTTGTCGAAGATCAGCTCCACGTAGGAGGTGCTGAAGTTGGTGTTCACCCCGGACTGGTTTGCGCTCAGGTCCAGCTGCCCCGGCGGCACCTGCGCCATGCCCGCGGCATCCCGGTTGCTGTGGCAACTGGAGCAGGTGCGGTCCTCCAGCACATTGCCATCGGCATCGATAATCTCCCGCGGCAGGTCCCAGATCGGCTGAATATGCTCCTGGTAGTGGATGATGGTGCGGCATGCCGCACTCCAGTCGCTCTGGCAGGCGACACTGGTCGGCGACGGGGTAATCAGCTCGCTCATCAGCAGTTCGCTGCTCGGATCCTTCGCGCGCAGCGCGGCATCTGTCCACAGGTCAGCGTATTTCAGATCGCCCTCGAGTACCGGGTGCCCGGCGATGCGCGCCAGCAGCTGCGCCATGGTCTCGCCCATTTCGGCATTCAGCGCCGGCTCGGTATTGGCAAAGGGCGCACCGCTGGTAGGCGCACCGGCCCATGCGGATCCGGGCTCTTTGTCGGTGCGGCCGTGGGGCACCTCGCTATCGCGGCTGTGGCAGCCCTGGCATTTGCGCACCTCACCGGCACGGAACTGCAGCCAGTTATTGTGACGACCGACTATGCGGCGGCCGTTGGCATCCACCACGGAAATCGCCAGCGGCATATCCGCGGGCACCTTCACACGCACGGACCCGTCCGGCTGGATCGGGGTATAACCGATGATTTCCCGCATCAGTTGCGAGCGGTTGCGGCCAAAAGCGGAGCGATCGAAGTCGCGGGTGTCATCGTCGGGAATGCCCACCGCTTTTACCACGCGCAGGAAACGCGCGGGGCGCTCGGCGGCGGTGGTTTGCAACGGGTCGGCCACCGCGGCGATATCCACCGCGGCGGTGCCATCAAAATCGTACACGCTGCGAATATCCAGAACCGCCATACCCTCGTCGTACAGGTCGCGGTCGATATCGATACCCGGAATGGGCTGGGGAATAAATTCCGCCACCGGGCGGGTGTCGGCAGTGACCGCCTCACTGATCATCTGCCCCTCGACAGGCTGGATGATCGGGCGCTGGGTGCCTTCGACGTAGTCGTAGATCCACAGCCCGTACAGTGGGTCGGCGGGCACGATATCCGGGGTCGCCAGCCATTCATCGGTACACGGCTGGGGCAGCTCGGTCTCCGGGTCGATCACCCGGCACTCGCTCCAGCTCACCAGCAGGCGGCTGGTGCCATCGTGGAATGCCCAGGCGTTGGCAAACAGACCGTGCGGCGACAGGCCACCATCGGTGATCACCTGCTCGACCGACAGGGACTCCTGCCCCTGCAAAATGCCCTGCTGCTCCGGTTCGCTGTAGGCCTCGGTAAAGTTTTCCGCATCAATCACCACCATATCGCCGCCGCAGGTAATACCTTCCGGCGCACGCAGGGTGACCAGAATCCGTCCATCCGGCATCTGCTGTGGTTTGCTGAAGGCTGCCGGAACCGGATCCGGGCCGGTGCCGGTCCCCGTGGCCTGACTGTGATAGCCGTAGTGGAACTGCAGATCGGTGCCGTCCGGTTTGACGGTGTAAAGGCTCAGGCGGTCAATGCCCCCCATATTGTCCCAACGGCTGAACAGGATGCGGCCGTTGAACAGTATGGTCGGAGAGAGATCGTGGCTCTGGTTGTAGGAAATCTGCTGGATGTCGCTGCCATCGGCCTCCATAACATGCAGGACGAAAGCGGGCTCATCGAGGTTTTCGGCCAGGGCGGAGAATTGGGGTTTGTTATCGTCGAGCAGCAGCGCGCGGGAGCGGCGCTGGCGCGTAGAGGTAAACACGATCCGGCCGTCGGGCAGGAATGCCGGCGCGATATCGTCACCTTCCTCGGCAATCAGGTCAGACTGGATTACACGCTTCAGCTCTGCGGAGTCAAACTCGTACAGCCAGATATTCCAGCTGGGCTGCTCGTCATCATCCAGCCCTTCGATATTGGGGGCGCGCATCGCGAAGGCCAGCTGGGCTCCGTCCGCGGATACGGCGAGATCCTTTACGTCGTAGCCACCCTCGAAAACAATGCCCGCATCCTCGTCGCTGACAAAAAGCTCTTCCGTCAGCACGCGCTCGGCCGCGGATGCGGTAGCGCGGTCGCGCAGCACCAGTTCCGCACCGGGGTTGAAAGCGGAAGGCGCATACAGGTCATCGACCATCAGCCCGCCATCTTCGTCACGGTTCAGGGTGCGACGTACATACACCACCGGGTAGTCCACCACCACCGGATCTTCCGCCTGCTCACCACCACCAAGGCTGGAGCCTTCACCACTGCCACCGGAACAGCCGGCGAGCAGTAGCAGCGAAAAAAGTCCGCCGGCAACCTGTGCCAGCGTACAAAATTTATTCAAAGGGCGATCCTCGTTTCAGTTCCATCACCGGCAACTCCCTGTATGCCTTCGCTGTTTACAAGTGGTCACTTACTGCCAATGTCGCAGCATAACTGGCACCACCGTCCAGCAACCGTGATTGATGTATTGGGCAACGATTTTCGCGATTGCCCCGCAGAGCCTCAAGCTGCGCACAAGGTTTTTGCCAACCAGCACACGCTTTATCTTTTTAATACTGGCGAATCATTGCGCATTCTTTAGTATCAGTGGCCGGTCAATAGGCAAAATAACCGCGCAGCCCCGTATGCGCGACGAGAACCCAACGCGAATCTGCCCATGAAAATAAATTCGTCCGCCGCGCGCTTGCTGCTCGTGGCGACCGCCTGTGTCAGCACCTCGCTCTGCGCTCCGGCTTTTGCCGGCCCGGAAGAGCAGGCGGCCCGTATCCACAGCCGGATCACCGGCGTCAAGCCCAGTGTCGGCGTCCTTACCGCCATGGCGGAAGACATCGCCAACGGCAACGCCGATGCGGCGGCTTACCGGGCCATGGAAAACGATGCGTTTTACGATGTGACCCTGAAAAACCTGGTCACCCCCTGGACCAATCGCGACGGTGACAACTTTGCGCCCCTGAATGATTACACCGCGACCGTCATCGGCATGGTGCGCGACGACGTGGACTTCCGGGAGATACTGTCCGGCGACATTATCTACACCGGTGCCTCCGGGCTGGGTTTGCCGGCTTACAGCAACAGCAACAACAACCATTACGAGGAACTCGAGCGCAACGGCTACCCGCTGCAGACGGCGCTCGAACGCCAGACCCAGTCTTCCGTTACCGGGCTCCCCGGCGATGCCACTGCCGGCGTCATGACAACCCGCGGTGGGGCAAAAGCATTCTTTTACGCTGGCACCAACCGCGCCATGTTCCGATTCACCCTGGTGAATCACCTGTGTCGGGACCTGGAACAGGTGCACGATACTTCACGACCGCCGGACCGCATCCGCCAGGATGTGAGCCGCAGCCCCGGTGGCGACAGCCGTGTATTCCAGAACAATTGCGTGGGCTGCCACAGCGGTATGGACCCCATGGCCCAGGCGTTTGCCTACTACAACTTTGAGTACGATGTGGACAATGACCCCACCGGCGAAGACGGCCGGCTGGATTACAACCGCGCCGGCGAGACCGATCCCAGCACCGGTACCCGCGTACAGGCCAAGAACCATATCAACAGCGCCACCTTCCCCTACGGCTACGTCATACCCGATGACAAATGGGATAACTACTGGCGCGAGGGGCCCAACCTGCACCTGGGCTGGAGCAGTGAGCTGCCGGGCTCCGGCAACGGTGCCAAGTCCATGGGGCGCGAACTCGCCAACAGCGAAGCCTTCGCCCAGTGCCAGGTCACCAAGGTGTTTGAGCAGGTGTGCCTGCGTGCACCGGAAGACAGCACCGACCGCAATCGCATTGCCAACATGACTGACAGCTTTACCGGCAACGGATACAAGCTGAAACAGGTCTACGCGGATGCCGCGGTTTACTGTGCGGGAGAATAAGAAAATGCAATGTACATTCACCCCCTCGCATAAAAAAACCGCACTGTTTTTTGCGCTGGTCACTTCCGCACTGCTGACGGCCTGCTCCGGCGGCAGTGGCCAGTCCACGGAAGACCTGCCAAATACAAACCCCGACACCGGCGACACCAGCTATTCAGGCCCCGCGCCGGAAAGTGAGGACGTACAGAACTACAAGCGCTATATCTGGGACAACCTGGCCGCGGAAAACCGCTGCGGCAGCTGCCACGTCGAAGGCAACCAGAGCCCGCGCTTTGTGCGTGGGGACGACATCAACCTGGCCCACGATGAGGGCCGCGACCTGGTCAACCTCGGCAGCCCCGAAGATTCCCGTCTGGTCACCAAAGTGACCAGCGGCCACAATTGCTGGCTGGCCAACGCCGACACCTGCGGCGAAATCATTACCAACTATATCGAGGAGTGGGCCGCCGCGGCGGGATCGGTCGCAAGCACCATCACCCTGACGCCGCCGACCGAGCGGGAAGTGGGCGCAAGCAAAAGCTTCCCGGCGTCCAGTGGCAACTTCGCCACCACCGTGTACCCGTTACTCGAGGAATACTGCGCAGGCTGCCACAGCGAAGATGCAGATACCGCGCAACAGCCGTACTTTGCCAGCAGTGATATCGACCAGGCTTACGAAGCATCCAAGGCGCGGATGGATCTGGATAACCCGGAGAACTCCCGTTTTGTGGTGCGGCTGGGCAACGACTTCCACAACTGCTGGAGCGACTGCGCAGATAACGCCGATACCATGGCCGCTGCGATCCGCAACTTTGTCGACGGTATCGCGGTGACCGAGGTGGACCCGAGCTGGGTGATCAGCAAGGCCCTGTATCTCACCGATGGCGTCGTCGCCAGTGGTGGCGGGCGCATTGAGAACAACGCCATTGCCCTGTACGAGTTCAAGTCGGGCAGCGGCACCATTGCCTACGACACCTCCGGCGTAAACCCGGCCATCGACCTCAACCTTTCCGGCGATGTGGAATGGCTCGGCTCCTGGGGTATCCAGCTCAATGGCGGCAAGGCGCAGGCAGCGACCGCCACCAGCAAGCGCCTGTTCGACACCCTCACCGGCACCGGCGAGTACACTGTGGAGGCCTGGGTGGCGCCCGCCAACGTGGTGCAGGAAGGGCCCGCGCGGATTGTTACCTACTCGGGTAATAACGAAAGCCGGAACTTCACCCTCGGCCAGGCGATGTACAACTACACCTTCCAGAACCGCAATGATTCCAGCACCGACGCCGATGGCATGCCGGCACTGATCACCGACGATATGGCCGAACGCGCGCAGGCAACCCTGCAGCATGTGGTGGCCACGTTCGATCCGATCAATGGCCGCCGCCTGTACGTAAATGGCGAATATACCGGGGATACAGACCCTGTTGAGGCGGGCCTGCTATCCACCTGGGACGACTCGTTTGCACTGGCGATCGGCAGCGAAGTTTCCGGGGACAACGTGTGGCAGGGCTCCGTTCGCCTGCTCGCCATCCATTCCCGCGCGCTCACCCAGGACGATATCCTGACCAATTATGAGGCCGGCGTGGGTGAGAAATTCCTGCTGCTGTTCAAGGTGGAAGAACAGACCGATGTCCCGCAGGGCTACGTGATGTTCGAAGTACAGCAATACGACAACCACGGCTACCTGTTCAGCGAACCGAAATTCATCACCCTCGAGGACGGCGTTACCCCGGAAGGGGTGGTAATCCAAGGCATGCGCATCGGCATCAATGGCCGCGAAGCAGTGGTTGGCCAGGCCTGGGCGAATCTGGACACCACGGTCACCGCCACCGAGTACGACCCGCAAAATGGCCAGGCACTCTCCCCCCTCGGCACCATAATCACGCTGGAGAAGGGCCCCACTTCCGACGAATTTTTCCTGACGTTCGAGCGCCTGGGTAACGAAGAGTTCGTGCGCGTGGAAGCCACCCCGGCAGCCCCTGCCGCGCCCGCGGATCTCACCCCGCAGCCACGCATCGGCATTCGGCGCTTCGAGCAGATTCACGCGGCTCTGTCGGCGGCCACCGGCGTATCCAGCGCGCACCCCGCAGTGGTGGACACCTGGGAAAAGGTCAAACAACAGCTGCCGGTGGAAGCCGATGTGCGCGGATTCCTCGCGGCCCAGCAGATGGGTATTACCCAGCTGGCGGTGAAGTACTGCAGCACCCTGGTGGACGACACCAGTGCCCGCGCCAGCTATTTCCCGGGCTTCAATTTCTCAGCCAGTGCCGCCGAAGCGTTTGACACCGATGCCGAGCGCGCACTGGTGATCGACCCACTGCTGGAAAAACTCCTGGGCCGACCGATCGCCTGGCCCGTCGCAGTGGGCGGACACACCGCCCAGCTCGCCACTGCACCGGACGAGGCCGCCGTGCGCGCGGAGCTGGATGGGCTGATCGACACCATGACTGCATGCGGCACCGGCTGCGACACTGACCGCACCCCGACCACCGTAAAAGCAACCTGCGCGGCGGCCATGGGCAGCGCGATGATTCTGATTCACTGATAACCGGAGCATTGGCACCGGAGAATGAAAACATGACCAAGAAAAAACATTTCGAGCTGGATCAACCGCTGCGCCACCCGGACCACCACCGGCCGGTGAGTCGACGTGACTTTCTCGGCCAGGGTTTTCGCGCCGGGATGGCCACCGTGCTCGGCGGCTCCATCTTCAGCCTGTTTGCCAATCCGCGCATGGCCCAGGCCGCACTGTCTTCCGACCTGGAGGCAATGCGGGCAACCTGCGGGGTCAGCGCCAACGGCGCCGGCAAAATCCCGTTTATCTGCTTCGACCTTGCCGGTGGAGCCAATATCGCTGGCTCCAACGTGCTGGTGGGCAAGCAGGGTGGCCAACTCGATTTCCTGAGCACCGCCGGCTACAGCAAGCAGGGCCTGCCCGGCGATATGGTGCCTTCACTGACCGACGCCGCCGGCAATCCCTTCGTTAACAATGACCTCGGGCTCTCCTTCCACAGCGACAGCCAGATGCTGCGCGGCATCCTGGAAAAGGTCGCTGCCGGCACCGCCAATGCCATCAACGGTGCGGTGATTCCCGCACGCTCCGAAAACGATACCGGCAACAATCCACACAACCCAATGTACGGCATCAACCGTGCCGGCGCCAATGGCTCACTGCTGGCGCTGATCGGCTCCCAGACCAGCGAATCCGGCGGCAACTCCATGGCGCCGGCGGACCTGATTAATGCGGAAGTGCGGCCCACCAAAATCGACCGCCCTTCCGACGTAACCGGGCTGGTGGACGTGGGCGACCTTGTAGGCCTGCTGAGCCAGGAGGATACCGTCGCGGTCATGGAATCCATGTACCGGATATCCAACGCCAAGCTCGGCAAGGTCAACACCCGCGTGAGCAACGATGCGGTGATCAAGGACCTGGTGAAGTGCGGCTATATGAAAAGCGCCGACCTCGCCGACCGCTTTGGCGACCCCACCGCGCTGGATCCGGCGCTGGACCCGGACATCGTCGGTCCCGCGGGGATTTTTTCCTCCGAGGAATTCTTCGGCGATCGCGAATTCCAGAAAGCCGCTTCCACCATGAAGCTGGTGGTCAACGGTTATGCCGGTGCGGGCACCATCACCATGGGCGGATACGACTACCACACCGGCGACCGCGCGACCGGCGAGATCCGCGACCTGCGCGCGGGCCGCTGTATCGGTGCCTGCCTGGAATATGCCGCTCGCGTCGGCCAGCCACTGATGGTGTATGTGTTCAGTGACGGATCCGTATTCAGTAACGGCATGATCGATGACTCCGTCGAGGGCCGCGGCAAGGGCGTGTGGACCGGTGACAACCAGCAGACCGCCGCCTCCTATTTCCTGGTTTACAACCCCACGGGCCGCCCGCAGCTACTCGGCGGCACCGCCGACGAACAGGCTCGTCATCAGCAGCTGGGCTACATGCGCCCGTCCGGGGATGTGGAAACCGCCGGCAGTCCCGCTGCCAACAACGTCAACCAGCTGGTGCAGACCGTGGTGCTGAACTATATGGCACTGCACAATGAGCAGGGTAATTTTGCCAGTCTGTTCCCCAATCACGGCCTGGGGAACGCCAGCCTGATGGACAGCCTGACCGCATTTGCCCCGATCCGATAACCAGCAAAAGAAGCTCCGATGTACCTCTCACGCGCCCGTGTCCTGTTTGCTGCCCGGTTGATCGCCGCGCTTGTTGGCCTGGCTAGTTCCGGCTTTGCCCACTGCGAATGGCATTACGACAAGCAGGCGATTATGGGAACCGAGGTACACCTGCAGTTCTGGCATGAAGACGGGGAACAAGCCGCAGCGATCACTGCCGCGGTAATGGGTGAGTTTCGCAGGATCGATGCGGCACTCTCGCCCTACAAGGAAAGCAGCGAGCTGTCGCGGGTAAACCGGGTGGCAGGGCAGGGGCCAATTGTGGTCTCCAGCGAACTGGCATCGATTGTCGATAAATCCCTGTGGTACAGCGACAAAACCAGGGGCGCATTCGATATCACCTATGCGACCGTGGGCAGCCTGTACGATTTTCGCGCGGGAGAGCGCGCAGACCAGAAGACCACGGATACCCTGCTGCCGGCAGTCAACTACCGGCATATCCAGCTCGACCGGAAAAAGCACACCATGGGCTTTACCGACCCGCGCACCAAGATCGACCTCGGCGGAATCGCCAAGGGGTATGCGGTGGACCGAGCCGTGGCCATTTTGAAACAACACGGCGTTCAGAATGCCAGCGTCAGCGCCGGTGGCGATGCACGGTTACTGGGTGACAAGCGCGGCAAACCCTGGCTGATCGGTATTCGCCACCCGCGGCAGAAATCCAAGAACGCCGCAGTGATCCCGCTGGAAGACACCGCGATCTCCACCTCCGGCGACTACGAACGCTTTTTTATCGATGACGATAATCATCGGGTACATCATATATTCAACCCGGCCACCGGAATGCCCGCCGCGACAGACTCCAGCGGAGATGCAACCGACAGCAACAAGCTGATCAGTGTGAGTGTCATTGGCCCCAACGGGTTTGATACTGACCCTCTTTCTACCAGCGTATTCGTACTCGGCAAGGAAAAGGGCATGGCACTGATCGAAGAATTGACCGGATTCGAGGCAGTCGTTATCGATGCCAATCACCGGATGTTTTTTACCAGCGGGTTACAACAGTAATTGCCAACTGGGTCACACCGGAAACGAGGCGCCCTGACATAATCACAGGGCATACTGTGCGCACTTTTTAGAATTTTTGAATTTCAGACTCAACAACTCTCAGGCTTCACCATGTTTTCCCCGCGTCCGTCCAACTTCCTTCGCACCCTGCTGGCCACTTTCACCCTGGCCATGACCGGCAGCGCGTTCGCACAGAGTGGCGACTTCCCCGCTGGTGACCTGGAAGACCTGAAGCAGGAGGTCCTGAAACTGAACCGGGACTTGCTGGTACTGGAAGAAGACCTGCTGTTCCCGGCGCAGAGCCAGGTCGCCGTCTATGTCTCCATGGACGTGGGGCACTTTTTCGACCTGGACACCGTCAAGCTACATATCGACAACAAGCTGGTAGAGACGCATCTCTACACTGAGCATCAGAAAAAAGCGCTGTACCGCGGCGGCATCCAACCGCTATTCAAGGGCAACCTGAAGTCCGGCGAACACACGATCACCGCCTACTTCACCGGCACCGGCCCCGAACAGCGCGCATTCAAGCGCGCCGCCACCGCGGAACTGAAAAAGACTGACGAACCCGCCGTGCTCGAACTGCGCATTTCCGATTCCAGCGGCAAGCAACAGCCGGAATTCACCGTCGTACAGTGGCCTGCGCCCTGAGTTCGCCATGCTGTTTTCCGCTGTGAAAAGGACATCACCAACACGATTGGCGCTCACCCTGGCGGCACTGATCGCCGGTGCCCCACTGCCCGCATCGACCGAAGAAATGCCCTTGGCGCGCGGAGCAAAATCCCTCGCGGATGAAACAACGCCGACACAAAAGCACCCTGACGAAAAGTTCCGGCAGGCACAGGACATGCGCTACGGCGCGGCCCTGTACCACTATTTCCAGGGCAACACCTTTGATGCGCTGAGCACATTGATGGTGTCCGACCTGCGCGGCGGCATCGCCCATCATGCAGATAACGCCGACCTTATTCGCGGCGGCATCAGCCTCGCCTTTGGTCTCGAGCGCCAGGCTGCCACGCTGTTTGAAAAGCAACTGCACAAAACGGCAGGCAAAACTAACCAGCAGCGTATCGCGCGCTTTCGTGAAATCGCCTGGCTCAAGCTGGCCGAGCTGAACTACCGCCATCAAAACTGGGACACCGCCGCTACCCAGCTACACAAGTCCGGCGCCATCCACCAGTCGACGCTCACGCTGAACCTTTCTATTCGCAGTGGCGACCTCGCACAGGCACAGCAGTTACTGGCGATGGCCGACCTGCCGCTTGCGGAACAGGTACTTGGCCACAGCAACCTCGCCGCCGCCCTGGCCCGACAGCAGCAATTGCCCGCCGCCGCGGCGGAGTACCGCCGCGCTGCGGCGCTGGTCGAACAGCAGCTGGATGCCGATGAAGAGCTGCGCATCCTGCGCGACAAGGCGCGCATCGGAGCCGGCTATGCCCTTGCCCTTCACGGTGATTTCACCGGCGCCGCACGGGAGTTCCGCGGTGTACGCCTGGACACCCCCTGGTCCGGTGATGCCCTGCTCGGGCTCGGCTGGGTATCCGTCAATGGTGGTCACCATCAGCAGGCGGTGGATGCGCTCGGCTATCTGATCAATAAAAACCCGCTTTCCCCGCAAGTACAGGAAGCATTGCTGGCGCTGCCGTACAGCTACGAGGAACTCGCGCGGCCCAAGCTGGCCCTGCAGTCCTACCTGCACGCGGAGCAACAGTACCAGCAGGCACTGGGCGACCTGGAAGCACTGCAACAGGCATCCACACACCTGCAATTCCCCCTGCCGGCCGAAGACGGCCCACTGGACCTGCAACGTTACGGGTGGCTCGAGGACGCGGAAACCCCGGCGCTGATTCGCAACAACCAGCATTACCTGCTGCAGATGATGCAGAGTGACCGCCTGCAACTGCAGCTTTCCGAGCTGCGCGACCTGCATCAGCTGAGCCGCGTACTCGAGCGCTGGCAACAGCGCCTGCCGGAATTCCACAACCTGATCGACGAGCGCGAGCAGCGCCGCATCGCCTTCGTGCAGCAGCATGACAGTGCCCAGTACGATCAGCAGGTACAGATCGCCGAGCGGGAACTGGAGCGGCTCAAGACTTCCCTCGCGCGCATCGAGGCAGACCGGGATGGCCTCGCCATGCTCTCTGCCGCCGGCAGCGAGGAGTCCGAGTATCTCGACATATTGCGCGGTGCCGAAGCGCGCTACCAACGCCTGGGCAAGGCCGGCAAGACGAGTAAATACCAGCAACAGATCCTGGCCCGCGCCCGCGGCATTCTGCAGTGGCAGGCGGCCGATCAGTATCACGAAAACCTGTGGCAAAAGCGCAAAGCGATCGACACCCTGGAAAAGCAGCTCACGGAAGCCGCCCGCCGGCAGCGTAATGTCGCCCGGATCGCCGCTGAGGCACCGCAACTCAATCTGCTGGCCGGCGGTGTGGACGAGGCTGGCCAGCGCCTGGCACAACAGCACACAGCCGTGGAGCGGGCGAGCGCCGCCATCCAGAATCAAATCCGGCAGGATCTGCAAGCCGCACTGAGCGCCGCGCAACAGCGGGTTGCGCAGTATATGGCCCACACCCGTCTTGCCATTGCGCGCATCCAGGATGCGGCCATGCAGGGAATGTATGCAGCCCCGGCGGCGCCCACAGAAAGTCCGGTAGATATTCCGGTAGAAAGTCCCGCAGGCGAAAGCGCACAACCAGTCCAGCCCGAACCGGCACAGCAACAGCGTGCGGCGGCGGAGGAGCAACCGTGAAGTTCACCTCGCCGCGCAAAAAGTTTCTCGCCCTCGCGATCTGCGCCAGTGCCACCCTGGGCGGCTGCGCCAGCCAGTTTGATCCCGGCACGACCCTCGCCGACCTCCCCGCGGCAACCCTGCCACCGGAACCGCAAGTGGAGCTTCCGCAGGTCGAGCTGCCAGTACTGATCGCCAGTTACGAAAAGGCACTGGCGGCAAACAGCAACCCGAGAACGCGCCGCCAGATCCAGTTGCGTCTCGCTGACCTTGAAATGGAACGCCTCGAACAGCTGCAGGCGGACAACCCCGAAATGGCGGTGGCCTACAGCGAGGCCGTGCGCCACTACGAAGCGCTGCTGCAGACCTCCGCAGATGACGATTACCTGGCGTACCGGCTTGCCCGTGCCCGCGCGCTGGACGGCAATCTGCCCGGCTCACTGCAGGCGCTGGAGAATATTGTCGAGACCGCCCCGGAATCGCCGTTTATCGCCGAGGCCCTGTTCCGCCGTGGCGAAGCGGCATTCAGCCAGAAACGGTATCGCGCGGCCGAGCGCGACTTTGCCGCAGTGCTTGCGCAGGGCGAGTCGCCCTTTGCCCGGAATGCGCGCTATATGCTCGGTTGGAGCCAGTTCAAGGACGCCCGCTATAGAGATGCCGGCAACACCTTCCTTACTTTGATGGACCTGTTACTGGCGGAGAAGGAACCCGAAAAGCGTCCGCTCGATCAACTGCAAAAAGGCGAACGCCGCCTGGCCGACGACACCCTGCGGGTGCTTGCCCTGGGGTTTAATTATCTCGGCGGCGCCGAGGTGATTGAATCGTTCAACACCGGTAGCGAGGCAGGTATCGACACAGGCCGCAGCTACCAGCACCTTCTGTATCGTGCCCTCGGCGACTGGTACGCCGAGAGTGAGCGCTACCGCGACGGTGCCCAGACTTTCCTCACCTATGTGGAACGCAACCCGCAAAGCCGGCAAGCACCGGGTATGCATGTGCGCGCAGTGGAAATTCTGCAGCAGGGCAATTTCCCCAGCGAAGTGGTGCCGGCAAAACGGGAGTTCGTCACCCGCTACGGCATACGCAGCCAATACTGGCAAAGTGCTGACGATGCGCAGCGCGGCGAGCTGCGGAGTCGGCTGAAACCCTGGCTGGAAGAACTCGCGCGTTTCGACCACGCCCGTGCACAGGCGCTGGCGAAAGAAGCGAGCAGCCCCAAAAACAGTGCCAAGGCCGCCGCGCACGCGCGGCGTGAATCACGCTCCGCATTCCTCGCTGCCGCAGGGCTGTACGGGGAATTTATCCAAACGTTTCCCGGCGATGACAAAGAACCACCGCTTACCTTCCTGATGGCAGAGAGCCTCAACGATGCCGGTGAATACGCGCGCGCCTTCGATGCGTATTCGCGGGTTGCCTGGGGCTTCACCGAAGAGACCCGGCATACCCAGGCCAACGCTACCGAAGCCGGCTATGCCGCCATCCTGATGGCCGGCCAGATGCACAAGCTGGAAAAGGATCCGGAGCTGGCAAATCTGTGGCTCGACCGCAAAACCGAAACCAGCCTGCACTTTGCCGAAACCTGGCCGACCGACAAGCGTGCGCTGCCAGTGCAGCTGGACGCGGCACACAATCTGTTTGAACAGTATCGTCATGCGGAAACCATTGCCGCCGCCGAAAAGGCCGCGGGCTGGCAGCCGCCCCCCGACGCCCGGCAGCGTCGCAGCATTCTGATCCTGCTCGGACACAGCCATTTCGAAACCGAGAATTTCCCCGCGGCGGAAAATGCCTATGCACAGCTGCTCGCAGGCATGGCTTCCAGCGACCAGGAATATCTGAATACCCGCGACCGGCTGCAGTCGTCCATCTACAAGCAGGCAGAGGTGATCCTGAAGCAGGTTCACCTGACCACCGACAGCATGGAATTCGTGGCGCCGACCGAAGAGGCCATCGCCCTGCTGTTGCGCGTGCGTGAAAGCGGCCGATCAGCGATCGCGGCCACTGCCCAGTTCGACGCGATCAATCAGCTGATGCGCCTGAAGCGCTGGCCACAGGCCCAGGCCGAGCTGGCGGACTTCCGCAAATTTTACCCGGACCACCAGCTGACGCCCTCGCTCACGGCCAAGGCAGTCGCGATTTACCAGGGTTTGGATATGCCAGAAGCCGCAGCCAGTGAGCTGATGGCGTTGGCCAACAGCGACCCGGACCCAAGGGTACGCCGGGACTCCCTGTACCTTGCGGCAGAGCAGTTTGAAACCTCCGGCAATACCCAGCGCGCAATCGATGCTTACCGTCAGTATGCTCGCCAGTGGCGCGAACCTGCGCTGCAGAACCTGGAAGCTCAGTACCAGCTGGTATCCCTGTATGAAAAATCGGGCAACGCGCGCGAACGCAACCTGTGGATAAACAGCCTTGCCGGCAACAGGGTTGCGGAGCCACGTGGTCGCTACCTCGCCGCCTATGCCCGCAACGAACTGGCCGAGCAGAGCTTTGCCCGCTTCGAACGACAGAAACTGACGCTGCCGCTCAAGCAGAGCCTGAAGAACAAGAAGCAGGCCATGGAGGCGACGGTTTCCGACTATAAAAAAGTACTGGATCTGGGCATTGCCGAATTCACCACTGCCGCCAACTTCCGCCTCGCCGAAATCTACCGCCAGCTAAGCCGGGACCTGATGGACTCCCAGCGGCCCAATGGCCTGAGCCCGCTGGAACTGGAACAGTATGAAATCCTGCTGGAAGAGCAGGCCTACCCGTTCGAGGAGAAAGCCATCGAGCTGCACGAGGCCAATATAAAACGTACCGCAGACGGCATTTACGACGACTGGGTGAAGCACAGCTTCTCGTCACTGGAAAACCTGTTACCGGCACGTTACCGCAAACCGGAATCAACCGTGGAGTGGAGCGATGCGGCTTATTGATATGAAATTCTGTAAACCACTCACGCTATTCGTCCTGTGCAGCGCGCTGCTTGCCGCCTGTAGTGGGAACCCCACAGTACCGGATACGACAGGCAGTGCAGAAGCCACCGCGGACGAATCCGGCAAGCGGATTGCCAGCCCGAACCCCTATCTCGCGGATTCCGGCATCGTACCCAGCGGCGCGAAGCAGGGGCTTGCCCGCGCACGCGAACACTTCGTGCAACAGCAATACCCCGCAGCGGAAGCCGAGCTAAAGCAGGTGGTGGCGCAGTGGGCGGTGCTGTCCGGAGCCTGGTTAAACCTGGCAAAAGTGCAACTGAAACTGAACCAGCCGGAACAGGCCGAAGCCAGTCTTAAACAGGCGGTAGCGGTCAATGAAAACAATGTGTTTGCCTGGAACACGCTCGGAGTGCTGCTGCGCGATCAGGGTCGGTTCGACGAGGCGCGATCGGCCTACGAAAATGCCCTGAGCCACTGGCCGGATTTTGCGGTTGCCCACCGCAACCTCGGCATCCTTTTTGACCTGTACCTGCACCAGCCGGAACAGGCCTTACATCACTACCGCGAAGCTCGTGCACTGGAACCGGAAGAGGATCGGGTGCTGCTCGGGTGGATCATGGATCTGGAGAGGAGGTTGTAAATCGTGAACAGAATCATCCCGGCACTACTGTTCTTTTTTACCGTGCTCGCTTCCGGACCGGGTTATACCCAGGACACGGAAGGTGAGGTCATCACCCTCGAATCCACCATTATCGGCAGCCAGGAGCAGCCCAAGGTGTTGTACATCATCCCCTGGAAGCAGGCCAACAGCCTGGAGAAAATTGAAAGCACCTTGCCCAATGCAATCAACCATACCTTCCAGCATCAGGAGTACTCGGAATTGCAGCGGGAAATAAAACTGCTGCAGCAAGACGATTCAGATGCATAACTGCAAGTTCACAATTTTTATAACCAGAAATCTTTACGTCCCGGAGATTTGACCATGGAATTCCTAAATACACTGCTGCGCTTCTTCCAGAACGGCGGCCCATTCATGTACCCCATTGCACTGGTGCTGGTGATCGGCATCGTACTGATCGTTGAGCGCTGGGTATTCCTGTCCCGCGCCAAACTCGCCAATCGCCGCGCCTACGGCCAGGTGCTGCCGATGATGCAGCAGCGCAATTTTGCCGCTGCACTCAAGTTTTCCCAGGGTGAAAAGGCTCCGATGGGCCAGATCGTCGCCGCCGGTATTTCCACCGCGCAGCACGCACGTAAAGACGAGAACATCGCCATGGCCATTGAGGAAAGTATTCTCGAAGCGGTACCGCGCCTCGAGAAGCGCACCAATTACCTCGCGACCCTGGCCAATATCGCAACCCTGCTCGGTCTGCTCGGCACCATCATCGGCCTGATCGCGGCATTCACCGCCGTAGCCAATGCCGACCCGTCAGAGAAAGCCTCGATGCTTTCTTCGAGTATTTCCGTGGCAATGAACACCACAGCATTCGGCCTGATCTCCGCCATCCCGCTGTTGCTGGCCTACTCAATGCTGCAGAACAAAACCAACGAAATCATCGACAGCCTGGAAATGGCCGGGGTGAAGTTCCTCAACCTGATTACCCTGACTCGTGGCCAGAAAGCGGAAGGCACCGCGCGCCCGGCCGCAAAAGCCGGCGCAATGGCGTGAGTGCACGCATCACCGAGATCCAAAGCGTAATCAGATAACAAGAGAGAGCCATGGCTATCCGACGCAGGCTGGAAACCGACCCGGATCTGGACATCACCTCGTTTATGAGCCTGATGACCGTGCTGGTCCCTGTATTGCTGCTGAATATGGTGTTTTCCCATATATCCGTACTCAACCTCAACCTTCCGGGAATGAGTGACCCGAGTGTGGACGAGCAGAAAGAAAACCGGCAACTGGAAATGGTGCTGCGCGCCGACCACATCGACATCAACTATCCGGCGGGAATTCGTGTAAAACGTATTGCCAACCGGGACGGAAAGCCGGATTTCAAGCTGGTGTCTGATGTATTGCAGGAGATAAAGCGCAGCCTGCGCGAGAAAGATATCGACAAAAAGGATCTGGTGATCCTCTCGGAACCTGGCACGCCCTACCGCACCCTGGTGTCGGCCATGGATACCGCGCGCTCTTTCCGCGCAGTGGTCGCGGCCTCGGTCGTGGATGCAGAACTGTTTCCGCAGATTTCCCTCGGCGATGCGCCGGTACAAGACGAACAGCTGGCAGGCAAGTGATATGAAAGCGACGATCGGCGGAAAGCTGAAAGGGCGCAAACAGCGTCGGCACAAGCAGACCAAGCTGAACCTGGTTTCCCTGATGGATATCTTCACCATCCTGGTTTTTTTCCTGCTGGTGAACTCCTCGGACGTGGAAGTTCTGCAGGCAGACAAAACCATTACCCTTCCCGAATCCACCTCCACAGAAAAGCCCGAGACCACTACCGTGGTGCGGGTAAACGGGGACCAGTTGCTGGTGGGCAATCGTATGATCGCGAATGTGGCGGATATCCCGGCAGATCAGGAGAAGATTGACCCATTGCTGAATGAGCTCAAGTATCTGGCCAGTCGCGCAGAGCCGCTGCCGGAAGAAAAGCAGGCAGTGGGCCGCCCGGTTACCATCCTCGGCGATGAGGAGGTGCCCTACGCACTGCTGAAGCAGATCATGAATACCTGCGCCGCAGCAGACTTCCGCGACATTGATCTCGCGGTCACGCAGGCAGCACCACAGGATCCGGCCGCACCGGCCGCCGGCCGCTGAAAAGGAGGGCCAAAGCAATGACGACAGCCACCTTCAGTTCAGCTCCTCAGGGGCGCCCGGCAATGATGCCGTGGCATTACTACAACTCGCTGCTGCCGTGGGCTTCAACGGAGGAAGAAGACCAACGTTTTAACCGGTTCCTGAAAAGCGGTATTGCTGCTTTCGTGGTAATAGGGGCCCTGTTCACGTTTATTCCCGCACCGGAGCTTACCCGCGAGCAGGCTGAGAAACTGCCACCCCAGCTGGCGCGGGTGATCCTGGAAAAGAAGGAGCTTCCCAAGCCGGTAGAAAAACCAAAGCCCAAACCGCTGGAGAAGAAGCAGGAAAAGCCAAAACCAGTTAAAAAGGAAAAGCCAAAACCCGTCGAAAAGCCCAAGCCGGAACCAATAAAGACGGTAAAACCAAAGCCACTTACCGAGAAGGCGCCGGCCGCGGAGGTCGCCAGGGCCCGTGAGAAAGCAGCCAACAGCGGGCTCATGCAGCTACAGGACGACCTGATGGACATGCGCGACAGCCTGGATGTGTCGGAAGTCGCCAGTGCCAACAGCCTCGCCAGCGGCGCGGCGAAGGCACAAAAAATCGACCGCTCCCTTATCAGTGACAAGTCCAAGGCGTCCAGCGGAGGCATCAACACCGGACAATTGAGTCGCAATACCGGCGGCTCAGCCCTGTCTGGCCGCGAAACCACGCAGGTGGAAGTTGCGGAAGCGACCGCGGCCGCGAAATCCAGCGGCAAACAGGCCCGACGCGAGCGCGGTACCCGTGGTGAAGAGTCCATCCGACAGGTCATGGAGGCCAATAAAGGGGCCATCTTCGCCATCTACAACCGCGCACTGCGCCGCGACCCGACACTGGCAGGCAAGGTGACCGTAAAACTGGTGATCGAGGCCAATGGCACCATTTCCGGGGTAAGCCTGGTAAGCAGCGAACTCGATAACGCGGATCTGGAGCGTAAGCTGCTCGCCCGTATTCGCCTGATCAACTTTGGCGCAGCCAACGTAGAGAAGTCCACACTCAATTACTCGATTGACTTCCTCCCCTCCTGACGGGAGGGGCGCTGCCCAGTTGTTCATAGCTACGAAGAGTAGGACCCCAGCCAATACCCGGCGCGATTGACCGGGTCTTACTCTCTCCCCTCCCTCCTGCCTGGAGCGCCACGCCCACCCAGCCGCAAAACATGCATTCCTGTCTTAACGCAACTTGTTGCGAGCAATATGTGACGAACGTACCAATTAAGATTGGAATTCCACGCCAAAGCTGATAAAAAAGTCTCATCAAAGATGTGATTTATGTCACAACGTTTCCAGGTCGGTGGTTTGCGCGCGATAGCGATACCCGCACCAACGCCGTCGCTGAAGCTGGATTGCATGAAACAGAAGGACGTTCAGGCGTGGCCGATGACACACTAGAAGAAAACCCGCAAACCAAGTTGCTGACGGGAGTATGGGCAACCCGTAGCGAGTTGTTTGCCAAGCGCAAAACAGAGCTGGCGCAATTCAGGGTCGATGAGCTGGTCAGTTCCGTTTTCAGCAACGGCCCCTTCTACCACTATGTATTTGACGTGTTTGATCTCGACCTGTTTTACGTCAGCCAGAATGTAGGAAATATCCACGATCTGGATCCCGAGACCCTCACATTTCATGACATCCTCAACCAGATACATCCGGACGACATGGATTTTGTCGCACGCGCCGAGGCAACGGCGATCCAGTTTTTCCAACAGAAATTGGGCGTCGAAAAAATTAAAGACTACAAGGTTTCCTACTGCTTTCGGGCTCGGGTAAAAGGCGGCACCTACCACCTGTTCAACCACCAGGCAATTGTGCTGACCACGGATCCAGAGGGCGGGATTGGCAAGGCGCTCAACGTCCATACCGACATTTCCCACCTCACCGACAAAAACAACTACCGGCTGTCACTGATTGGCATGAATGGTGAGCCTTCCTATCTGGATATTAAGGTGGATGACAGCGCTGGTCACAGGCAACCGAGCCGGCCGGTTTTTACCGAGCGCGAGATTACCGTGATCAAGCTGGTCGCAGAGGGCCTCACCAGTGCCGAAATTGGTCGCGAGCTGTCCCTGTCTGAATACACGGTGAAAAACCACCGCAAGCGTATTCTCAAGAAAGCCGACTGCCAGAATATGAGCCAGCTGGTAGCCTCCTGTATCACCGAAGGATTGATATAGACAGAAATTCGGCAGCATCGCCAATCAATAAATCGATGCAGCTGTGACGACAGATCGCCCACAATGCACACAAAATACCAATAACAATTTCAGGCAAACACATGGCGCGAGATGACCTGCAGCCAGAACCACGTCGGATCCAGCCCGAATCGCACAAGACGCCAGCGACGTCGGTCCAGCGGGATAATCCTCTGCCGGTGCAGGGTGTCGACCAGTTTATCGGCGCGGCCTTCACTACCGGCACATCCTACTATTATGTCCTGGACTTGCTCAGGATCGAGCAGCCCATACAGCTAAGCCAATCTGTGCAGGATATCCTCGGGCTCGACCCTGCCGGGGCGACCATTCAGTGCATCACCGACAGAATCCACCCCGACGATCTCGCCTTCGTGGCCCGCGCAGAAAAAATGGCAATGACCATCCTGGACCGAGATATCGGCATGGATCAGGCAAGCAACTATAAAATCTCGTACTGCGCTCGCCTAAAGATCCGCGACAACAGCTATCGGCTTTTCAATCAGCAGGTCCTGATACTGGATGCAGACCAGACGCAGGGGGTGACCCGGTCCCTGCGCATTCACACTGATATTTCCCACCTGATCGATAAAAACAATTACAAATTGTCACTACTGAATATTCTTGGTGGCGAAAGTCTTCTGAATATCGATGTACTCAAAAAAGATGCCAAGCCTCAAGCCACACCTTCGCCGTTTACACGGCGGGAGGTCGAGGTATTGAGACTACTGGCAGAGGGAAGGACGAGTATCTATATTGCCAGCGCATTGGAAATCTCGGCTAACACCGTAAAGAATCACCGTAAAAATATGCTCAGAAAGGCCGAGTGTCGCACTACTGGACAGCTGATATCCAAGTGCGTCAGTGAGGGGCTGATTTAAGTTTAGGCCGAGGCTTTGACCCGAAGTGGCTATTGCAGGCTTTGCGAAGTAAGCGCATGCTTACCTCTGGGCAATCCGGTTTACTCCTTCGCGGAGAATCGGTTGGAACGGAGACCGCGCCCACCAACAAATACTCATCCTGTGAGTTGGTAATCAGCCGTAAGGCTGGCTCTGGGTAAGCCAGGATGGCCCGCCCAGGGCATCTTTCCAGATTCGACCCCCGCTCAATTGAGATCCGCGGCGTACTCACGCAATACTGCCAGCGGAACAATTTCCAGTGCCCGCACATGAGTGCGCTGAAGAAACACTCGCGGCGCCATATCAGCCTTCTGAGCCTCGAGCCAGCGAGCAGCACACAGACACCAGCGATCTCCGGGATTCAACCCGGGAAAACCAAACTCCTCCACCGGGGTGCTGAGATCATTACCGCGTTCGCGAGAGAACTGGAGGAAAGCCCGGCTCACCTCGACACACACCGTGTGGGAGCCCAGATCCTGATCGTTGGTATTACAACAGCCATCGCGGAAAAAGCCTGTCAGCGGGTCGGTACTGCAGGGGACCAGCGGCTCACCGAATACGTTTTTTGACTCGTGCATTTCCATAGTAATCGCCACACTCACCTCTCCGTTTGTTGTCCATTGATCAGGTACAAATCGACCAGCTGCCAGCGCAAGCCTTTGCGCTGCAGTATAAGTTTCACACTGGACGCGTCGCCTTGATTACCGCAGATAACTTCGACCGAGTTTAACCCGCTAAAATGCCAGTGACTAAGTTTCCAGCGGTGGCCATGCTCGTGCGCTCCAGCACCACCAACTCCGATCGACGGTGTTTCTGGCGGCTGCGTTGGCGCCGGTGTACGCCCGGTGTTTCCGAAAGCCCGCTCCAGATCCCGCTCGAATTCCCGCCAGTCCTTGCGCCCCTGTATCAGGTCGGAAATGCCTTCCGGACTGATCAGCCTGTCCAGCAGCGGCCCGAGAAGCATATCGGCCCCGGCCGAGAATAACCCGCCCAGCTCCGGTGGCAGCTCAGCGCCCATGGATTCCTGCAATTCGCTCTTGAGCCGGGCGCGAATATTCATGCGCAACCGGGGGAAGTCCACATAGCGCGCGAGCCCGGCCATATCCTCATGATGGGCGGCCTCTATCAGCTGCCTGGCGGAATACCAGGGTAGCGCGGCATAACTTCCCGCTAGCAGAATCAGCACCAACCCCGCACGCAGCAGCCACTTTCCCATGCTTCATCCACCTTTTCTATCAGACAGCTTCGCGCAATAGTAGCGTTCCGCCACCCCCAATTACAGGCGCTTACACCGAAGTGTATACCGCGCCAACAGCGGCTGGACCTGTGTTATCGTTGCAGACCCTGTTGCCGTTCACGGTTTTTATGAAGAACCGGCCGCGAAATTATCGCCGGCATCAAGAAAGACAAAAAAAGATCGATGAAGGAATTTCGACCATGACTGATATTTATAACGCGCCCCAGGCCGAGCTGGCCGGTAACCAGAGCACCAGCGGTGATATGGGTTCCATCCCCAAAGCGCTGGCGGGGGATTACCAGGTCGCCATCGGCGATACCCTGAGCGAGGCGTGGGCCAAAACCAAGGGCAACAAGGGCACCGTGTGGCTGGGGGTACTGCTGTATTTTGTGGCCTATATCGGCATTTCGCTGGTGGCCGGCCTGCTAACCGGACAGTCTTTCACCGACCCGGACGCCAACCAGGGCGTCGGCGCCATTCTCTCCAATGTGATTATTGCTGCAGCGTCTGCGCCACTGGCCGCCGGTATGATGATGATCGGGGTAAAAATCGCGCGGGAAGAAGAGGTCTCCGGTACCGAAGTCTTCGCCCACTTCGACAAGGTGCTGCCACTGGCGGTAGCCATCGTTCTCACTTACCTGCTGGTAGCCCTCGGCTTCGTTCTGTTGATACTGCCAGGTATCTATCTGATGATCGGCTACGCCCTGAGTCTTCCGCTGATCGTGGATAAGAACCTGGGCCCGTGGCAGGCTCTGGAAACTTCGCGCAAGGCGGTCACCAAGCACTGGTTCGCGGTTTTCGGCTTCATGATCGTAATCGGTCTGCTTTACCTTGCCGGCTTCCTGGCACTGATCATCGGCCTGATCTGGGCGGTTCCGACCCTCAGCATTGCCTACGGTATCCTGTACCGCAATATGTTCGGTGGCCATGAGGCCAACCCGGAAATGTGATTTCCACACAGGCAGAAGGGCTTCATCATGAAGCCTTTCTGCCGATCTATTTTGCCGCTATAGCCGTAGCCCTGTCTGATGCACAACACCGACCCCGCACCATCGCCGCCCTCTGCCGAAGTCACCGGCCTGGACACCCTGTACGAAATCGAAACCCCCGAGGGTATTGATCTCACCACCCAGGTTGCGGGCCCGGTGCCGCGGTTACTGGCGTATTCGGTGGACCTGTTTTATCGAACCCTGATCCTGATAGCGCTCGGCATTGCCCTGAATATCGCGGGCGCTGCGGGCGTCGGGCTTTGGCTGCTCGTGTCATTTCTGCTCGAATGGTTTTACCCGGTGGTTTTTGAGGTGATGCGGGGCGGCCAGACCCCGGGGAAAAAAGCGTTTTCCCTGGCGGTGGTCAACGATAACCTCACCCCCATCAGCTGGGGCCCCTCGATCATGCGCAACCTGCTGCGCTTTGCCGACTTTCTTCCCTTCGGTTATTTCACCGGCATCATCAGTATGACCTGCAGCCGCCATTTCCAGCGCCTCGGCGACCATGCCGCTGGCACTCTGGTGGTGTATCGCGAACAGACCGCGGCCTCAGCCACCCTGCCGCAGGTTGCCCCGGTTCCACCACCCCGGGGATTACGCCTGGAAGATCAGCAGGCCATCATCAGTCTTGCGGAACGCAGCAGTGAATTAAGCCGTGCACGCCAGCAGGAACTGGCCGACCTGTTGCAGCCGATTACCGAAAGATCCGGGGAAGAAGGACTCAACCGACTGCACGCGATCGGCCGCTGGTTGCTCGGTGCGCGCACACCAGAAGACACTCCCACGCCCACGGGCGCGCAACGTCAGGCGGGCATCCAATGAAGCAGCGCGATTTTGAGCAGCGCCACCAGAGCCTGTGGCTACAACTGGAAAACACACTTTCGGGTTACCGTAAAAACCAGTCTGTTGACGCTGACGGAGCGGCAACCACCGATGATCTGCCGGCCAGTTACCGCCGCCTGTGTCAGCATCTTGCGGTCGCCAAGGAGCGCCAGTACACCAGCAATCTGGTTGCGCGGCTGAATCAGCTGGTGATGCATTGTCACCAGCGTCTCTACCAGCAGAAATCGGTATCCAGAAACCGCTGGCTGGAATTTCTTTTTGCCGGCTTCCCCCGCGCCCTGCGCGAGCAGGCCCGTTTTGTCTGGCTGGCCTGCGGACTGTTCCTTGCTCCGGCACTGGTTATGGGGCTTGGCAGCTACTGGAATGATGCCCTGATCTACGCCGTGATGTCGCCAGAACAGGTACTGCAAATCGAATCCATGTACGACCCGGCAAACCGGGTACTCGGCCGTGAACGAGGTTCCGATACGGACCTGCAGATGTTCGGTTTCTACATCAAGAACAATATTGGTATCGCCTTCCGCACCTTTGCGGCCGGGATTTTGTTTGGGATCGGCTCTATTTTCTTCCTGGTATTCAACGGGATTTTTCTCGGTGCGATATTTGGACATATCACCCGGGTGGGCTTCGTCGCCACGTTTTATCCCTTCGTGATCGGCCACGGCGCCTTTGAGTTGACCGCCATCGTATTCGCCGGTGCCGCGGGTCTGCGCCTCGGACATTCCCTGGTGAGTCCGGGCAACCTGAGCCGTCGCCAGTCTCTGCGCGAAGCCGGACGCGAGTCGATGAAAATCATGTATGGAACCTTCCTGATGCTGGTTATTGCCGCGTTTCTCGAGGCCTTCTGGTCCTCCAGTACCGAGGTCAGCATCACCGTAAAACTCGCCGTGGGTGGCTTTTTCTGGCTGCTGGTGCTCGCCTACTGCTTCTTTGCCGGGCGCGACCAGCAACTGCCCCCGGCCATGGGAGGCCACCGGTGAATCTCGACCGCCTCGCCGTTCGCGCGCGCCAGCGCTCCAGCTGGGAATCCGTCGATCTCGGCATATTGCTGGCGCGCCGGCACTGGTTGCAGCTGATGGTGCTCTGGCTGTTGCCCGCTGCGAGCCTGTTTATTGTGCTCGCCCTGCTGTTCCCCGGCAGCCCGAACTGGGCGATTTTCGCCATCTGGTGGCTGAAGCCGGCTTTCGAGCGCCTGCCATTGCTGGTGGCGAGCCGCAAACTGTTCAACGAACCGATGAACAACCGGGAGGCGCTTGCACAGTTTCGCCGCGCCAACCGCCGCGACTGGTTCGCCTGGTTGAGCTGGCGTCGCCTCAGTTTCACCCGAGCTTTCGACCTGCCGGTAACCGTGCTCGAAAACGCGCACGGCAAGACACGGGCAACTCGTGTGTCCCTGCTGCACCGCAAAGCGGCCAGTACCGCCAGCTGGCTGCACATTGTCGGCGTGCACGTGGAGATGATTCTGGGAATGGGCCTCGCGGCACTTTTCTACCTGATGCTGCCCGAGAACCTCGAAATCGACTGGATGCCGATTCTGAACGATAACAATCCGGTCTATGCGTGGATTGCCAACGGGTTTTCCCTGATGATCATGGCTGCGGTAGCGCCGTTTTATGTGTGCGCCGGATTTATGCTGTACATCGGTCGGCGCGTGGACCTGGAGGCCTGGGACATAGAAATTCACTTCCGTAAAATGCGCGCGCGCCTGGATGCAAACAAAAAGCGCACACCTAAAGCCGCGGCAGCCAAGCCCCGCACAAGCACCGCCACATCGCTGGTGTGTGCACTCGGCCTGCTACTGCTGACCATCGCGGCCGGACCACAGCCGGTACAGGCCGGGGTCGCGACACCCGCACAGGCGGAGGAGCAGATCGACGAAGTACTTGCGGGGGATGATTTCCACCAGCGCGAAGAGGTGAGCAGCTGGCGCTTGAAGGACTTCGAATCCCGTGAATACCACTTCCCCGACTGGTTTATCGCGTTCATCGAGTGGCTCGAAGGGCTCGGTAACGATGACGACGAGGCTGAAATGAACGAGGGCGAGCCGGGCTTCTGGCCGCTTCTGGCAGGAATTATCGAAGTACTGTTGTGGGTCACCGCCCTCAGTCTGGTCGCTTACCTTTTGTGGCACTTTCGCAGTCACCTGCGCGAGATGCTCGGTTATCGCCCACGCCGCAAGGTCGCGCCAGCCCCGCGGCCGGAAACCCTTTTCGGCCTGGATGTGCGCCGCGAGAGCCTGCCCGACGATGTCACCGCGGAGGTGCTGCGCCTCTGGCATGCCGGCAACCAGCGCGAGTCGATGGGACTGCTGTATCGGGCCAGCCTTTCGAACCTGATCTCACAGTTTGACTGCCCCTTCCGGGACCACCACACGGAAGCGGAGTGCGCCCAGCTTGTACGGGAAGAAGCGGGTGCGGATCCACGCCTGCAACCGGCACTGGTACAGTTTTTCAGTGTGCTCACCGCGACATGGCAGCGCCAGGCCTATGCGCACCGACCGCCGGCAAGCACACAACTGGAGTCCCTGTGTGACCAGTGGCAACAGGTTTTTCGCGATGGGGAGGCACAGCCATGAAGCTGAGCCGTATCGCCATCGTCTGGGGCGTTTTGCTGCTCGCCGCTGCCTGTGCGCTGTTTCTGTACTTCTTCGAACGGCACACCGAAGAGGTGGATCTTGGCTTTGGCCCCGAAGCGCGTCGCAACCCCTACCTTGCCGCCCAGCGGTTTCTCGACCGGCTCGATATCGGCCACCGCCGCGCGGACAATATCTCGGTTATCACGACTCTCGATGACCGCGATGCCCTGTTCCTGGCCAGCTCGAGCCAGATCTACAACCCCGACCGGTTGCGGGAGCTGCTGGACTGGGTCGATGCGGGTGGCCACGCCATCGTGATCGCTCACCGGGGTCGTGGCGACAACGAGCAGGACCTGCTGCTCGAGGCACTGGAACTGGAGGTCACGTCTGGCGATCTGGACCTGTACTTCAACCGCCAGGTGCGCGAAGTCTTCGGTGAAGAAGCCTCGGAGCTGCAGGACAAAACCATCAGTGAGCTCATGCGTGATCACAACCGCAAGCTCGACGAAAAAGATTCAGAAAATACTTCTGGAGAATCACCAGATAGCGCGGAACCAGACATCGAGGGCTCAGTATCAACTCCGCGCAACCCGGATGTCGATCCGGAGCGACTGGTCAACCTTACCAGCGATAGTGGCCCCAGCTACGCGATTTACTTTAACCCGGAAAAGGTGTTCGCCCACGAAATGATGGGCAAGGGTACCGATGCCGATGTGAACGGCGCACTATTGCACTGGGTGCCCTTCCAGAATATGCCCACGCAGTCGCCACTGGTGTATTACGAGCGCGGACGCGGTCGCCTCACCCTGATGACGGATGGGGGCCTGTGGCAGAACGACCGCATCGGCGAATTCGATCACGCCTACTTTCTTGCACACCTTGTTGGCGATCGCGAACTGGTGATGATTACGCGGCCCAGGTTCGACACCCTTGGCACGCTGATCCAGCGCTATGCCCTTGAGCTTTTCTTTGCCGGGCTACTCGCGCTGGCCGCGTGGATCGCCAACCGCAGCCGCCGCTTCGGGCCGCTGACGCCACCACCCGCAGCCGAGCGCCGCTCACTGCTGGAACACATCCGCGCGTGTGGGCACTTTTACTGGCGCCAGAACCGGGGAGTATCCCTGTTCGACGGCGCCCGCAAGCCACTGTTGGCAAAGCTTGGCGGAAACAGAAACCTGAACGCGGACAGGCAGCGGCAGATTGCCGAGTCCGTGGCGGAAAAGACCGGGCTCGCGGCCCGGGAAATTCATGACACCCTGTGGGGGCCAGCACCCCGCAACGAAGACGACTTTACCGCGCGACTGCGCAGCATTCAGATTATTGAGGCCGCCCTATGAGCGATTCCACCCTGGACCAGAACCCGGTCAACCACGCAGATACCGAAGTCCAAGCGGACACACGCTGGCAGCAGGCCAGCGCACGCGTACACCAGCTGCGCCAGCGCATCAACCAGGTCGTGATTGGCCAGCAGGCGGTTGTGGACCAGGTGTTGATCGCGCTGCTCGCCGGTGGCCATGTTCTTCTCGAGGGCGTACCCGGGCTCGGCAAAACACTGCTGGTACGCAGCCTGGCACGAGGCTTTGGTGGCGACTTCCGCCGCATCCAGTTCACTCCCGACCTGATGCCCGCCGATGTTACCGGCCACGCCATCTACCACATGGCGGAAAGCCGCTTTGAAGTGCGCCGCGGACCGGTATTTACCAACCTGCTGCTGGCCGACGAGATCAACCGCGCACCCGCCAAGACACAGGCCGCCCTGCTGGAAGTAATGCAGGAGCACCAGGTCACCATTGACGGTGAAACCCACGCGACGCCTCGGCCGTTTATGGTGCTGGCCACGCAGAACCCGGTGGAACAGGAAGGCACCTACCCGCTGCCGGAGGCGGAGCTCGACCGCTTCCTGCTCAAGGTACTGATCGACTTCCCCAGCCAGCAGGCGGAAGAGCAACTGGCGGCCGCGGCCAGTGGCGGGCATATCGAAAAGACGTTGCGCGATAGCGTCCAGGCTGTATTCGATGCCGGGGAACTGCAGCAACTCCAGACGCTGGTACCGCAGATTCAGGTGGACCAGCAGGTGCTGGGATACGCCGTGCGGCTGGTGCGCGCAACCCGCGAATCCTCGCAGCTGCGCCGCTCCGCGGGACCGCGCGCAAGCATCGGCCTGATCCTCGCTGCCCGCGCCCATGCCCTGCTGGAAGGGCGTGAGTTCGTGTTGCCTGACGACATCAAGGCCATGGCCATTCCGGTGATGCGCCACCGGGTCGCCGTATCACCGGATATGGAAATTGACGGCGAAACTGCCGACTCGGTGCTGGCCCAGATCATTGAATCCGTGGAGGCGCCGCGGCTGTGAAGCCCTCTCCGCTACTGATCCGTTTGCTGCTGATTGCCGCCACCAGTGCACTGGTGGTCAGTGCCGCGCGTATCTGGTGGCCGACGGCGGCCGAGCTGTTCACCAGCCTGTGGTGGCTGGGGATGAGCGTCCTGGGGTTCGCCGCGCTGCTGGATTTTGTCACCGGCCGGCGCAGCGACGGCCTTGTCGGGCACCGCAGCCTGCCCGGCAACCTGGCTCTCGGGGTCGACCAGGAGATCGGCCTCGCACTGCGCAATCAGGGGTCCCGCACGCTGGTACTACAGGCTTCCGATCAGCTGCCGCCGGAACTGCGCAGCACCGAGCTGCCACTGCACGTCCAGTTACATCCCGGGCAGGAAATCCAGACCGGTTATAAAGCCACCCCGGTGCGCCGGGGACTCGCGGCGTTCGGCCGGATGGAAGCGCTGGTGAGCTCCCCCTGGCAACTGTGGCAATGCCGGGTGCTGCTCGGGGAGCCCCAGGATGCGAAGGTGTATCCGAACTTTCTCGGCATCTCTTCCCTGCAGGCACTGTCCACGGAGCAGTCCCTGCGTTACATGGGTGTGCATCAGCAGCAGCGCCGCGGTGAGGGCCTGGATTTCCGGCAACTACGGGAATATCGCCGGGGCGATAGCCAGCGTCAGGTCGACTGGCGGGCCAGCGCACGGATGCAGAAGCTGATCAGCCGGGAATACCAGGACGAACGGGACCAGGAGATCATTTTCCTGCTGGACTGTGGTCGACGTATGCGTGCCCGCGACGGCGACCTGAGCCATTTCGATCACGCGCTCAACGCGCTGTTACTTTCCGCCTATGTGGCAATTCGGCAGGGCGATGCGGTTGGCCTGCAATGTTTTGCCGGCAACCACAGCCGGTTGCCACCGGTAAAAGGGGAAGGTGCCATCAACCTGTTACTGAACCATGTGTACGATCTGCACTCGGGTACCGCCCACAGCGATTACACCGCCGCTGCGGAGCAACTGCTTGCCCGTCAGCAGCGCCGCGCCCTGGTAATCCTGCTCACTAATGTGCGCGACGAGGACAGCGAAGACCTGACCGCAGCGGTACAACAACTGTCCCGCCATCACCTGGTAATGGTTGCCTGTCTGCGGGAACGGGTGCTGGATGAACTTCTGGAAAAGCCGGTAGCGGATTTTGATAGTGCACTGCTGAACTGTGCAGGAAAGGATTTTGTGCAGCGCCGCGACCGGCTGCTGCAACAACTGCGCGCCCGCAACACCATTCTGGCGGACGCACTGCCGTCTGAAATGCATATGTCTCTGGTGGAAACCTACTGGCAATTAAAGCGCAGCGGCAGGCTTTAGGGATTCTGCCAAAGCCACTGAGTGAGGCGCGACTAGAAGCGGTAGCTGAAATTCACGGTGAGTGTGCGCAGGTGTCCGAAATTGAGGCGCACATCCTCATCCGCCACGGCGTCGTAGAAACGGTACCTGGCATCCACATCGTTATAGTTGTACTCGATCGACGTATCAAAATCCTGGGTCCATTTGTAGCGATAGCCCACACCCGCATTCCAGTAATTGTCATCTATATCATCGTCGATGACATAGAGTACGTCGCGCTTTTCGATGGTATCAACATCGAAATTCCCGTAGTTCCAGCCCACCATCCAGTACAGGCACTGCACGTCGCAGGACACGGTAAAGTCCACTTTGGCGCCAATGCCCCACTGGTCCACCGAGACGCTACCATCATCAAAACCGGTGTAGCGCAGCTCTACCTGCCAGATACCCACGTCGGGGGTTACACCGATACTCGCGTAACCGGCAAAGTCCTGTTCGTCATTGATCTGCAGCTCGCCAACACCGAGCCCCACGGTACCCACGATGTGATATTCACCGTTGCAGTAGCCGTCGATCGGATTGTTCCACTGGGCCAGTGCTGCGCTGGAAGCGAATAGGGCCAGAAGGAATACCAGACCTTTCATTGTCACCGTCCTTGGTTTTAACTGGTTCAGAAATGCACTGTGTCACTTGATAAATGCCGGAAGCAGTTGACGCCTTTCAAACCGCTCAGGATTTCGGACTCACTTCATTTTGTTCAATATCGATAATCGCCCACACGCCACCCGCAAAAGCCGGGTTCTTGCGCAGAACATCCAGCTCACCGGCCTGTGGAGGTGGGTCTCCGGCTGCCTCGAGTTCATCCAGCCGCTCGACAATGGTTTCCGCCATTTTTTGCAGGGCACCTTCGAGAGTTTCGCCATGACAGTGGCAGTGTGGGAGATCCGGCGCGATGGCACCGTAACCGGCAAATTCTATGTTGTGGACCACAACCGGGTAGCGCATGGGAATTTCTCGTTTAAGTTAAGCTTTTATCCCACCAAGCGTAGACCCAATTACCGAGACTTGAACAAAATTCTCAGCGAGGAAAATATTTACGCGACGTTTGCAGAATTCTCCGCAATTCACGCGAAAAAATTCCTACACATTGCGCAAAAGCATGTGACAGGGAGCTAATCACTCCGCAAACGTTCTTTACGATTTTTTAATAACCGGGTGCAAAGCCGCAGCGCCCCAGAAATGTTTGACTAGCGAGGAATTCGCCCGAGCAGGGCACGGCGGGAAAAAATCATTTCCCGGTAGGTTTGGAGAAGGGATATGTCGAGAGAGGCATCCGCACCCTGCAGTTCTTTCATCTGCCGTGAAAGCCAGGTGATTTCCACTTCCAGGCGCTGGCGCAGGTGACGGGTTTCGGGTTCACTGATATTGACGTGTGAATACCCGGTGTTACCGCGGAAACTGGTCATAGGCATTACCTCCCGGTTGTCGGCCGTCGTCAAAAACCACACAACAGCCGAGATATAAGGGTAAGCCTAGACCAGTTTTCTGGTTTCTACCGGTTTACACTAGCAGCAGGGATTTCCAGTCAAAAGAGCGGTCGCCAATCACGTAGAAAAAGGGGTTCAGCAACGCTTCTTTCTGGTTGTACCGCAGCAGTTCAAACTGGTCGTCCACGACAATACCGCCCGCGGCTTCCACCACCGCCTGGGCAGCGGCAGTATCCCACTCGCAGGTAGGAGCGAGACGCGGATAGAGGTCCGCAGCACCCTCCGCCACCAGGCAGAGTTTCAGGGAGCTACCCATGTTCTTGAGGCCGGTCTCGCCCAGGCTTCCCTCGATACGGGCCAGCAGCGTATCCACTGCGCCGGCACCGTGACTGCGGCTGGCAACCACTTCAATTGGCTGTTTGGCATCGAGGCGTGGGCGCATCGCGCGTACAGAGATGGGTAGTTCCCCTGTGGTATCGCGCTTGATGGCGCCGAGGGATTTGGCTCCGGCATAGGTAATATCCAGCACCGGAACGTGCACCACCCCCAGGACCGGCTCGCCATTTTCAATCAGGGCCACGTTCACAGTGAACTCACCATTGCGACGAATGAATTCCTTGGTGCCATCCAGCGGGTCGATGATCCAGTAGCGCGCCCACTTGCCGCGCTGGTCGTAAGAGGGCATTTCGCCTTCTTCGGACAGTACCGGCACACCCGGCACCAGCTTTTCCAGGGCCGGGGCGAGAATCTTGTGCGCCGCCAGATCTGCCGCGGTGACCGGGGAATCATCGGACTTTGTATCCACTTCGATCTCGCCACTGGCGTTATACACTTCGAGGATTGCCTCGCCCGCCCTCACCGAAATGGCGATGACCTGATCCAGCAGCTCCCTGCTTACTACGTTATCCATGATTCCCCCTAAAAAGCTCTTAAAATACTGAAGCGAATGATTATACGCGCGACGCGGCAGGAATTGTTGGCCGATCCCGCCGCGACCCTTCGCATTTGGTCAGGCGCTGAACAGGTCTTCGATGGACAGGTAGCGCTCGCCGGTGTCGTAACTGAACACCAGTACGCGGCTACCCGGTGCCAGGTCCTTTTCCCGCTGCTTGAGCGCGGCGAGGGATGCGCCCGATGAGATACCCACAAAGATTCCCTCTTTCAGCGCACACTGGCGGGCCATTTCAAAGCTGTCCTCTTCGCTGACCGGAATGGTGCCGTCCAGTGCCTCCCGGTTCAGTACCTCCGGCACAAAACCGGCGCCAATTCCCTGCAGGCGGTGCATGCCCTTCTCCTTGCCCGCAATCACCTGGGATTTCTCCGGCTCTACCGCCAGCACCTGCAGGTCTTTCATGGACTCCTTCAACACTTCACCGCAACCGGTGATATGGCCACCAGTACCCACCCCGGTAATCAGATAGTCGAGACCTTCCGGAAAGTCGGCGAGAATCTCCTGCGCGGTGGTATTTTTGTGCGCCGTCACGTTGGCCGGATTTTTGAACTGCTGGGGCATCCAGCTATTCGCATGCTCGGCCAGAATTTCTTCCGCCCTGGCGATAGCTCCGGGCATGCCATTTTCCTTGGGTGTGAGCACCAGCTCCGCGCCCAGGGCCTTCATGATCTGGCGGCGTTCCACGGACATGGACTCCGGCATGGTCAGAATCAGCCGGTAGCCCTTTACCGCTGCCACCATGGCAAGGCCGATACCGGTGTTGCCGGAGGTCGGCTCGACAATGACGCCACCAGGCTTAAGCGCACCGCTGGCCTCGGCATCCTCTACCATGCCGAGGGCAATCCGGTCCTTGATGCTGCTACCGGGATTAAATCGCTCGACCTTCATCCACACTTCGATATCGTCCCGAAACAGGCGGTTGAGCCGCACATGGGGGGTATTGCCGATGGTTTCGAGAATATTATTGGCCTTCATCTGTCACTCCGTGAGGTGATGGGTTGGGTCGGCGGCTTCTGGAATCGTTAGAATATCTCGATCCTGTGGATTGAACCGCCAGCTGCTTTGACGAATACTCGGTCAAGAATACCCGCAAGCATTACAAAGATAAAAAGACATAAATAAAGAAAGACACCGGAGTTCAACATGCTCGACGCCGCGATGACCACACAGCCAGAGTCTTCCGCCCGCAATTTCCCCCTCATCGCACTGTTTATCCTGGGCAGCGTTGTGTATATGGGGCTGGACGCGTCCGGTGCCGACGCGCTGTGGATGGCGGCACTGAAGATCGTGCCAATCCTCGCGCTGGCAGCGCTGGCGGCGAGGGACCTCCGGGGAACAGGCCGTGCGCTGGCCGTGGCCGCACTGGCCTTTTCCGCCACCGGTGATGTGCTGCTGGCAATCCCCTTCAACAACCATTTTGTCTTCGGCCTGGGCGCCTTTCTGCTGGCACAGCTGACCTACGCCGGCAATTTTCTGCGCGCGGCAGACGCCAGCAGCCGACGCTTTGCCCTGCGCGGGACCGCGGTGATACTCGCGGCGCTGTTACTGGCACGACAGGTACTGCCAGGCGCCGGCGAACTGGCGCTGCCGGTCGTGTTCTACATTGTGGCGATTGTGATCATGGCGCTGTCAGCGGCAGCCCACCGCAGCGGTTCGTCGCTGCTGTTTGCGGGCGCGGTGACGTTTATGGTTTCCGACGCGCTGATTGCCATCAACCGCTTCGTCGGTCCGGTACCACTGGCGGGCACCTGGATCATGCTGACTTACTATGGCGCCCAGGCGCTGCTGGTGTTTGGCCTGATCCGCGCAGATTTGGTGGTACGCCGGGCTTAGGGGCATAATGGGCGCCGTTTTTTTGTACAGCTGCCCGGCCGGGCAGCAAGTGGATAGAGTTATGCTGGACTGGAGCCGGATCGATACGGTGCTGTTGGATATGGACGGCACCCTGCTGGATCTGCACTACGACAACCATTTCTGGATGGAACACCTGCCGCAACGCTACGCGGAGGCCAATGGTATCCCGGTGTCCGAAGCGCAGGCACTGGTGATCCAGATGACCGACGAGTTGCGCGGGACACTGGACTGGTACTGCCTGCACCACTGGTCCGACGTGCTAAAGCTGGATGTCCCCGCCATCTACCGCGAAATCGAAGACCGCATTGCTCTGCGTCCGCATACCGACAACTTTCTGCGCAGCCTGCGGGAAATGGACAAGCGCGCACTGCTGGTGACCAATGCGCACCCGGACGGCCTGGGCCATAAACTGGAAATTACCGGTATCGATCAGTGGCTGGATGAAATAATTTCCTCCCACGACCTCGGTCACGCGAAAGAAAGTGTGCTGTTCTGGCACTCCCTGCAGGAATGCCAGCCCTTCGACCCATCGCGCACGCTGTTTGTGGATGACAACCTGCATGTGCTGGGCGCCGCGCGGGAATACGGTATCGAGCACCTGCTGTGTATCCGCCAGCCGGACAGCAAGAACCCCGCGCGCGAAATTACCGAGTTTCCGGCGATTCACGATTTCGATGAAATCGTCGGGGTCCGCAAATCCTAGCCCGAGCTTACGCTTGGCCCCTGTGGCGGGCGGGTGCCGGGTGCAGCTTTTCAGGACCGCGGTGAACCCATCCCTGGGCGCTGCGGCAGCGACATCCTGTCGCTGACGCTCCTGAAAAGCTGCACCCGGCACCCACCCTTCACATCGACTTATTTGCTTCGAACCAATTCTTGGTTCTATTCACAATCATCATTGTTTTAGAGTTTTGATGGAAAAAGTACGTATCGACAAATGGCTCTGGGCCGCACGCTTCTTCAAGACCCGCAGCATCGCCAAACAGGCCATCGAGGGCGGCAAGGTGCATGCCAATGGTCAGCGGGTGAAGGCCAGCAAGGACATCTCCACTGGCATGCTTCTCACCATCCGCCAGGGATTTGATGAGAAAGTCGTGGAAGTGATTGCGCTCTCCGACCAGCGTCGCGGCGCAGACATCGCGCAGACGCTGTACCGGGAGACCGAGGAAAGCATCGCCAGGCGCGAGCAGTTCGCGGCAGAGCGCAAGGCCAGCAACGCGACGATTACCCACGAGCGGCCGAACAAAAAGCAACGCCGCCAGATTCACAGGTTCATCCGCGAATCACAGGACTGAGTGAATGCTCGGCGCTAAGGCCGGGGGCTGGGTGGATCTTTTCAGGAGCGCCGCAGCCGAAAGCACTTAGCTGCCAAAGTGCTAAACTGCCCCAAACCAACGAATAACCAAGAAGCCGCAATGAAACACCTGCTGACTCTGTGCCTGCTGATCTTCTGTTTTTCCCAGGCCGCCAGTGCCGACAACCGCGAGCGGGAGCAGCTGAAGCGCTCGATCATCAAGATCTACACCACCGCCGCCGCCCCCGACTACTTCAATCCCTGGGCCCTGCTCAACGCCCAGCAGCTGTCCGGCTCCGGCGCGGTGATCAAGGGGCAGCAGATCCTCACCAACGCCCACGTGGTCGCCAATGGCAGTTTTATCCAGGTGCAGCGCCACGGTGACGCGCAGAAATTCCGCGCGCGGGTCAAGTTCGTCTCTCACGACGCCGACCTTGCCCTGCTCACGGTGGAAGACGAGAATTTCTTCGATGACACCCGGCCCCTCGCCCTCGGCAAGTTGCCGGACCTGCAGGAAGAAGTCACGGTTTACGGCTACCCCATTGGCGGCAAGTCCCTCTCCATCACCCGCGGCGTACTCTCCCGTATAGAGCACCAGTACTATGCGCACGCCGAAAGTTACCTGATGGCAGGCCAGATCGACGCCGCCATCAATCCCGGTAACAGCGGCGGGCCGGTGATCTCCGATGGGCGTATCGTTGGCGTGGCGATGCAGACAAATCACAGCAAGGGCGCGGAAAACCTGGGCTACTTTGTGCCACCCAGCGTGATCCGCCACGTGCTTGAGGACGCAAAAGACGGCGTACATCAGGGGTTCCCGGAACTGGGTGCGGTCACCCAGAGCCTGGAAAGCCCGTCGATGAAAGCGGCCGCCGGCCTCACGGAAGATCAGGAAGGGGCACTGGTGGTGCGGGTATTTGAAGACGCCTCTGCCGCGCAGGTACTGCAGCCCGGGGACGTGCTGTTGCAGGTGGACGGCTTCGATATCGCCGCCGACCGCACCATCGAATGGCGTGAAAACCAGCGCACCAATTACCACTACGCTGTGGACAAATACCATGTGGGAGACAAGCTCCCGGTACGTATTGCCCGCAATGGCGAAATCGTGGACGCCGAGATTACCCTCGCGGCGACACCGCCATCCCGCTCGCTGGTACAGGGTGAGAAATTCGACCAGCGTCCGCGCTATTACATCTATGGCGGCGTGGTATTTGTGCCGCTGAATATGAACCTGATCAAACGCTGGGGTAACAACTGGCACTCCAAGGCACCGATCGAATATCTCTACGCCCGCAACCAGTGGTCCAGCCCCGACCAGCAGGAACTGGTCGTGGCCCTCAAGGTGCTGCCGGCACCGGTCAACCTGGGCTACCACGACTGGAAAAACTGGATCATCGAGTCCGTCAATGGTGAGGCCATTCAGGACTTCCAGCAGTTCGCACAATTAATGGAAGCTTCCGACGAGGGTTTCGTGGAGCTGAAAGACAGCGCCGGGTACCGCATGGTGCTGGATGCCGCTTCCGCCCTCGAGCAGCAACCGTTTATTCTGCAAACCTACCAGATTCCCGACCGCCACTCCCGGGGGCTGTTCAGCTCCCTCGCCGAGCGGAGCGGGTCCGAGGCGGAGCTGGGCCAGGTGCAGTAGCCGGTAACCGGCGCATTTATAAGGACAGAAACTGGGGATGCTTGGGGGAATACAGATGGTGGGCCGACTGGTGATGATGGGCATTGCCCTGCTGGCGCTGAACGCCAGCGCGGAGGAACTGTACCGCTGGGTGGACAAAGACGGCAAGGTACACTTCGGTGACCGGCCACCGGTGGAAGCCAAGGCGGAGTCTCTCGAGGGCCGCCTGAAGCCGGTCAACAGCGCAGCGCCAACCCGCAAACAGGACTTCCCCGATCGCAGCCGCGCCGGCCAGATCGAGCGCGAATACGCCGCGCGCAAACAGTCTGAACAGTCAAAGGCGCGTCAGCAGCGGCAGATCGCCTGCGCCCGCGCACGCAAGCAGCTCAAAATCCTCAAGGGGCCGGTGTACTTCGTAGACGCCGAGGGCAACGAGTCCACCATCAGCGAGCGCCAGCGACAGGTCGAGGCCCGCAAACTGGAAGCCCGCGTCCGGCAATACTGCGGCTAGGCCGGCCCTGACCATCGCCAGCCTGCAGTCACTATCATATAAGGCCATCGTATTTGGGCGCGGCAGGCTCTAAAATCGCCACCCCAAATTTTCAGCGAGGCACTCAATCATGTCCGACCAGTTGGAACGCTTCATCTTCTCCAAGCACGATATCCGTGGCCAGCTGGTCACGCTTACCGATGCCTACCGGGAGGTACTGGAGCACAATCAGCTGCCGCTGCCGGTGCAGCGCCTGCTGGGTGAGTTCCTCGCCGCTGCCTGCCTGCTTTCCACCACCCTCAAGTTTGAGGGCATCCTGATGCTGCAGGCGCGCGGCGAGGGCGACGTTCCCCTGCTGGTGGCCGAGTGTACCCATCACAGCGATGTGCGCGGTCTGGCGCGCGTGGAGGAAGGCGCGGATATCAAGGAAGGGGCAACCCTGCGTGAGCTGGTCGGCAACCGCGGTGCGCTGGTGATTACCGTGGACCCGCAGGAGGGCGAGCGCTACCAGGGTATCGTGCCGCTGGAAAAAGACACCCTGGCCGAGTGCCTGGAGGACTACTTTACCCAGTCAGAGCAGCTGCAGACCCGCTTCTGGATCGAATCCAGTGAGGACACCGTCGGCGGCATCATGCTGCAGGTGCTGCCGGGCAACAATGCCGCCTCTCCGGCGGAAAACGACGATGCCTGGGAGACCGGGGTGCACCTGGCCTCTACGGTTACCGCGGAAGAGCTGCACAGCCTGCCCCACGAAGAGCTGCTGGTACGCCTGTTTCACCAGCTGGAGCCGGCGAGCCTGGGCACGGCGAATATCCGCTTCAAATGCAGCTGCTCCGCCGAGCGCAGCGCGCGCGCGCTGATCGCCATGGGGCCCGAGGATGTCTACCAGCTGCTGGAAGAGCAGGGTGGCGAGATCACGGCAGACTGCCAGTTCTGCAACAAGACCTATCACTTTGACCGGGACAAGGTCGAAGAACTGTTCAACGCCCCACCGCATACCGTGCACTGATCCCGGCCTTCCTCGACCAAACCCAACGCGCCAGATGGCGCGTTTTTCATGTCAGGTACCCCCATCGTCTGCTGAACAGCTCGGGCCTGACAGCCCCGGCGGACCCGCTCCCGCTGCAAACGCCGCTGTAGTAAAAACTACAGAACACCCAATATTCCCCAAAATTATGAAGTAAAAAAACTACATCATAATTTTGAATGAATTTTCGTGATTTTTTTCCCTGACAACGCTGTTTTAGATCAAAGTTTGTACGATTTTTCCTGTGATCAGAATTTGAAGTTTGCCATAATGCGCCGGCCAGCTAGGCCTGGTCGCGGTACTGACTCGCGGTATTAGGCGGCACCCCCTACTATTTATTTCAGTGATACAACTTTCATGGGTAATAAACGAATGGCACAGCAAGACGACACGGTGCAGGTAATGTCCAACCTGGCGCCCGCTCAACTGGTAGAGCAGGCACTGAAGCGCGCAGAGGGTCACCTCACGCATACCGGTGCACTGCTAGCCGTGACCGGCGCTCGCACCGGCCGCTCACCTGCAGACCGTTTTGTGGTTGAGGAGCCTTCGACTTCCGACAATATCGAGTGGGGCAGCGTGAACCGCCCCTTCTCGGCAGACAAGTTCGACGCCCTCTGGGCCCGCGTCGAAGACTTCGTCGCCAGCCACGACAGCTTCGTGCAGCAGCTGCACGTGGGCCAGGACGAAGACCACTATATCCCCGTGAAAGTGACCACCCAGACCGCATGGCACAACCTGTTCGGTCGCAACATGTTTATCCGCGCGGAAAAGTACAATCCCAAGGGCAAGGAAGAGTGGCGCATCCTGCACGCGGCCAACTTCGAGTGTGACCCCTCCCGCGATGGCACCAATTCCGAAGGCTGCGTGATCATCAACTTCGCCCAGCGCAAGGTGCTGCTGGCGGGCATGCGCTATGCCGGCGAGATGAAAAAGGCCATGTTCTCCGTGCAGAACTTCCTGCTGCCGGAAAAAGACGTGATGCCGATGCACTGCGCGGCCAACGTGGGCAAAGACGGCGATGTATGCCTGTTCTTCGGCCTGTCCGGCACCGGCAAGACCACCCTGTCTGCAGACCCGGAGCGTTACCTGATCGGCGACGACGAGCACGGCTGGGCCAAGGGCGGCGTGTTCAACATGGAAGGCGGCTGCTACGCCAAAACCATCAACCTGAGCCAGAAGAACGAGCCGGTGATCTGGGATGCCATCCGCTTTGGCGCGATCGTCGAGAACGTGGTGACCGACGATGCCGGTGTGCCGGATTACGACGACACCAGCCTGACCGAAAATGGCCGCTGCTCCTACCCGCTGGAGCATGTGGAAATGCGCCAGCTGGAGAACCGCGCCGGCGAGCCGAAGAATGTCATCTTCCTGACCTGTGACGTGACCGGTGTATTGCCCCCGGTTTCCGTCCTGTCCAAGGAGGCTGCGGCCTATCACTTCCTTTCCGGCTACACCGCCCGCGTAGGCTCTACCGAGCTCGGCGCGGAGGCGGGTATCCACCCGACCTTCTCCACCTGTTTCGGTGCACCGTTCATGCCCCGCGCACCGCGCGAGTACGCCGACCTGCTGATGAAGCGTATCGAGGATTTCGACTCTAAAGTCTACCTGGTCAACACCGGCTGGACCGGTGGCTCCGGCGAAAAGGGCAAGCGTTTCCCGATTCCGGTTACCCGCGCGGTGATCGCGGCAATCCAGAGCGGCGCGCTCGAGAATGCCGAAACGGAGCGCCTGGAAGTGATGAACCTGGATATTCCAAAGCAGGTACCGGGTGTGGACAAGTCCTACCTCAACCCCCGCAATGCCTGGGCCGATGCCGGCGCTTACGATGCCGCCGCCAGCAAGCTGGCCGCGCTGTTCGCTGACAATATCGAGAAATTCGCAGTCAGCGATGAGATCAAGGCGGCTGGCCCCAAGGCCTGACGCATTGACATAAAGTCCGGTAGTGGTGAAGCCATTGCCGCTCTCCAAAGGCGATCTCCGGATCGCCTTTTTTGTGCCCGACGCCCACCCCGCACATAGCTATAGTCATATGAGGGGCCCGTTTTCCGAACAGGGAAACGGGAGCAACATTCAGAACGCCAGCAAGGGCAATCAGGCAGCATGCATGCCGTCGGGCAATCGTTTCTCTATGTTTAAGCGCCGCTACGACCATCTTCCCCCGAACCAGCAGACCAACTGGTGGGTCGTCGTTGGTGTCGCGTTATTGCTGCTGCTATTACTGCTCCTGTTGTGGCTATACCTGTACTTCAAAGCACTGGAAAAGCCCTATGTTGAGCTCAAGGGCTATCGTGTCGCCACCCACGCCAGCTTTAACCAGTTTCTGCGTGAGCGCGGCAACCGGCGTGAGTTCGGGCAACTGGCGGACTTCCTCAAAGACGCCGGCGTGGCAGATGCGACCGAGCCGGAAAACCTTCTGCGTCAAGGCTCCGACTGGCTGGATATCAACGAACCACCGTTTGCGATTCCGCCACGGGATTACTGGCCAAATATGGTCGCCACGCTGAAACTGGTTCGCGATGAGCTGGTCCCCAGTATCGGCCCGGTGGATGTGGTATCCGCGTTCCGCACCGACGGTTACAACCGCAAGGCCGGAGGATCCAGCAAGAGCAAGCACAAAACGTTCTGCGGGTTGGACCTCGTACCGCGCTCGAATATCAGCCGCAAAGAGCTGATCGAGGAACTGCGCAACCTGCATGCGCGCCTGGGCCCCGAGAGTCACATGGGCCTGGGTATTTACAGCGGGGTGCGCTTTCACGTGGACACCTGCGGGTTTCGCCGCTGGTAACGGACGCACCACACCTATCCGGAGTTGATTGAGCAGTACACGATGGATATCAAGGAAACACCCGATCACGAATTTATCGACATCCACATTGAGCGTCGCCGCGTCATCTGGATAGTTGCCCTGGTACTGATCTGTAGCCTGGTGCTGCTTGTGCTGACCGTGGAAAAAGTACGAGAGCTGGCAGAGCGTATCGTCAGCCCGGTGGAATACATCGAACCGGTGCCAATGCCGGAACCCCTCGACCCGGATGTGCCCCTGATCTACAAGATCAAGGGCTACACCGCAGCCACAGCAATCGCGTTTGAGAAATTCCTCGATGAAGACGACCACCGCGCGCACTTCGAGAAACTGGAACACTTCCTCAAGATCAACGAAGTCGACGACGTGGTGCCGCCGTTTGAGCTGATGCGCCAGGGCACCGACTGGCAGAAGATTGGCGAGCCGCCATTCGCCATTCCCCCGGAAGAAAACTGGGAAACCATGGTGGATACCCTCAAGGTACTGCGGGACTATATCATCCCAGCCATCGGCCCGGTTCACGTACTGTCCGGCTGGCGAACGTCTTCCTACAACGCCAAGGCCGGGGGTGCACGCACCAGCAAGCACATGCACTTCTGCGGTCTCGACATGATTCCCGAGGACGAATACACCCGCAAACAGCTGCTACCCAAGCTGCGTCGCATTCACAGGAAGGTCGGCCGCAGGTGGAACATGGGCCTCGGCATCTACAGCGGTATCCGGTTCCACGTGGACACCTGTGGTTACCGCCGCTGGTAAACCCTGCGCCTATCTGTTTTCATACCTATCTGTTTTCTGACTGCTGATTGCGGCCATGCCTTTGCGGCCGGTGGTTATTCACAGAACTACAAACTCATAACAACAAACCCATAACAACAAACAAGGACGCTCCGGTGCAGGAAAGACTGGAAAGACGCTCGTTTATCTTCACGCTGCTGCTGGTGACCATCGCCTTTGGCTTCCTGCTGAAACCCTTTTTCACTGCCATTTTCTGGGCCTGTGCGGTAGCACTGATCTTCCACCCCCTGTATCGCTACCTTTTAAGACGCTTTCCGAGATGGCCCAACCTCACTGCTCTGGCCACCCTGCTGCTGTGTATCGTGGTGGTGGTAATACCGGTACTGCTCGTGGCGAGCTCGTTTGTCAGCGAAGTGGCCGGTCTGTACCAGAAGGTGCAGGCGGGTGAAATAAATCTCGGAGCAAAAGTAGAGCAGGTTCGCGCTGCCTTTCCGGGCGTAAATGCGGCACTGGAGCGTATCGGCCTGGATTTTGACGGACTTAAGGAGCGCCTCCTCGGCGGCCTGATGACGGCCGGCAGCCTGATCGCCAAGAACGCACTGGCGCTCGGTCAGAATACGCTGAACTTCTTCGTCAGCCTCGGGTTGATGCTGTACCTGACATTTTTCCTGATTCGGGACGGGAACTCACTCGTCGCACTGCTGATTCGGGCGCTGCCACTGGGCGACGAACGCGAAAAGCTTCTGCTGGCAAAATTTGCCGAAGTTACCCGTGCGACCATCAAAGGCAATCTTGTGGTCGCCGTCACCCAGGGCGCACTTGGTGGTGTCATTTTCTGGGTTCTTGATCTGCCCGCACCGCTGTTGTGGGGTGTTGTGATGACGGTACTTTCGCTGCTGCCGGCAGTCGGCGCAGCGATTATCTGGTTCCCGGCGGGTCTGTACCTTTACGCTACCGGCGACACGGTGAAAGCGACGGTGCTGATGATCTACGGCGTTGCGGTGATCAGCCTGGTGGACAATATCCTGCGCCCGATCCTGGTCGGCCGCGACACCAAACTGCCTGACTATATCGTGCTGTTTTCCACCGTTGGCGGACTGCTGATGTTCGGAATCAGCGGCTTTGCGATAGGCCCTCTGTTAGCGGCACTGTTCATGGCCTTCTGGGAAATTTTTATGCGCGAATTCATCAGCAATGATCAACCGCTGATTCCACCCCGAGAAGAGTCAGTCCTGGAGCAGGACGAATCCGGGAGCGACTCATCGACCTGACTGTTGTTGCTGTAGCACCTGTTTCATTTCCCCCATCGGGCTCTGGTCGACAATGATCAGGCCCTCGGTGGCGCGGTCGAGATCGGCAATCAGCAGGATTACGGTGGCAAAAGTAAGCCCAAGAGTAAGCGCAACCTGTACCGATCCCAGCCGGCTGATCCCAAACTGAAATCCGATTGCGAACATGGCCAGCCCCGTCAAAAAATACAGCGCGATCCAGATAGGTCCGGGTATGCGGTATCCCAGACCGACAACCACCCGCGAATTGTGGAAATTTATGACGCTGCTTACCGGCTCAACAAATTGGCGCAGGTAGCCGGGGTTGTAACCCTGGGCGACATGCTGCTCGACCAGTCGCCACAGTTGATTCTGTATCGCGACACTTTGAGCCAGCGCTTCCGCCGTTATTTCCGTTTCATGTACCTTGAAATCCCGCAGCTCGGTGTATTCAATCAGTAGCTTCTGAGCCTTGCGCGTTGCGTCGGGCGTGAGAAAGTCGGCGTGCAGGTAAGCGGTGTGAATGGCATTCACTTCATTCAGCAACAGCGCCTTGCGCTCGTTATAACGACTCGCGGTCATATTGAAGGTAAACGCCAGCAGGAAGGCCAGGAGGCCAAGGGTTGCGGTTACCGCACTGCCGATGGAGGGCTCTTTCTCGGGCCGAACCGTACGGATGTAGTGGCGCCCCAATAGCCACCCCAGACCGATGGCAGCCAGCACGACAAACACAGTAAAAAGATATATCGCCGCCAGTGGTATGCGTTGGAACAGTTCGTCAGCAATCATGACCTTCCCCGGACTCGTTTATCCAGTTTGGCTCACGGTCAGATCGTCTACCAGATAACTTTTCTTTCCACTTCCTTCTCATTTCGACCAGAACTAAAACATTAACGGCGTTTTTGCGGCGATATTTTCAGTGATTTGATTCAATGATGTCGCCACGGTCGTTATTTCGCCATATTTTTTAAGGGCCAAGCTGCACCCGATTCGACCGCAATGATCTCCCGGGCGAATACAGACCTTTGCCTTTAACAGCTGATCCACTAGAGTCTGGCAAGCGTAGTTAGTTCATACAACCAATTTCCCGGTATACCAATATGCTCAGGCTCCACTATTGCGCGTTACTGCTGTTCGCATCACTGCTCATCGCCTCTTGTGGCGGCGCTACAGTAGAGGATTACGCAAAGCGCGAGCCCGCCTTCATCCCCGAGCAATTCTTCAAGGGTGATCTGGAGGCGTACGGTGTGGTCAAGGATCGCAGTGGCACGGTCACCAGGCGGTTCTCCGCCACCCTGAAAGGAAGCTGGAAAGATGGCAAAGGGCTCCTCGCGGAACGCTTCGAGTTTGACGACGGCGAAATCCAGTACCGCAACTGGCACCTAATTCCCCAACAGCAATCCGGTGGAGTAAGGCGGTACGGCGCCAGTGCGGAAGACGTGGTCGGCGAGGCCACGGTGAGGGTCAGCGGCAATGCCGGATTTTTCCGCTACACCCTCAAGGTACCCTATGGCGATCGACAGATAAACGTCGACGTCGACGACCGCATGTACCTGGTCAATGAGCGGATACTGATCGCCGAATCCGATCTGACCAAGTGGGGCTTCGATGTCGGAGAGATCATCCTCACGATCATCAAGCCCCATACCCCGTAGATGCCGGGGGTTTACACATATACACAACCAGTAAAAGCAACAGCGCCCGGGCTGGCCGGGCGCTGTTGTGATTTGAGCTTCGAGGCGAAGCTCCGTGTGGGAGTCAAACAGAAGCGTCAGTCTTCGCCGCCATTCATACCCAGTTCTTTCAATTTGCGGGTCAGGGTGTTGCGTCCCCACCCGAGCAGTTCGGCCGCATCGCGTTTGCGTCCGGCGGTGTGCTTGAGCGCGATCTCGATCAGGGCACGCTCGAAGGCGGGCACCGCCTCGCTGAGAATCTCCCGCTGCCCGGTGGCCAATGCCTGGTCGGCCCAAAGACGCAATGCCTTTTGCCAGTCCTGCGGTGCCTCGGTGGTGGCACCCTGCTGATGAAGTTCCGGTGGCAGGTCATCGACGAGTACTTCGCGGCCGGAGGCCATCACCGTGATCCAGCGGCAGGTGTTCTCCAGCTGTCGCACATTACCCGGCCAGTCCAGCCCGGAGAGGTATTCTTCCGTCTCCTTTAACAGGATTTTCGGCTCGACCCCGAGGTCCTTGGCGGCGCTGTTGAAGAAGTGACGCACCAAGCGCGGGATATCTTCGCGACGGTCGGCGAGACGGGGAATGTGGATACGAATAACGTTGAGGCGGTGAAAAAGGTCTTCGCGGAACTTGTGTTGTTCGACCAGCCGCTCGAGATCCTGGTGGGTGGCAGCGATAATTCGCACGTCTACTTTTACCGGAGTGTGGCCACCGACCCGATAAAACTCGCCGTCTGCCAATACCCGCAGCAGACGGGTCTGGGTCTCTGCGGGCATGTCCCCGATTTCATCCAGAAACAGGGTGCCGCCGTTGGCCTGCTCGAAGCGACCGGCGCGCTGTGAACTTGCGCCAGTAAACGCCCCTTTCTCGTGCCCGAACAGCTCGGACTCCATCAGATCCTTGGGGATCGCAGCCATATTGAGTGCGATAAACGGCTGATTTTTACGCGGGCTATGATTGTGCAGCGCCGCTGCCACGAGCTCTTTACCGGTACCGGACTCACCGTTGATCAGCACGGTGATATTGGAGTGGGAAAGGCGGCCGATTGCACGGAATACTTCCTGCATCGCCGGCGCCTCGCCGATAATTTCCTTATTGCCGGTACCATTTTCGATGATCACCGGCTCTTCCGGTTCCTGCTCGTTGGCATGTGCCAGCGCGCGGCGTGTGACCGCCACGGCCTCATCGACATCAAACGGTTTGGGCAGATATTCGAAAGCGCCACCCTGGTAAGCAGCTACCGCACTGTCGAGATCCGAGTGGGCAGTCATGATGATGATGGGCAGGGCGGGGCGTTCGGCCTGGAATCGTTGCAGCAGCTTGAAACCATCCGAGCCGGGCATGCGAATGTCGCTGATCACCACATCTGGTGATTCGCTGTAAAAATCGTCCAGCGCGCGGTCGCCATTTTCATAGCAGGTTGTTTCGATCCCCGCCCGGGAAAGGGCGCGCTCCAGCACCCAGCGGATGGAGCGGTCGTCATCAATGATCCATACGCGATTGTTCATAGTACTTTTCCGGCTCTGTGATTACGTTCTAATAGTTCTGGTCTTGGTTTTGCCACTGGCTTGTTCGCCGTTTTGCTACTCATTCGCCAGTGGTAAATAAATCTGGAATTCCGTCTGCCCGGGCTGGCTCTCGCATTTGATCAGCCCCCGGTGCTGGTTAATGATGTGCTGGGAGATGGAAAGCCCCAGCCCCGAGCCCTCGGCGCGCCCGGAAATCATCGGATAAAAAATCCGCTCGCGGATGTCTTCCGGAATTCCCGGGCCGTTGTCCACGATGTCAATGCGGCATACAAGCGGACAATGCCTCCGGCCGATGGTGAACTGCCGCTGCACCCGGGTGCGTATGGTCAGGTCTCCTTCCTCCAGGCCAATGCTTTCGGCAATCGCCTGCATCGCGTTGCGGGCAATATTCAGTACCGCCTGAATCAGCTGTTCGCTATCAGCCGGAATATCCGGAATCGACGGGTCGTAGTCCCGCCGGATGATCAACGCCCCGTCGCACTCGGCCTCGATCAGCTGCGCCACGCGCTCGGTGATTGAATGCACGTTGACCGATTGCAACCTCACCGGCTGGCGCGGCCCCAGCATCCGGTCCACCAGATTGCGCAGTCGGTCTGCCTCTTCGATGATGATCTGGGTGTACTCACCGAGGCCGTCATCCTCCAGGTCACTCAATTCCCTTTGCAGCAACTGTGCCGCTCCGCGAATTCCTCCCAGCGGATTTTTCACTTCGTGGGCCATGCCTCGCACCAGGTTGCGCGTGGTCTCCTGGGCTGAGATCAGCGCATCTTCACGTGCGATGCGCAGCAGGCGGTCCATGGACTGGACCTCCAGCAGCAACAGGCCCAGCTCGGTGAGGGGTGTCACCGAGTAGTCCACGGTGCACTCTTCCAGGTTGTGCAGCAGCCACAAGGCGCGCCGGACCGTGTATTTTTCGCCGGTGGCCAGTGCCGAGCGCAGCGCCTGCTCAGAGGAGCGAGACTCGCGCACGACCTCGTCGAGAGGCAGGCCAATAGAGCGGGCGCTGGAAGCCGCCACCAGATCCTCGGCAGCCGAGTTCAGGTAGCAGAGGGACAGGTTTTCATCGAGCACCAAAACGGCCGAGGTAAGGTTGTCCAAAAGCAGGCGTAGCTGGCGATCATTGAGCATTCAGGGGGTCCGATTTCGTTCATTGCTTCGGCTCGCCTATTGGGAGTGCAAGAAGCAAACCAAAATGGCGCAAAAAACCGGACACAGGAGAGGGTTTCAGGGGCGCCGGTGGCCGACCTCACAAGATGATGCACCAAAATCGTGCACAGAGCAAAAAACAGCCAGCTTTGATGCTCAGAAACGGGCGCGGGGCAAGTTACGGGGGTGTCGGGCGAGCGCGGACGGGCGCGTCCAGCGATTTGGGCACCGGGTGGGGAGCCCCCGGCGCTCAAGGTCATTGCGGCAGGGTATTGCCGCCGCCCTCGCAGTTAGCGAGGCGGTCGGTTAGCGCGGCTGTGGTTTGGGGGGCCTGGCGACGCCGGGGGCCTGGGGTAACTTCGGCATCTGCGGCGCCTGTTCGGCAGGGAAATCGGGGATCTGACCACCGGGACGCTTTACATGGACCTGGATGGCCTGGGACTGGGCCAGGGGGCGCCCACCAGCACCTAGCAACACCGCCTGTATCGTATGCGTGCCGCGCTCCAGTGCCGAGATATCCAGGCTGGTACCGGACGACGTACCCGACCAGCGCTGACCGTCAACCACAACAAAGAATTCGTAGCCGTCTTTGGGGACAGGGTCGAGGGCGACCTGCAGCACGACAAACCGCTGCCCCGGCGGGATGGTGGCGTCATTGGCGGGGCTCACGATCGCAAAGTTAACCGGGCCCTCGTAGTCATCGCGGTCGCGCCTATCCCCGGGGGACAGCTTACGTGTCCGCAACGGCTGCTTCGGCGCGATGGGCTGTACGTTGATGGGGCCTATCTCGACCTTCTCGGCTTTCTGGCCAGCGGGGGGGCTGTCACTGAATGTCACCCGGCCATCCGGTCCGACAATCTTGTATACGCTGCCACCTGAGGTGCCACTCGCCTTTTTGTCATCGGCCGCCGAGTCCTGCTGCGCCAGAACCGGCGCAGCCAGCAACACCGCCAGCAGTGCAATCCACCTGATCATGGGCTTTCCTGCCTCTCACTTTCTATTTGAGGTTGCATAGTAAAGGCTAGTGTACTCCTCTCTCCTCTACCCGCATAAAAAAAGCCCACACCTTGCGGGTGTGGGCTTTCTCGTCATCTTTGCACCGTTCTCACCAGACCGCTGTATGAACAGAGCCCGGCGGCGGCGCTCAGATGATACTCCGTTTTAAACGGTAGCGCCTGCGGCGTTTAAGGCCGGGGCGCTCTCGCCGTTTTTATACAGAGTAATACAGCTCGAACTCAACCGGGTGAGTGGTCATGTTCACACGCTGCACCTCTTCGCGCTTCAGTTCGATGAAGGCGTCGATGGCGTCGTCGGTGAATACACCACCTTCGGTCAGGAACGCGCGGTCCTGATCCAGGCAGTCCAGAGCCTGTTCCAGGCTGGAAGCAACGGTCGGGTACTCGGCCAGCTCTTCTGCCGGCAGGTCGTACAGGTCCTTGTCCGCAGCGTCGCCCGGGTGGATCTTGTTCTTCACGCCGTCGAGGCCAGCCATCAGCAGGGCTGCAAAGGCCAGGTACGGGTTGGCGGTCGGATCCGGGAAGCGGGTCTCGATACGCTTGCCTTTCGGGCTCGGCACGAACGGAATACGGATGGACGCAGAGCGGTTGCGCGCGGAGTAGGCCAGGATTACCGGCGCTTCGAAGCCCGGAACCAGACGCTTGTAAGAGTTGGTGGAAGAGTTACAGATCGCGTTCAGAGCGCGCGCGTGCTTGATGATACCGCCGATGTAGAACAGGGCAGTTTCAGACAGGCCAGCGTAAGCGTCACCGGCGAACTGGTTTACGCCGTCTTTGCTGAAGGACTGGTGCACGTGCATACCGGAACCGTTGTCACCTACCAGCGGCTTGGGCATGAAGGTCGCGGTTTTGCCGTAAGCGTGCGCTACGTTGTGTACCGCGTACTTCAGGATCTGAACCTCGTCCGCTTTCTTGGTCAGGGTGTTGGCGCCAACGCCGATTTCACACTGGCCAGCAGTACCCACTTCGTGGTGGTGTACTTCAATTTCCAGGCCCATGGCTTCCATCGCGGAACACATGGCAGCGCGGATATCGTGCAGGGAGTCGACCGGCGGAACCGGGAAGTAGCCGCCCTTAACGCCCGGACGGTGACCCATGTTGCCTTCCGCGAAAGAGGCACCGGAAGACCAGGCCGCTTCTTCAGAATTGATTTTGTAGAAGGCGCCACCCATTTCGGCACCCCAGGTGATGTCGTCGAATACGAAGAACTCGGGCTCCGGACCGAACAGCGCGGTATCACCGAAACCGGTGGACTTCAGGTATTCCTCGGCGCGCAGCGCGATGGAACGCGGGTCGCGCTCGTAGCCCTGGCCGGTGATCGGGTCGACAATGTTACAGCGAATGATGACAGTCGCTTCGTCGGTGAACGGGTCCAGGAAAGAGGTTTCGTCGTCCGGCATCAGGATCATGTCGGATTCGTTGATGCCCTTCCAACCTGCGATGGAGGAACCGTCGAACATCTTGCCTTCTTCGAAGAACTCGCCGCCAACTTCCTTAGACGGAATGGAAACGTGTTGTTCCTTACCTTTGGTATCGGTGAAGCGCAGGTCTACCCATTTGGCTTCGCTCTCTTTAATCAGTCCGAGCGTTTTCGCTGACATTGCAGTCCTCCAAGAATGAAAAGTTATGTGTTGCGCCAATTCGCATTGTCTTGTGGCAACAGTCGAAGCAAGGAGTGTGCCAAATTGGGGCAAACGGGCTATAGATCTTATCCGGGGTGCTGAGCCCAACAACAGCGGCCGGTTTTGAGTCACCTGCCACTACGGCACAAACACAGTAGTCCCAAAAATGGTGCCCCCAAAGAGCCGCATGCACTATTTTGGGGCCAGCAAGTCACGAAAAGCACCATTTTAGTGCCACAAGCAAATTCCCGATAGCGAGTTTATAATTCGCCACCTTTCCCGGGAAGCGCGATGGTTCGATCCCGGCCTCAAATTCAACAGCGGTTCCGGCACATTCACATGCACTTCGTCGTAAAGTTTTTCCCAGAGATCACCATCAAGAGCAACCCGGTACGCAAGCGCATGTCACGCCAGCTTGCCGACAACCTGCGCAAGCTAATGCGGCAGCTGGACGACCGCATCAAGGTGCAGAAAGACTGGGAAAAAATTGATGTCATTGCACCCGATGCAGTATCCCACCTTTGCGACCGCATTGAAGAGGTACTGGCGCACACTCCCGGCATTGCCAACTTTGCCCGCGTTCAGCAGTTCCCCCTTGGCGACCTGGACGACATCTACCAGAAGACCCTTCCGATCTGGGGGCCGCAGCTCGCGGGCAAGACCTTCTGCGTGCGCGTTAAACGCACCGGCAAGCACGATTTTCAGTCCCTCGACGTAGAGCAGTATGTGGGCGGCGGCCTCAACAAGAATACCGAGGCAGCGGGGGTAAAACTCAAGAACCCGGATATCACCGTCAAGCTGGAAGTCCGCCACGACAAACTCAACGTCATTGAACAGCTGCATCAGGGCCTCGGTGGCTTTCCGCTTGGCACCCAGGACCCGGTACTTTCATTGGTTTCCGGCGGCTTCGACTCCACCGTGTCCAGCTACCTCACCATGAAGCGCGGCATTCGCACCCACTTCCTGTTTTTCAACCTCGGCGGACGCCAGCACGAATTGGGCGTCAAGGAAGTGGCGTTTTACCTGTGGGAAAAATACGGCGCCTCTCACCGGGTAAAATTCATCACGGTTCCCTTTGATGAAGTGGTGGCGGAAATCCTCGAGCAGGTCGACGACTCCTATATGGGCGTCACCCTGAAGCGCATGATGCTGCGCGCCGCCTCCGCCGTCGCCAAGGAGCTGGACGTAGACGCAGTAGTGACCGGTGAAGCCATCGCCCAGGTATCCAGCCAGACCCTGAAAAACCTCGCGGTGATCGACAGCGTGACCGACACCCTGGTGCTGCGCCCGCTGATCACATCCGACAAGACTGACATCATCCGCACCGCGCGCGAAATCGGCACCGAGGAGTTTGCGGCGAATATGCCGGAATACTGCGGTGTGATTTCAGTGAAGCCCACCACCCGCGCGAAAATGGAAAAAGTCCTGCACGAGGAAACCCGCTTCGACTTCACCGTTTTGGATCGCGCCATTGGCAACCGGGTGATGCAGAATATCGACGAAGTGATGCAAGACCTGGGCGAAGATGCGCCGCCGGTGGAAATTGTCACCGAGCCGGGCGATGCCATTGTGATCGACATTCGCCACCCGACAGAGGAAGAGGTGAACCCTCTGGAGCTGGAAAATGCAGAAGTGGAAACAATCCCGTTTTATCGTCTGAGTACGGCATTCCAGAAACTCGACAAGGAAAAACAGTACCTGCTGTACTGCGCCCGCGGCGTGATGAGCCAACTGCATGCGTCGCACCTGCTGGACGAAGGCTACAAAAATGTCGGCGTATTCCGCCCGGAAAAACCCGAGCATTAATTCGTTCTAGCGATCTTCCCTGAACGACGTCCCGGCACCCCGCCGGGCTTCAAAAACGAAAGCGGCGGCCATTTCTGGCCGCCGCAGCTTCAACCTCTGCCCTGATCTGTTAACCGGTGTTGCGCATACCCGCCGCAATACCGGCAATGGTGACCATCAGTGCGCTTTCCAGCACCGGGTCTTCCTCGCGGGTGCGCAGGCGCGCCATCAGCTCGGCCTGTAGCAGGTGCAGCGGATCGGTATAGGGGTCGCGCACGCGGATCGACCAGCGCATGACCGGGTTGTTGTCCAGCAGGCTCTCGCGGCCGGTGAGCTCACTCAGGGCGGCGACGGTGCGCGCCAGGCGGCTGCGCAACTCCACACCCAGACGCTGCTGTTCCGGGTCATCGGTCAGGCGCTCTTCGTACCACAGCGCGACGCGGGTATCCGACTTGGCCAGCACCATCTCCAGCATATCCACAACGGTCTGGAAGAACGGCCACTGGTCGCTCATCTCGCGCAGGGTATCCGGCGCATTTTCCAGTCCGGTTTCCAGTGCGGCGCCGGTACCCAACCACGCGGGCAACATCAGGCGCATCTGGGTCCAGGCGAATACCCAGGGAATCGCACGCAGTGTTTCCACACCGCCGCCGGGCTTGCGTCGTGCCGGGCGGCTACCGAGCGCAAGCCGGCTGAGTTCGGTTTCCGGGGTGACGGTACGCAGGTAGGACACCAGTGCCGGGTCATCCTGCACTACCTCTCGATACGCGCGCACCGAGGCCTGGGTCAGGCGATCCATTTCCGCGCGCCATTCCGGGCGCGGTTCCGCGGGTGGCAACAGGGTCGCCTCCAGGGTCGCGGCGATATACTGCTCGAGGTTATACGCGGCCACCGATGGGCGGCCGTATTTCACCCGGATCATTTCGCCCTGTTCGGTGACGCGGATACGACCGGCGACGGAACCCGGGGGCTGCGACAGCAGCGCCATGCGGGTGGGCGAGCCGCCGCGGGAGATGGACCCACCACGGCCGTGGAACAGGGTCAGCGGGATTCCGTGCTCGCGGAAAATTCCAGTGAGCGCTTCCTGCGCGCGGAACTGGGCCCAGGCAGCACCGAGGAAGCCGGCATCCTTGGCCGAGTCGGAGTAGCCGATCATCACTTCCTGACCGGACTTGACGCGTTCACGGTAGAACGGGATTTCGAGCAGCGCGCTCATGGTACCGAAAGCGTTGTTGAGATCGTCGAGGGTCTCGAACAGCGGCACCACGCGCATCGGTGATTTCACGCCGGCAATTTTCTGCAGCAGCATGACTGCGAGCACATCGGACGAGGTCCTCGCCATCGAGATCACGTAAGCACCCAATCCTTCCGGGCCCTGCTCCGCGATCACCTTGCAGGTATCGAGCACCTCCCGCACTTCGTCGGTACAGAACTCACTGTCAAAAAAGGCGCCGTTTACCAGCGGGCGGCGGCTTTCCAGCTCACTGATCAGGAACTTCTGCTTCACCTGCTCCCCCCAGCTGGCGTAGCTGCCAAGATCCAGGAAACGGGTGATGGCATCGATCACGTTCGCATGCCGGGTGGACTCCTGACGGATATCCAGGCGCAGCAGGGTGATGCCGAAACAGTTGAGGCGACGCAGCGTATCCTTTAACTGGCCATCGGCAATGGCACCGAGGCCCACCGCGCGCAGGGAGCGGTCGATCAGGCTCAGCTCCTGGTGCAGCTCGCTGCCACTCGAGTAAATTTCGCCTTCCGGCTCCGCAGAACCGTTTACCCGGGCTTCCATCAGGGCACGGGTGTTGCGCAGGCGGTCGCGCACTTCGCGCAGCAGCACCCGGTAGGGTTCCGGGCTCGCGCCGGTACGCGCCAGCAGTTCATCGCTGGCGCGGTGCATAGACAGGTCTGCGAGCAGGTTCTCCACGTCCCGCAGGTAGAGGTCGGCAGCCATCCAGCGCGCCAGCGTAAGCACCTTCCGGGTTACCTTCGCCGTCACATTGGGGTTGCCATCCCGGTCACCGCCCATCCAGGAGGCGAAGCGGATGGGCACCCAGTCGGAAGGCAGGGGATCCAGGCCGGCGAGCTCCAGCTCTTCCTCGATACCGCGCATCCCCTGGGGAACGGCCTGCCACAGGGACTGCTCGATGGTGGCAAAACCCCATTTGGCCTCATCCACGGGGGTGGGGCGCTCGCGGCGGATCTCGTCGGTGCTCCACGCGGAAAGAATCTGTTCCCGCAGCAGCCGGCGCAGGTGATCGCTCTCCTCCGGTGTGCAATCCGGGCGATCCAGTCCCGCCAGCAGGTCGGCGATCTGGTCGTATTTGCGGATCAGGGTACGGCGGGTCACCTCGGTGGGGTGCGCGGTGAGCACCAGCTCTACCGAGAGGTCAGACAGCACCTGGCGGATTTGCTCCTGGCCCACATTGGCATTCTTAAGCTCTGCCAGCACCTGGCGCAGGCCGCGGTCGGTATCGGGATCTCCCGGGAAGCGCTCGTGCTGGCGGCGCAGGCGCTCACGGTGGCGCTGTTCGGCAAGGTTGGCGAGGTTCAAGAACTGGCTGAAGGCCCGGGCGACTTCGAGCAGGGTCTCATCATCCAGCGGGTCGAGCAGTTCCCGTAGTTTTCCTACAGGCATCTCCCCCTGACCGCGACTCTCCACGGCCACCTGCCGAATCGTCTCCACCGTGTCGTACAGGGCGTCGCCAGCCTGGGCGCGCAAAACAGAGCCCAGTTCCTCACCCAGCAGACGAACATCTTCGCGTAACGGTGCATTTTGGTCTTGATCCATGGAATTTCTCCCCCTTACCGGAACAAATTTGCGCGTTATTTTTACATATTTCGCCGGTGAACGAGATGCCTCGCCGGAATTTTTTGTAATAAAACTACAAAAACTGGCATCTGGTAACCCATCTATATGGCCCCGATGCCGTCGCGGTGCCCTTGATACCGCCACGCCACGCTCCGGTCACACCTGGCAATTGACTCGCGAAAGAAAAACGCTATAGTGCGCACCCTCAGCGAAGCACTTCGCTGTTTGCCCAGGTGGCGGAATTGGTAGACGCGCTAGCTTCAGGTGCTAGTGACCGCAAGGTCGTGGAAGTTCAAGTCTTCTCCTGGGCACCATCTTTTCTCTCAAGTATTACTCTGCTTTCCCAAGGCGGCGCGCCCAGCGCAATGGCAGCGCGAGCGCATCACTCCTTGCCGCCCCGACCCTTCACAACCCTATAGAACGCAACCCTCTGGCTCTCCAGCCAGCACAGAACGCCCGTGCCCAGAAATCGGTCCGCAGCAATTTGTCACGGGCACAAAAAAGCCCGGGCGAGTGCCCGGGCTAAACTTGGGGTTCGGCAGCCGTAGCTGCCGTTATGTCTCGACCAAGAGAGTTTGTATCAGTAAGCCTTACGCATCCGGATCTGCTTCGCAGTCTCCGTCCTGCGAATCCGCTTCGCATTCTTCAGGCTCAAAGAAAAACTGGTAGCGCCACTCCTGGTTTGGCCAGGAGGTTTCCGACGGCACAAACTGCCAGTTTTTCATTGCCGCGAGGATTGGGGCGGCATACACCGCTACGTCTTCGCTGCTTTTTTCCTTCACCGCCACTTCAGAAACGCTGCCATCGCTTGCCACGGTGAAGGAGACGAAAAGTACACCTTCGACTTTATTTTCCAGCGCCTCTTCCACTTTTTCATTGTCGGAAAAGTCGGGACGCTCGAAGTACCAGAATGAAAGACCCTTGTCACGCAGCTCCTGCTGCTTCTGACGACGGTAGGCATTGCTCTCGGCGTTGCGGCATTCGCTGAAGCTCTCGAATGCCGAGCAGTCCGGGCGCTGCCAGTCCAGGCTGAACGCCTGGCTGGCGGCGATCAGGGAAGCAGCGGCAACCAGTAACTTAACCACGCTTCACCCCCTCGTAGTATTTGTAATCGAGACCCAGTGCACCTTTGGGCACGCAGTCATCGGCGGGAGGGTCGGTGGGTTTGCCATCACCAATATGACGGTTGAAGAAATCGATCATGCGGCAATATATCTCCAGCTGGCTGTCCTGCTCGCGGGCACCGTGGGCTGCGCGCGGCGCCAACAGGGTTTCCAGTGCATGATCTTCCGCTTCCAGCGCATCGCGCATGGCGTAGTAGTGCTGGATCGGCACACGCGTGTCACGCTCGCCCTGGACAAGAAATACCGGTGCCTTGATACGCTCGGCATTGCGCGCCGGGGAACGCTGGCGGTGGACTTCCGGATCGGTACCGGTCGCTTCGGCCAGGTACTTACGACCAGCCTCGCGCAGGCGGATATCACCGTGGGTCGAGAAGATTGCCATGTCGTAGACACCGACATAGCCGATGCCGCACTGGTAGAGGTCCGGTTCCTTGGTGATACCCATCATCGCCGCGTAGCCACCGTAGGAGGCACCGTAGATACAGATGCGATCCGGGTCGGCAATGCCTGACTTGATCGCCCAGTGAGTGGCGTCGGTCAGGTCGTCTTGCATTTCCATGCCCCAGTGCCCGTACCAGTCGTAGAGGAAGTCACGACCATAGCCGCCGGAACCACGGAAGTTCACGTGCATCACTGCGTAACCCGCGTTGGCAAGCAAAACCCGCTCCTTGTTGTAGCCCCAGTAATCGCGTGGGCCATGCGGGCCACCGTGCGGCAGGATGATCAGCGGCAGGTCCTTGGCTTCCTTGTTCACCGGCAGGGTGATGTAGCCATTGATTTCCAGACCATCGCGCGCGGTAAAACGTACCGGGTGGGTGGCCGGGATGGTTTCAGGATCAATCCACTCCGCAGTGTTGGCGAGGAACTTCAACGCGCCGTCAAACTGGTTGTAGATGTAATAAATGCCCGGGTGACGATCGTCGCTTACATGTACCACCCACTCGTTGCCGTCGGCGGTACGGTTGAGGATGCGAATCACCTTGTTCGGGAAAGTGCCCTGCAAACGCTTGTGCGTTTTGGTGTAGTGGTTGTCCTCATCGATATACACGACTTTGGGGTAGTCGTAATTGATGGTTGCTCCCCAGGGATTGCCATCGTCATCGAAATGGATCTTGTCGTAGTCGACCTTCGGGTGACGGTACACCAGTTTTTTCGCACCGGTTTCGACATTGACCTTGTACAGTCCCTTGGTGGGCGCTTCGACCGTGTCGGAGTACCACATCCAGTCTTCGTCTTTGGTCCAGGCAATCGGCGCGAATACACCCTCATCGTTGGCGAACACCTGCTTGTCCCAGCCCCCCTCGGAGTTACGCGTGGCCACCACGGTATCATCGAAGCTATCCGGCAGACGGCCCACCCAGTGGGAAATTTCCCCTTTCTTATCAAAGATGGGATTGGCCAGACGGATGGGTGAACGCGCAATCCGCGAGGTCTTGCCGGTATAGATGTTCAGCTTGTAGATGTATTGCAGCGGAAAGTTCAAACCGGAGCCCGAAGGGTAAACCACTACCCGATAATGCTCGTCGTCGATTTTGCCGGACAGGCCGGCACTCTCGTTACCGCCGTAATCGCCGGTGCCACGCCAGATAATTTCCTTGCGCGAGCCATCGATATTCATTGCAGCGATGGAGGAGGTCCCGGTGCCTTCGGCAGTGGCCGACTTCATGCTGAAGCTGAACAGTACCCGCTCGTTATTGGCCCATTGGATTCCACTGACCCCAACCGAGCCATCCATCTCCAGAGTGGATTTAATCTCCATGGTGCGGCGATCAATAATCACGCCATCGATGAGTCCATCTTCGCGCACTTTGCCCGCAGCAATGTGCTTGCCATCCGGGGAGATACGAATGTTGGCGTAGGCGACCGGTCGGAACAACTCATCCAACGAAACCGGCATTTCGCCAAGGCTATCGGCAAAGGTACCGTCGACCTTGTTATTTTTTTCTGCCGCCAGCGCTCCGGGAGCGCTCGCCAGGGCAACGGCACCGGTAACCAGCGCAGCCGCAAATGTTCTTAGTATTTTCATCACTTAACTCCTGTGGCCGGCGCCATTGCGGACGCCGGCCGACACCTCAACAGGAACTCAGTTACTCAGAAAGTAGCTGAAAGACAGGTTCACACTGCGCCCCAGTGGGCTCTGCAGGTGGCTCCAGTAGTACGGCCAACGCGGGCTGGTGTTGTCGGTGGTGGGCATGGTGTTGGTCAGGTTTCTGACCGTCATGCCCATTCTCAGACGCGCACTTGCCTGGTAAAAGCCGCTCAGGTTCGCGGTGTAATGCGGTTCCATTGAATTGGTACCGGTAAAGTTGTCCACCCGACCCTGACGCTGAATAAACAGTGAAGCACCGACCGACTCAAACGCGGTCAACGGGTTGCTCCAGTTGAAGGTCAGGTTGGTGCGGGTCGCCGGCGTGGACTGGCCCGGCAAACCGGTACGCATGTCGATCGCCTCGTCACCTTCGAACTGCAGCCAGTCGTAGGACAGGGTATTGACGTACTTCATCTGCACACCAAAGTTGCCGTACTGCACAGACTCGAACGACGCATTGATGGTGGCGTCCAGACCCTGCAGCTCGGTATACGCATGGTTCTGCGGCTCGATGATGATGTTGCTCACGCGGCCGGAGGCATCGCGGATCACCCGGTTGCTGACGTCCTCACAGAAACGGCTGCTGTTCTGCAGGCTGCCAGTGGCACAGCGCCACTCGCTCTCCATCAGGCCGAAGGCACTTTCGGTTACCACCAGATCGTTCAGGCGTACCTTGTACCAGTCCAGTGCAACATTGACGTTATTGGTCGGAGTAAAGATCAGGCCCAGACCCAGGTCCTTGCCGCTTTCCTCTTCCAGGTCGTCACGGCCACGGCGGGTGGAAACCACGTTGTACGCCGGGCAATCACCGGTGAAGTTCTCGCCATCAAAACAGTCACCGCCCACGAGGTCGGTAACGACCTGGTAGCCCGTGGACTCACCGTAGATGTTGAACATATCCGGCGCGCGGAAGGTCTGCGCGTAGCTGCCGCGGAACTTCAGCATGTCGAAGGGGCTGTACAGGAACTTCAGCGACGAAGTGTTGCGGCCGCCAATCGCAGTGGAGTCGTCGTAGCGATCCATACGCGTGGCGAACGTCAGCTCCAGGTCCTCAACCACCGGGATCAGGAACTCGGCACCAATAGCTTTACGGTCACGGCTGCCGCCGGCCTCGATCGCGCCGACGTTGAGCCAGCCGTTACCATCCAGGTTCAGGGAGCGCTCGTCCGGGTTGATTTCCGTGGACTGGCTCGCCCAGTCGGCAACAATCGCCACGGTGACCGGGTTGTAGAGAACCCCGAAATCACTCAGCTCACCCACAGCCTTGAGGCTGAGGGAGTCGGCACTGGAACTGGCAAAGGTGGTGGCCTTGCCCATCAAGGCATCGCGATCCACGGAGGCATCGCGGAAAATGTTATCCACCAGGCGGTTGTCAAAGAAGCTGTTATCCACCTGATAGATATTCTGGGCCAGTTCATTGACTTCACTGGCACCGTCCAGGAACCAGTCGCGCAGAACTTCCTCGCGGATGGCACCGTACTGCTGGGTCATGTTGTAGCGGGCTTTGGAGTAGCCGACATCCCAGTTCCAGACCGTATCGCCCAGCTCGACCTCGCCCTCGAGGCCCGCCATCAGCGTCCACATTTCCTGGTCGTAGCTCGAGGTGGTGAAGCCCAGGTCGTGGGAGAAGCTGCGACCGATATCCACAGCCTTGGTGAAATCGGCGTTGATGACACGGCCGCTCCAGTTGGACGCGGACACCGAGCTGCCGACATCCTGCTTGGACATCAGCACCGTGGCAAAGCCGCGAATGCTGTCGGTGAACTGGTAGCGACCATCAACGAAGGCCGAGGTGCGATCCATCTCCGAGCCCATCGCAATGCCCTCGGAGGCATCGAAGTTACAGCGGGTGGCACCGTCTTCACTGAAAGTCTCGGTGGTCACCAGGTTGTTGTCTTCGCAGCTATAGCCCTGCGGAGAAACCGGACCGGTGTAGCCATTTTCGAAGTCCTGGATGTTGGCACCGATGCCGGTGACCAGGAAGCGGCGATCATCCAGATATTCCACCTCATCCGCGCTGATGGCGTTGGAGGTGCGCTGCTCGAGGCTGACGGTGACGGAGCCGCGTTCAAACGCCTTGCCGGTAACGAACGAGAGGTCTTTGGTAAAGCCGTAGCCGTCCTCATAGGCACCCATATTGGCGGTGACCAGGGTCTGCTCCATATCGCGTTTGGTGATGACATTGATCACACCGCCCACGGCGTCGGAACCGTAGATTGCAGAAGCACTGCCGGTGAGCACTTCCACACGGGACATAGCGGTACCGGGAATGGTGCCCAGGTCAGCGCCATTCTGCTGGCCGCCAAACGGCAACGGGTAGTCGGCAATGCGGCGACCATTCACCAGCACCAGGGTGCGGCCGGATCCGAGCCCGCGCAGGTTGGCTTCGCTCGCGCCCACGGTAAAGCCGGACAGCAGGTTGCCGGAGCCACCTTCGCTGTAGCCGTTGTTGGCGGCCATGGAGTCGATCACGTCGGCAACGGTGGTCAGGCCCCGCGCCTTCATGTCGTCTTCATCGAGCACGGTCATCGGGTCCGGACCGTCGAAGGTGTTGCGGGGGATCAGGGAACCTGTCACCACCACCGTTTCAATCGCTTCACCAGAACGTGCGACCAGGCCCTTATCGGCATCCTGGACTTTGCTGCTGGAGCGCTTCTGTTTTTTCTCTTCTTGTTTGCGTTCGGTTTTCTGCTCGTCGGCAGCAACCTCTTGCGCGTGCAGCGGCATGGCAACGGCCAGCCCGAGTACCGCCGCGACGCAAAGCGAGAGTCTCTTTTTCTCAAACATATTCAATTCCTGTGGGCGCAAGCCCATGCGAATTCTTTGACTTACCGGATACAGGGGGCGCCGCGCGCCCCCATTACCTTTAACGACTTACAGGCTGCGAGAGATGGCAAAGTGACCGCTCAAGCCGTTCTTGTCGGTGTCACCACTGTGCACACCGAGCCCGCTCTTGATGGTCCACAGCTTGTATTTGCCATCAACGCCGAAGTCGATGCCATAGCTGGTTCCGGCCACATCACTGCCAAAGCGCACGCCGTTGGAGTACAGGTCGTGGTTATTGGCATTGTTGGTGTTGGTGGCGCTGAACGTCGCGTACGGGGACGCGAAACCTTCGGCGAGCTTGAAGGACTTGCGCAGGCTCATGCCGGCACGCGCGCGCTTGCTGTTACCGAGGTCGTAGGCGTAGTCGTAGTTGCCGTCAGATGAAGTGAACCCATCCATTTGAACCTTGACGTCGTCCCACTGCGCGAAGGAAGTCATGGCAATGCCCGACTCCAGCAGGTAGGTCCAGCCGCCTTCCAGGCTGAAGCCCTTCGCGGTACCGGAAGTGCTGCCTGCGGAGTTGCTGGCTCTGACACGCGCATCGAAATCGACTTGCTGCATCATTGCGCTGGCGTAGAAGTTATTCAGGCTGAAGGTGGCGTTCACGGCCAGGGTTTCGGTATCCAGTGCCGCACTGGACTGCTGCGCCAGCTGGCTGCCATCCGCAGTACCTTTACCGACCATCGGGCTGATGGAAAGCCAGCTACCGCCCAGCTTGGTGTTGTAGGTGGCACCAGCCATCTGGTTGCTGAGCAGCTGGGTGTAGGCCAGGTCTTGACCGGCCACGTCACCGCGGCTCGCCATATCGCTGTCGGTATGGAACATGGTGGACCAGGCTTGCAGGCCCTGGGTGCGACTGCTCTCGCCGATATTGCCGGCGCGCTCGCCATCGAAGAACGCAGAGGCGGAACGCATCCAGAAGCTCTCGGCCAGATGGGAGACGGAGCTCGCCGCTGTGCCCAGGTCAGACAGGCCGGCGGTGTAGGCGATTACCCAGTTACCACTGCCGTCCTGCTGCATCTCGGCACTCAGGATGGTGTCGGCAAAGTCGCCGCCCAGCCCTGCCAGGGATACATTTTCCACGTCCTGGTTGCCATTCACGGTCAGGATGGCATCAGTGGTGTGTGCACCCTTGCCCTGATCGGTAACGTTCATGGCGACGCGCAGGCCCGTGGTCTGGGTGTCACCCGCCTGATTCACGATATCCACCGCGTTCAGGTCACCGTTGATGGTAATGCTGTCGCTTGCCGTGGAGCTTACGTCGACCAGGAACAGACTGCCGGCGCTCTGGATGTTGGCGAAGGTGACATCACCGTTGATGGTCAGGCTGTCGCCCACCTGGTCGTCCATGCTGGAAATGGTGACGTAGTTGGCACCACCGGAGTAGTTGACCATGGAACCCTGGTCACCCAACTCGATCGAGCTATCGCCGGAGAAGACGATATCGCCCGCTTCGTTGATGAAGGTATTGCGGCCAGCACCCATATCGATGGTGGCATCGTTCAGGGTGATCTTGCCAACGCCGGCAATGTAACCGTTGTTGTCGTAACGGAAGCCGTTGCGCAGCAGGTCGTCGCTGTCACCGGTGATGATGGAACCGGTGATGTTGCCACTGTTGAAGATCAGGTTCGGGGTCACCTGGCCGGTTTCCACGTCCAGGTAGTCCGCGCCGATGACATTGAGGGCTACACCGCCAGTACCGGTAGTGATATTGCCGCGGTTAACAACAACCGCGGGTACGCCCACGCTGTAGACATTAATGCCGGTGCTGTTGTCGCCGGTACGAATGTCACCGTTGTTGATTACGTAAGTGGCGGCGCCCACGACGCTGATCGCGGTGGAGTCGTCACCCACTTCGATGTCACCGGTGTTGATGCTCTGGGCATTGATCGCGTAGGTGCGCATACCGGTGCTGTTGTCACCGGTCTGGATGGAGCCGGCATTCTGGGTAATACCCTGGATGTAGCCGATGGAGCGCATACCGTAGGTATCGTCACCGGTCACGATCTCGCCATTCTGCCCCTGGGCGGCCACGGACAGCGCGAAACCGCTGGCGTCGATACCGGAGGTCATGTCGCCGGTGGTAATGCTGCCATCGTTCACCAGTACCGAGTACAGGTTCGCCTGGATACCGCCGAGGTTCATCATCCCCGCGGAGTCATTGGTGTAGGTGCCGGAGTAAAGCTGGCCACTGCCAATGGTGATATCGCCGGTATTCTGCGCAAAGTTGGAGGCGCCGGAGATAGCGATACCGGCACTGTTGTCACCACTGGTAATCACGCCGGCATTGAGCGCCAGGGCAGTGTAGTTGTGATCAAACGCGGTGGTGAAAAGGCCAGGGCCGGTACTGTTGCTTACCAGCATACCGAAGGATTTGTCGCCGCTGGTCACGCTGCCGTTGTTAATGGCAGCGGCGTAGCTGTCCACACCGAGCAGTGTCGTCGCGCTGATACCAGTGGACAGTACGCTCCAGTCGGTATCACGGGTGTCTCCGGCCTTGATGGTCGCACCGCTGCCCACTGTAACGCTGCCGTCGTTCAGCACGATGGCGTCACCGTGTTGCGCCTCAGCCACCAGTCCCTTGGCGATATCGCCGGCCACAACCACACCCTCGCCGGTGTTGATCACGGTGTTGTTGGACCAGTTATCACCACCGGCATCGGCGGCAATCGCACGGGAATAGGCACGGAATGGTGCGTAGGAGCCAGCAGCCTCACCGATAAAACCATTACCCACAGATACGGAGCCACTGTTGATGACGGTCACGTCACCGTAGGTGGCGCCGACGCGGATGCCTTCGGACAGGTCGCCCAGATCGATGTCACCATTGTTGACTACCGTGGTATCGAAAAACTCGATTTCCTCACGGAAGCTCAATGAGGCATCCCCGGACGCATTCCAGGCATCGATAGACTCTTGGCCGTACATGGCGAAACCGATGTCGGTGCCCTTCAGATTACTGCCGGTGGCCATAACGCTGATGCCGGTGTTGCGCAGGGAGTTAGGATTGTCGAGGAATGCCCCAGCCTCATTGTATGGAACCACGTCGGTTACCACGGTATCGCTGCTGATGGTGCCGGAGTTATACACGGTCACCGAACCGCCGAAGCCCGCATAGGCAGCATTCACATCTTCGTTGCTGAATCCGCCGTAAATTTGCTCATTGGCTAGGCTTTCATTGCCCAGCAGCCGATGGTAAACGTAAGCGCTTGCACTGATACCCTGGCTGCCGGTGCCCTGCAGCTGGATATCGCCACTGTTGAGGACCAGGGTCTCACCCGCACCGATAGTGGAGATACCGGCGCCGTCGTCGCCTACCAGAATCTGACCGCTGTTTTCGATGGCGGTGCGCCCCATGGTCGCCGCGTAAATACCTGCCGCGTCGGTGGCTGCGGAGATATCGATGGTGCCGCTGTTGACGATGGTGATGTCACCCATGTCCGCAACGTAACCGCGACCTTCCTTGACGGTGGTGTTGTAGTAGTGCTTGGTCGGCGTGTCGATGCCGTCACCGTTCAGGTCAGTGGAATACCAGGCATCGCCCGCCTCAACGCCCTCACCCGGGGCCACATAGGTTTCGTAAGGGAGCGGCTCGCAGACCGGACCGAAAAAGCCACCACAACCCGGAGTCTGGGCATAAGTGACTGTGTACTGGGTTGTGAATCCGGCCCTGGAGTCGGCGCTTATGCCTGCACCACCCTCACCGGAACCTACGGTGATGTCGCCGCTGTTGCTGATGATAATCTCATCACCGGAGGGGTTCTCGGCGCTGATACCGATACTGCCGGCACCGACAGTGATATCGCCGGCATTGGCAATCTTGATGATGCTGTCACCGCCGTCGGCGTTATAAATCTTGCCTACATAATCTGTGCTGTTGTGATAGTACGCGGGGGCTTTGTATTTACTGGTACCCGGGGCGCCACTGGTCGGCCGGTAGGAAACGCCGTTGTCCACGTTGTAACCATACTGCATAGCCAGCTCGGCATTGGCGGCTGTGCTCGCGGCGATACCCGCGGAATCGGCGCCCACGTTGATGTCACCGGTGTTGTTGATGGTGATATCGCCGGAGTCGGTGTGGCTGCGAACGCCGTAGGCGATATCGCCAGCATTGATTGCACCCGCATTCTCGACGCGGATATCACCGTCGACGCTCAGCGCATCGATACCGACCACACTGGCCGAAGTCTCGAAACGGTAACGAGTGCCACCGCGACTCTCATTCGGCAGGAACACCTGCTTGGCATCGGCGTAGAGGCGAAGGTCGTTGACTCCGTCGCCATCGGTATCCACATCAATCGGGTTGGGTTTCACATCGGTGATGCTGTAGCGAGTGTGGTACTCGACCTTCAGGCCGCTGCCCATGTTGATAGCACCGGTATTGACGATATCGATGGAACCAGCATCCGTCTCCGCACTGATCGCCGCGATGTCGTCGAACTGCAATTCGCCCCGGTCGGCGATCACCACGGTCAGGTCTTCAATAGGGCCGCCGTTATCCTGCAGAGGCTTCCCTTCAAGCACGGACTGGTCGACCCCGAGGTAAGTGGCCAGATCACCCGGCACTACGCCTTCGGCAAAGGTGTTGGCATCGCCAACCGGGTTGCCATCGGCATCCAGCGCAACGGAACCGGTATAGGTGTAACCGCTGTAGTTACCCTCGCCGGACCGGCGCAGGCCGTATTCGTCACCGAAACTGATAATGTTTTCTTCCGGGATCGTCAGCTCTGCGCCGGCGCCCTGGGTGAGGTCACCGTGGTTCTCGATGGTGACGGAGCCCCCGGCAACAGTTTCGCCGTCGGCCGGAGCTGCACTTACCTCGATGCCGGTCGCGGTGCTGCCCTCGGCAACAACGACGGTAATATCGCCGGCGGTCACTTCACCGCTGACTGCGGTGTAGTCCTTGACCTGATAGTTGATGGTCTCATCAAAGATACCGCTGCACTGCACGGTGCCGCTGCTGAATTCGGTGGAAATAGGATCACACGCGCCCACCTGCTGGGCATAGGCGTTGTAACCGGGAGCACCAACCGCAATGGCGGTCACGGTGGCAGAAGTAAACAGAGCCTTGCGGACCGCAGAGGTCAACTGGCTCGGATTGCTGGGAAAGCCTTTATTATTCGCGGCCATAGATTTTTCTCCCCCGAGAGAATAGTTGTCGCGCTCAATCGCTGGTTATAAAAAATGTCCAGAACTGGATAAAAACACGCCAACACGCAAGCTCGCCAAGGCTTTCCTGTAACAGTTTGTAATGTTCGCTGTGACACAAAAGTCACCGTGTAACAGCGCAAACCGCCTGCACCATTATGGGGACCGCCTCAGCCCGAGATGCACAATATTAATCTCTGCCCCTCCCCCGCCTGACCGAAGATCCGTCTGCAAGGTCAAGTTTTGTAACAATTTGTTCGTTTTTTACCCAATCCCGTAGAGGGGATTCTCCCGCCATGTTAAAAACTGCCCCCTATAAAGCCATCAGGCTCAATAAAAACGGTGCTTTTCGTCGAGTTGATATGCACAGAACATCTTTGTTAGCCCTGCTACTCTGCGCTGGCCCGGCATTGTCACTGGCCAGTGACCGTGCCGCGCCTGAATGGGAATTGAGCCTGGCAGCCGGTCACGGTGTGCTGGAGAACCCCCTCGCCGGACGGGCAGATGGCGAGACCAATTTCCTCCCCTCATTCAGCTACTACGGCGACCGCTTCTTTATAAGCAACCTTGCCGTCGGCTACAGCCTGCTGGAAGAGCGCAACTTCTACGTCGACCTGGTGGCGCGCCCTAACGAGGACGGGCTTTACTACCACCTGGATGACAGTGAAATGACTATGGGTTCGCTGTCGTTTGCCCTCGGCAGCGCCGGCGGTTTTGGGCCGCAACTCGAGCCGATAGAGCGGGATATCTCCCTGATGGCCGGACCGAGCGTGACTCTGGTGGGCAAGTATGCGGACCTGTCCCTCGCCTCCTTTCACGACGTCACCGCAGTTCACTACGGCAGTGAGACTCACCTGAGTCTCGACAAGGTGTATCCGCTGTTTGGTGGCAAGCTCGGGCTCAGCCTGGGCGCCATCAAGAAGGACGCCGACCTGATCGGCTACTACTACCACGTCACCGAGGCGGAGGGCGGCATGATGGCGCGCAGCTTCGCGCGACAGAGCCCTCCGGAGGATGTGGTGGACACCTACGGCCGCCTGCACTTTTCCTACCCGTTGACCCGGAACGTGGAGTTCCGGCTCGGCGCCCGCTACCAGCTATTCGACGAGGAGGGAAGGAACCCAATGGTGCTCGGCAAGAGCGAGACGATGAGCTGGTTTGCCGGCTTCCAGTACCGATTTGGGAGTGACCGATGATCAAGTTTCTCTCGTTGCTGATGTTCGTCAGCCTGCCCTTTTCCGCGCATACAGCAGACCTGAACCTGACCCCCTCGCTGTGTGCAGTCGGTGAGGAACAGCAAACCTGCAGCCTGTCGGTGCGGGTAGCATTTGATGCGGATGAAGTCTCCCACTATTGCCTCACCATCCTGGGCAAGGGCCTGGTGCGCTGCTTCTGGAGTGGTACAAAAGAAGAGCTGGAAGTGTTCATTACCTCGGAAAAGGATCTGATCTTTCAGGTCACTGAGGGCGAAAGTGGAGAGGAAGTTGCTTCGGCTACGCTGAAAGTCGGGCACTACGAGCCCAAACGCCATCGTCGCCGCTATGGCTGGGGGCTGCTGTGAGCGCAACAAACACAAGCACGGGCTATAACATCTTACTGCTGGAGGACGATGAACAGCTGGCATCGCTGATTGTCCGCTTTCTCAGCGAACGCAACTGTACCGTTACCCATGCGGCGGATGGCAAGGCGTTCACTATGGCCATGCACCACCGGCATTTCGATCTTATCCTGGCCGACGTGGTGCTGCCGGACGCGAGCGGCTTCCAGTTGCTGCAGCAGCACAAGCACCAGCTCGGCTGCCCGTTGATTTTTATGAGTGCGCTGAGCTCGATCGAGGATCAGGTCTGCGGACTGGAGCTGGGAGCCTGCGATTACCTGGTCAAGCCGGTGGATCCTGAGCTGCTGTGGGCGAAGATTGAGGCCAACCTGCGCCACATACACCGGCCCAGTTCGGCGACATCCAGTCTCAACTTTGGCCCACTGTCTGTGGATACCGACAGCCGCGAAGCCAGAGTCAACGGAACCCCCCTGCCACTGACCAGCAACGAGTTTGACCTGCTGATGATTTTTGCCGATCAGCCGACACAATTACTCAGCCGGGAATATCTATTCCGGCGCGCGATCGGGCGCGAATTCGATGGCCTCGACCGGGTCGTCGATATGCGCGTGAGTCGGCTACGCAAAAAGCTCGCGGCCATTCCAGACGGGGTCATCATCCGCTCAATTCGCGGACGCGGCTATTCTCTGAATACGGTCAGCGGTACTTAGTAATGCGCCTGCAAATGCTTCGCCTGGTCGGTGTGATCGCACTGGCCCTGGTGGTGGTTTACTCGGCCATTACCAGCCTTTACAGCCTCCACACCCGGGGGCCGATGGAGTATTCCATCAGCGCCGCACAGCTGGCCAAATCCCTGCAACAGGGCGACCGGCCGCTGGCGCAGAGCTTCCCCGCCAGCGCAATGCACTTTCCGGACCCGCTGCAGCGACGGCTGGAATCCGGTGAAATCGTCGGCCTAAATAACAATGACGACGAGATTTTGTTCTACCAGTTGAGCGGCGACAACGTTCTCGAGATCGGTCCATTCCCGGACCAGCCCGCGGAGAGCGTCACCCAATGGCGACTGTTCTTTATCGGCGCCATGTTGCTGGTGCTACTCGCACTTACCTGGCCCATGTTCCGGGACCTGCACTGGCTGCAGAAGCAGGCCATTCAATTCAGCCGAAAACCCTATACCGTACCGCGGGAAGTTGGTCGACGCTCGCCCATTTACCCACTTGCCGAGACGTTCCGGCGTATGGCGAATATCGTCACCGGCTACTTCCAGATGAACCAGGATTTGGCGCGGACCATTGCCCACGAAATCCGCATGCCACTGGCCCGCATCAAGTTCCAGCTGGCGCTGGACCACAGTAGCGAGGAGAGCAAAAGTGGAAGCGGCGACGAAAGCCGCCGCGTGATCAATCGGGCCACCCGCGATATCGAGCAGCTGGTGGACAAATTCCTGAGCTTCGCCCGAATGGAAATTCACGAGGAGTTTATTGTTCCCAAGCAGGTTTCACTTGAGACCTTTTTTGGCGACCTCGGCTCCACTCTCGAGGAGCAGTGTCCTGCGCTGGAAATCGGCTATTACTTCCCCGACGACATGCCCTGGTTCGAACCGGATTCAATGGCCATTGCGGTGCAGAATCTGGTGGTCAACGCCGGCAAATATGCCCGCGATCGGGTCGATATCCGTTTCGAAGTCGACGACGACTTCTGCTCACTGTCTGTGGAGGATAACGGCCCGGGCCTGGCCGGCGATGCCGTCGAGCTGACCGATGCATTCACCCGCGCCGCCACGGACGAGCAGGGCTATGGCCTGGGCCTGTATATCGTGAAGAAAGTAGTGATGTGGCACGATGGTGAATTGGCCATGGACCGCTCGGCAAATCTCGGTGGCACCCGCGCCACACTCACCTGGCCTAACCGGCCCCGGGGGAGCTGAGCCCGCAACATGCCGGCGGGCCCATGGCAACGGGCACGGGTTAAACCGAAACCGCCTGGATCAACTCCATACCGTCGATCTGAGATGTGGGCATCCGCTCGACCGCCCGCATCGGTGTACGCGCCTTCTTGTCCTTCTCCTGCATGATGAACTGGTGCACCAGGTTGGTCTCACCCAGTTCGGGCATAAACAGTGCGTAAGGCGGTGACTGCAGGTGGGAGAGGTTGGCCTCCTCGACACCGGGGAAGTGAATCAACCGGAAAAACTGCTCACCCACCCTCACCATCACGTGATAGGGATTGTTGTCAGCCGGGTACCAGACGACTTTTTTACCTTCGCTGTTGGCCTTGCGCACAAACGCCTTCAGCAGATCGGACAGGAAGAAAGGCTCATCATCACAGCGCCCCACCCGGGACGGCGTGCGGATACGGAAGTGGTGCGGCACGCCCCAGAATTCCTTGCAGTGCTCCCACACTTCATCGAGGTCATCCAGGTCGCGCAGGGAAAAGCTGATGTGGTTCACCCGGACCCGGCGCTCAACAACATTTTTCAGTGCCTTGAGCTTTTTCTCGAACAGGATTGGCTGCGGCAGGTAGTCGCGCATATGCAGGGAAAACGCGATCGAGTAGAGGTGCGGCAGCACCTCGTCACAGTACTTTTCGCTGGCGAGCCGAATACCGTTGGTGTACATGGATACAGGCTTGCCGGTCTCCTTTTGCAGAGCCTGGATCAGCTCCGGCAGGTCGCGGCGCATGGTCGGCTCCGACCCCATCAGGATCAGCGTTTTGCTTTTTTCCGACACCGACTGCTTGGCAATTGCCACCAGCTCTTCAATCGACGGATCCTGGGCGCCATTTTCCGGCAGCGCATAGCAACTCGGGCAGGACACATTGCAGCGCTCGGTAACTTCCAGCGCAGTCGTCCCGATCACCTGATACCAGTAGTCCTGCCCCGGTCCCGAGACAAGGCTGCGCCGATAGAAATCGGCATCTGACTCGATACGGATATCCTGCGGCCCATGTTGCGGGCAGGTTTTGTGCAGGTGAACACCGCTGTCATTGATACGTATCTCTGCCGGAATTTCCTCGTAGCAGGTATTACACAGACTGATCGTCGGCCCTTCCGCCGGCGATTGCCGGTTTTGACCCTGGAGGATTGGTTGCATTACTGATTCCCAGATCTCGGTGACACCGCCGCAGCCTGATTCTGCTGGGGCGCGGCGAGGTTACTTGTTACTGATTCATCAAACTTGCGCCCGTATACCGGGTCGCCATTGGGCAGGTAACCGACGGTGAAAAAACCGATCTTGTTGCCGGCCCGCAATACGCTCTTGCGCGTCAGCTTGCGGTTCTCCGGCACCACGATCACACCCAGCGGCTTGCGCGGCAGGTGCAGCGGCTTCCACGCCTTCAGTATTTCGTAGGTCTGCGCCAGCATCTCGCGCCACATCAGGTAGATGCGGTGCTCCGGCTGAACAAACTTGCGATAAAAGTAGTAAGGCTGGCCATCGCGCGGCGCTTTCGCGACGTAGACCGAGGTCAGCGCAGCGATTTCACCCTCGCGGACCACGGCCACTGCCACCTGCCCGGTGCGTTGACGCGCCTCCTCATCCGACAGCCCCTCTGGCAGAGCGTCGTTGAGGCGCCAGAACCGCACGACCTCATCGAGATCGGTCGGCTCCAGCTTGCGATAGACATCGAGTAACTCGTAGCCATTGTATTCGGCTACTTTGTGATAGTTTCCGTGCATCGCAATCAGGCCGCGTCACTGGCTCCGGCACTGGTCCCGGTGGCGTCCTCAAAGGTCACCATGGTTAGGTTTTCCTTGCTCTGCTGGCCGATACCCATCGGGCAGCGCACACCCGGCAGCACGGTGAGATCGAACAGCTCGGAGACCGGCCCGTCGAGGCGGATCCAGTGTTCCACATTGCCGTTCTTCAGGTTGATAAACTGCACCCCACACCAGGCTTCGGAGTCCTTGTCGGCCAGGTTTTTGTCCAGCTCAAGGCCTTCGAAGCGCTCGTAGCGCGGTTTGGACAGGCCGACGATGGCGTAATCGCCGTGGATGGCGAGGCCGCGCATGAAGCCGGGGCAGAAGGTGTGCGGTACAAATTTCTTGTTCTCGAAATCCACGGTGCCCAGGTAACCGGTACCGCTATTCAATACCCACAGCTTGCCGTCCACCCAGCGCGGAGAGTGCGGCATGGACAGGCCTTCGCAGACGATTTTATTGGTCTCGACGTCGATCACGATACCGCCGTTGTCGCGGCGCTCGCGCCAGCCGTCGATGGTGTCGGACTTGCACACCGCGGTCACGTATTTCGGCTTGCCGTCGACCATTGCCAGTCCGTTCAGGTGGCAGCGGTCTTCCGGCACGATCTTGCTGATGAACTCCGGCTTCCAGATCACGCGGAAGCTGTGGGTCAGGCTCGGCTCCGCCAGGCAGTTGTACTTGGTGTTGACGAAAATGATCTTGCCGTCTTTCTGGATGCCCAGTTCGTGGATATCCACCTCGCCGGTAAACTGCGCGTTGCGCGGCACGTAGCAAGCGTCGAAGATCTTGTTGGCGACCTGGCCGGGCTGCAGCACGTTCTCAAAACGCCACACCTGGTAAAGGCCGCCCATATAAATGCGCTTGCGGTTGCCCACAATACCCATGGCGCGCTGGAAAATGCGCTCGTGGAAGGACAGCTTGCCGCCGGGCTCGGCGCCGACCATGTAGACACGGCCGGACTGATAGGAAGTGAACGCAATGGACAGCTGGTTCTGATGCATCCAGCTCGACAGGCCCGAGGAGCAGGACTTGCGCACAGGCTCCTGCTTGGGCTTTTGCTGTTCGCCAGCAGTGGGCTCCGTCACTTGCTCAGAGGAAGCCTCGGTCGACTGCCCGGATGCCTCTGCCGCTGGCTCATTGCCTTCGTGCTGATTTTTCTCGGTTGCTTCATTGCTCATTGTCAGTACCACCTATTCTCGCGCTGGAGCAGGGCCGGTAACGGCCCAAATCGTTATTCTGTAGGCCAGGCAAAGCTGGCACTCCAGCACTGTAACGTGCCGCGAGCCCCAGTATAGGGTTGCGAATGTAACAATTTGTGACCAGTTTTCGAGCAACCAAGCCGCGCAGTACATTATTCCACTGTTAGCGCGCCAGGGGAGACGGGCCTACTATTGGCCCCACGGTCAGAACTATTTTGCTCGCTACCGCCCTCGATTAACCATACGTGTGGCCGATGGTTGTTTACTCGCACTGCCGTTGGGGACCATCTCCAGACTTGTCTTCAAAAGTAATCATGGCCCGGCTCGCGCTGCCCTGCTGGCTAACCCCCATCGGACAGCGCACCCCCGGCAACGCAGTCAGGCCGAACAGCTCGGTGACCGCACCGTCGAGACGAATCCAGTGTTCGACGTTGCCATTGCCAAGGTTGATAAACTGGATTCCGCACCAGACTTCACAGTCCCTGTCGGCCAGATTCTGGTCCAGCGCCAGCCCTTCGAAGCGCCCATCGCGGGGGCGTGACAGGCCGACAATCGCATAATCGCCATGGATTGCCAGACCGCGCATAAAGCCCGGGCAAAAGGTGTGCGCAACAAAGCGCCTGGACTCGAAATCCACATAGCCGAGATCGCCAGTGCCGCTGTTGAGCACCCAAAGCCTGCCATTGTGCCAACGCGGTGAATTCGGCAGGGACAGCCCTTCGCATACGATTTCATTGGTTTCCACATCGATGATGATACCGCCGTTGTCGCGATGCTCGCGCCAGCCGCCATCGCTGTCGGACTTGCTCGCCGCGGTAACGTATTTGGGCCTGCCGTTCACCATCGCCACCCCACTCAGATGGCAGCGATCCTCCCGCACAAGCGCGCTGATAAAATCGGGCTTCCAGATCGCACGGAAGCTGTGGGTCACGCTGGGTTCGGCCAGGCAGTTGTAGGCGGTGTTGACGAATACGAGCTTGCCGCCTTGTTTGACGCCCAGGTCGTGGATGCCCAATTCACCGGTGAACTGGGCGTTGCGTGCGACATAGCAGGCATCGTAAATTTTATTCGCCACCTGATCCGGCTGCAGCACGTTTTCAAAACGGCACAGCTGGTAATGCCCACCCAGATAAAGACGCTTGCGGTTGCCCGCGACCGCGCTGACCCGCCGCACGCTGCGTTCGTCAAAGCAAAGCCTGTCGCCGGTTTCGGCGCCCACCATGAACAGGCGGCCGGTATCGTATCAGGTAAAGGCAAGAGATAGCTGATGCTGTTGCATCCACTGTGCGAGGCCTTCGGAGTACGACTTGTGTATCTCGACCAGTGTCGATTCGCTCTGATGGTTGGCGGTTGATTTCGTTGGCTGTGCGGCTTTTTCCTGCGGGGGTTGCTCTGTTACTTCTGCGCTACACATTTAAATACTGCTTGTATTGGCCGGCGTACATCTGGCTATGCCTTGCGGTTATTCTCATCATCAGACTGAGCTGACTAATGCCCGACTGTACTTCGTGACCCTCTGGCCAGATCGCCCCCAAATGTAACAATTTGTTGCCAAAACACGCTTTTACGCGAAGCGCAGAACACGATTCCCCGAAAACCCCGATGACTGAAATCTTGTCGCGCAACGCCCGTCGGCCACGTTTACCCCTGCCGACACGGTGCCAGCGGGGTTCCAGCACAAAAAAACTGATGAATTGACGGTTTTTTGTGCAAAATATCTCCCAATTGTCACGGCACCCCTCTATAATCGCCGCCCTCGGCCGGATAGCCGCTGCATCAACCCCGCAGCCCCCGCCCGCATTGAATTTCTGCGACCTGCACGTTTTGCACGTTTTCGCGCTTTACCCCCTAGAGGCCCCTTGTGATAAACAATCTGCGCAATATTGCGATCATCGCCCACGTTGACCACGGTAAAACCACCCTGGTAGACAAGCTCCTTCAGCAGTCAGGCACCCTGGACCGCCGCAGCGCCGACTCCGAGCGGGTGATGGACTCCAACGACCAGGAGAAAGAGCGCGGTATTACCATCCTCGCCAAGAACACCGCCATCCGCTGGAACGACTACCGAATCAATATTGTGGACACCCCCGGGCACGCCGACTTCGGTGGCGAGGTAGAGCGAGTGCTGTCCATGGTGGACTCGGTACTGCTGCTGGTCGACGCGGTGGATGGCCCCATGCCGCAGACCCGCTTCGTAACCCAGAAGGCATTCGAACAGGGCCTGAACCCGATTGTGGTGATCAACAAGATCGACCGCCCGGGTGCGCGCCCGGATTGGGTAATGGACCAGGTATTCGACCTGTTCGACAGCCTCGGCGCTACCGACGAGCAGCTGGACTTCCCGGTCATCTACGCCTCGGCACTGAACGGCTTCGCCGGTCTCGATGAAACCGATATGGCCGACGACATGACCCCGCTGTTCCAGATGATCGTCGACAAGGTTGAGCCGCCCAAGGTCGACATGGACGGTCCTTTCCAGATGCAGGTTTCCGCACTGGACTACAACAGCTATGTGGGCGTAATCGGCGTTGGCCGCATCAAGCGCGGCACCCTCAAGCCCAACCAGCAGGTGGTTATCCTCGACCGCGATGGCAACAAGCGCAAAGCCAAGATTCTGCAGGTAATGGGTTACCTGGGACTGGAGCGCGTGGAAGTGGAACAGGCCAGTGCCGGCGACATCGTGTGCATCACCGGTGTAGGCGAGCTGAACATCTCCGACACCCTGTGCGACCCTGACCACCCGGAAGCACTGCCGGCCCTGAGCGTGGACGAGCCCACCGTGAGCATGACGTTCCAGGTGAACGACTCTCCGTTCGCTGGTAAAGAGGGCAAGTACGTCACCTCGCGCAATATCAAGGACCGCCTGGACCAGGAGCTGATCCACAACGTGGCGCTGCGTGTAGAGCAGGGCGACTCTCCGGACAAGTTCAAGGTATCCGGCCGCGGTGAACTGCACCTGTCGGTACTGATCGAATCCATGCGCCGCGAAGGCTTCGAGCTGGGTGTATCCCGCCCCGAAGTGGTGCAGAAAGAAGTCGACGGCGAGATCCACGAGCCCTACGAGCAGGTAGTGATCGACGTCGAAGAGCAGCACCAGGGTCCGATCATGGAAGAGCTGGGCCTGCGCAAAGCGGACCTGACCAACATGGAACCGGACGGCAAGGGCCGTGTGCGCCTGACCTTTATCGTGCCGTCCCGCGGCATGATCGGTTTCCGCTCCCAGTTCCTGACCATTACCAGCGGCTCCGGCATCATGACCAGCATCTTCGACCACTACGGTCCGGTGAAGCAGGGCGATGTGGCCAAGCGTATCAACGGTGTACTGGTCTCCATGACCAAGGGCAAAACCCTGGCCTACGGCCTGTTCGCACTGCAGGACCGCGGCCGTCTGTTCCTGGGCCACGGTGAAGAGGTTTACGAAGGCCAGGTGATCGGCATTCATTCCCGCGGCAACGACCTGGTGGTCAACCCCACCAAGGCCAAGCAGCTCACCAACGTGCGCGCCTCCGGCACCGACGATGCGCTGACCCTGTCACCGCCCATCCGTCACACCCTGGAGCAGGCGCTGGAATTTATCGAAGACGATGAGCTGGTGGAAGTGACTCCGGAAAGCATCCGGATTCGCAAAAAAATCCTGCAGGAAAATATGCGCAAGCGCGCGAAGAAGTAATTCTTCAAAGCACAAAAAAACGGGCCTCGATGGCCCGTTTTTTGTGCCTGTTGTGAAGCACTCGGTGAGCGTTGATGTCACAGCATCCGTGGCTGATACGCGCCACCTCTTTTGCCCGCCACTTCGCAACGTAAACCAATTTTCTTAAAGACGGGGTAAGCGGGCCATAGGTCTCCTCCATGAAACTCAATGCTGGAAAACTAGCCTGTGGACACGAACAAATCCATGACTCTGCCCCCATCGATCGCCATCGATCGCTGCCCTGACCCCATTGATACCTTTTTGCTCTGCTAAACTCTAGCTAGTTTAATCAACTTTATTTCTCTTCGAGCATTCATCGCTTAACATACGCTGAACGCGCTCTCCACCTTCACGACAGCCCAAAACTATATACTTCCCTCGCACCTGCTCACCAACCGCATCCAAAAGAATAGAAAAATTTTTATCGGAGTCACTATAAATTGAATTTTCTATCGCATTCCAACCCTTGATCTTATTAGTCGGTGAAGCTCCGAACTTCAAAAGGAAAGCAACTTGGTGACTTTTATCATTTTTCCATGAAAACTCCCAAATAAGCTCATCTTTCTGAAAAGCAAAATCTAGGACTCGAAAATAAAAGATTAGAAGAGCAGTAATCGAAAAAATTAGCACGCGATAATAGCTATTCATAAAAGGAGCTTACTTATTTTATCCCGTGTAATCGTTAATTCATTCGACTCAACCACACGAACCATATCGGCGTACTGAATTCTCAGGCAGACATCTCTTGGGGAACTGTAGAAATCAAACTCCGGATAAAAATCATTATTCGCCCCCTTCGCAGCGGCAAACTCCGCATCCCACTTCGAGAAAATTACAATTTTATAGACCTTTGGCAAGTCTTCCTTAACATTCGATTCACTATGATGTCTTAGTGAATGCAAGCCAGATACACTCTGGCCGCTCCAGTATACGCCCGAGGCTCCAACTTGTGATTTTTCGCTACCTTCATCGCAGAAATATGCAGATGCACTAACATGGTTTTGACGCTCATCCTGAGCAATCAGATCAGCATCTGAAACTATGGACACAACGATAAAATCTTCACCAGCGACGTGAGAAAACAATGGGAAATCCATATCCTCTCCAATGACGCTCTCCAATCTATCCATTGAAACTGAAGAAATGGATTTCTCGTAAATAGTAAAAGTGCAGCCGCTTACTGCAACACTAAAAAGAATAATTACCGATATTATCGAAGATATTTTTCGCTTCACTCTAGGCGATATCCCCCTGTACAAATCTTTGTGCAATCCACGTCGCCTTCACATAAGCAGCCTGCCCAGCAAGGGGATAGAGCCATTGTGCGCCCGATCGACAGCAGCTACGACATTATTTCTGGTTAACTAACTGTCTTCTGAGTCTAAGTTTATCGATACCTAAACCACTCCGGAGTAGGCGGCGTAAAAGCCAAAAATGATCAACCCCCAAATCGCCACACCCAGAGCCAGCCAGGCATAATTCGCCGGCGTAAACGTGGTATTACTGTCCGCCTGCGGATCGTCGCAAGCGATGTTTGCGGCCACCTGAATACGGTAAAGGCACCAGACGATAGCGGGGAATGCACCCAACGACACCAGATCTACCGCGGAAAGCTCACTCGTCGAGCCGGAAATTCGATCAGCAATCTGCCCTACCACCGTGAATACCACGAAGACGGTTGCCAGTAATTTTGGCGACCATCGATACTGTTTGTCGGCGGCCTTCAAGCTTGCGTCGATTCTGCTGCTGAGGGAGTGCGCAAAGAACACCGAGAAAATTGCGCGCATGACTGGCCACATACTTTCATTGTGGCAGACGCTATAGTTTTTCCAGTGCCGGTAAAACCAGTAGACCTCGTACAATCCAAAGGTGCCGATCATCAACACCAGGAATTTGGTGCCGGATACTACGTAAAATTCCTGCTCAACCGTTTCCTCTTCGCGCTCCAGAACGGCCTCGGGAGCCTGGTAAATATTATCTGTCATTTTTATTATTCCTTTGTTCACAGTGCAGGCGGGATTCTTACCGCTGACGGGAAACCATCAGGCAACACCGGCTTTGCGTTGGCCGCTGCCGAGCAGTCGGTGCAGCAGTTCGGAAATGGCATCGCCCACGGCAATATCCAGCACACACAAAAGATTAACATGACAGACAATAGTCGTCGCCACTCTCCTCATCGCCCTGGGATCATGAGTATGCGCAGGTAGACGAAGAAACTATCCATCCAGATATAAAAATAGCGGGCCGTTTGGCCCGCTACCTTGTTACCCGCGTATCAGCGGTGTCTGATGCTTACCGGCCCCGTGCGGAAACCAGTTTCAGCATGCTGCTTCGCAATCAGGGACAGCTGCCGAGCTCGTAGTAATCGGCGGAAGTCTCTGCCAGCGTCGTCGTCACAAAGATGTTGTACAGGCCAAGATTGTCACCGGAGCCGGCCGCGTATACATATCCGCCGGTGGTGGTCGCGCGGCCGGCCTGCACATGACTGTAATTGCTGGCGGTGTACTCGGTGCAGACAACATCGCCGTCCGGCGTACTGTCGCAGGCGTTACCAATACCATCGCCGTCGTTGTCTTCCTGGCCGGCGTTGGCAACCGCGGGACAGTTGTCCACGTCGTCATTCACACCATCGCTGTCAGCATCTACCGGTTCGCCGTCCGGGGTACTGTCACAGGCATTGCCGATGCCGTCGCCGTCGTTATCGGCCTGGCCCACATTGGCTGTGTTCGGACAATTGTCGAGCGCATCTTCGACACCATCACCGTCGCTGTCGGTCGGCTGCTCGCCGCCACCGCTGGAACAGGCCTGTACCGGACCGGCACAGCTACTGTCACCATCGGCCACCCACTGGCAATCACCGCCAACCTCGTACTCGCGCATGGTGAACGCAGACGTACCGAATGCGAGATAGCAGGCCGAGTAGCCCACACCCCAGGTAATATGCCCGGCGCTGATATGGAAGTTGTAATCACCGGTTTGGCCGGCGTCCACGGTGAAGGTCACACTGTCCTGGCTCGACAGCCCGGCCGTATCGCTGGCGGTGACGGTTGCCGTGTTTTCGCCACCCGGCAGGTTGCAGCCCTGTGCCGAGTAGCTGTTTCCGGTCACACTCGCGGTGACATCGCCGCTGGCAAACGCGACCATCACGGTGTTCAGGTTCTGGTTGCTGTCCACCACTGTGCCGGTCACGGTGGCACACTGGCCACTGACACTGGCTGCAGTGTCGCTCAATACCGGCGCAGTTTCCGGTGGCTCCGGCCCCACGCGACGGGTCACGCTGGCGGCATCGCCATCTGCACCCTCATTGTCGGTAGCGATCGCTTTGACTTCATACAGGCCATCGGCAAGAGCGCCACTGGTTACGCTGAAGAAACCGTCGGAGGGATCCGCCTGTGTGTTCAGAGTTTCCACCAATACCGGTGTGCCCCCATCGATGTTGCTGATGGTGATGCTGACGTTGGCCACACTGCCCTCGGCGTCGTTGGCATTGCCGCTGACCACCAGCGTGCCGCTGTTTTCACTCGCCGCGAGATTGGCGATCTCAGGCCCGCTATTGCGGTCTACACGCTGGTTATTGGCAGTGAAATACTGGCCCAGGTAGGAAGCGTAGTTGATGCCGTTCGCGGAAATGTAACCGCCGGACGCACCTTCACCGCCGGACCAGGCATGGTCGACATTGTTCAGCCACAGCATGGATACGCGCCCGTTCTCCCACAGGGTTTCCTCTGCGGTGCGGCCACCGGACTCGCTGATATTCGTGGTACCCGAAAGCTTCTCGACCCCGTAAACCCCGGCCATGCCATCGGAATTCTGCTCGTTGTAGCAGAGGTTTACCGTGGTATCGGCATCGCCGTGCGCGATCGAAGCAATCTGCGTGGCGAATTCGCTTTTGTAACTGCCCGCGTAGGTGTTGCAGCGCGCGGTGACATCCGCCTGCTCGCACGGGCCCAGTGCGCCATTGGAGCTGGTGCCAATACTGGGGCCAGCGCTGATGCCCATACCCGCGAACACGTCGGGCGCCAGGCAGGCGGTGGTGTTGGCAAAGGATGCCCCGGAGGAAAGACCGGCGATATAAACCTGGTCTGGGTCGATATTGCGGCTGGCGTCGCCGCTCATGGCATTGGCCAGCGCAATCAGGTTTTTGTAGTCGCCGGCACTACGCGACTTGGTCCCTTGCCAGTAAGACCAGCAACTGAAGCCGGCCTTGTTCATCGCATCTGGCAGTGCGACCACCATGCCGTACTGTTCTGCCGCCACTTCCAGATTTGCGGTGAGGAAATTATTGTGTGGCTGCGCGCAGCCGTGCAATACGATCAACAGCGCTTTGCCATCGCCGATCGGCGACAGCGAGTCGGGCGTGTAGACATGAACGGAACTGAAGCCGCCAATAGACTGGTTCTGCTGCCAGCCGCCCGCTGACGCAAGCGAGGCGAAAAGACCGAAAACAAAAAAGAGAATACCGTTGAGGACGCCCTTGCCGGGCGTTCGGGAAACGTTCATCGCAGCCACCTGGTTATTAAATTTATGGTTGGATTGCATAAACGATTAGTGCCCCAACGCGGACCACAGGGCAGGGCAATAAAAGACTTCTTGGCTCAATATAGTGCAGCCCGGGGCCACGGCCATTAGACCAAAGTTGTAGACCCGCCCTGAAATGGTGCGGGAGTCACGATAATCCTTTGATGGATTGGAATCAGGTGCATGAGAGATTGCGCACCCGCAAATGGGAAGACAAACAAGGCCGCGCGATTACAAAAAAGTCCCCAGTAATTTTCCAACCATAAAGGCAACTGCCGCAGCAAAGAGCCCCAGCGCGAAGGTTCGAATCCCGGCACGCAGCAAGGAGCTTTCAAACACCCAGCCTTTTGTGAGCCCGATCAGGAAAAACATGAGCCCCGCCAGCAGGGTGCTGAATACAAACTGGCGCGGCATCGACAGGCTACGGAAAAGGAATGGAATCAGCGGAACCATCCCGATACAAACAAACGCACTGAAGGTCCACCAGGCGGATGCGACGGGATTCGGGGGAATATCCCCCAAGCCGTATTCTTCCTGCAGCATGGTCTCTATCCATAAACGCCGATTAGCGGTGACGGTGCTGACAATATTGTCCAGGATTTCGCCGCTGAACCCCTTGTTGGAAAAAATCTGCCGAATTTCCTCACGCTCGCCGTCAGGTACCAGCTCGATATGTAGCTCTTCCGTACGGCGCGCCTTATCCACCAACCGCTGCTGGGCATGGACGGCTTCAAAATTACTCACTGCCATACTGACGCCATCAGCCAGTAAATTGGCCACCCCCATCACCAGTACAACTACCGGAGAAAAGCCTGCGCCATAGGCGCCCGACACGATGGCAAAGGTGGTGACACAACCATCAATTGCACCAAGAACCGCATCGGACAGGTGGTTGGGCCTTCGCGATTTATCCAGCCGGCGGGCAATGTTTTCCGGGTGATGTTCCCGCATTAATTGCTTTCGGCCCGGCTTACTCATACGGCACCTCCTATCGGTCCGCGTTTTCCGGGAAGTGCTCCCGAAACTTTCGCCCTATGGCGAAGGCGCCAGGGTCATGCAGGCAAACGGTCAATTGGGCAAAATCCTGCCGTGCAGCCATCAAAGGTTTCAACCTGCGCCCGCAGATCAGGTGTTTGTAGGCACGGCAGACCAGCGCATCAGCCTCAATAGTGAGAACATCGTCACAAATCAGTTGCCGTTGTCCCATGGTGGTGTCCGCGCCAAACCCGTTCGCCATTACTATAGCTCGCTGGAGCCCCGCAGCCGGGGCTATGTATCATCGGCCGAAGGAACTGGCCCGAATAACACCACTGAGATTATGGAAATCGCAGCACTCCAGAATAACGACGCGACCTATCGCGACAACGCCGGCGCCGACCCGATTGCCCAGGTACGGGGCCTGGAGTTGCGCCGCCGCATCCAGGCCTCCGGCTATATGTTGATCTTCGCCCTCGGTATCACCGGCGCCATGGGGATCATTGCCCTGATGGGTGCAGACCTGCTCCTTGCCACCTCCCTGTTCGGGGTTGCCGGTGTCATCCTGCTTGCCTATATCGGCGTGAATGTGGCCGGCCCCAGTGGTAAAACACCGGTGCTGGTGGGCGTGCTTCTGTTGGTGCTCTATTTCTACCTGCTGCTCTCCGGCGGCGTGAACAACACCGGCCTGATGTGGGCGGTGATGCTGGTGCCGGGATTTATCAACCTGTACGGCTATAAGTGGGGAACGGTCACCCTCGCCGGTATTGGCGGTGCCACCGCACTGATCCTGTTTTACCCGGACTTCCCGGGCCTGCTGGCGCAATACGACACGGCCCATCGCGCACGCTTTATCGCGGTATTCGGTGCCCTCACAGCACTGACGGCGATCCTCGACAGCAGCCGTCACCAGACCCAGCAGATGCTGCACCGGCTCACCGCGGAATTGGAAAGCCACGCCTGCACCGATGCACTCACCGGCCTCTCCAACCGCCGCGAGGCCTACAAGGCGATCAATGAACTGGAGCGTCGCGACCGTGATCTGGCCGGGCGCTACACGGTACTGATCGGGGACCTCGATAGCTTCAAGGCGATTAACGACAACTTCGGCCACAGTTTCGGTGACCGCGTGCTGCAGGATGTCGCCAAAGTGTTGCGGGACAATACCCGCGGCGACGATATCGTTGCGCGCTGGGGCGGAGAGGAATTCCTGATTCTGCTGCCAAATACCGACGTGGAAGGCGGCGGCATACTGGCCGAGAAGCTGCGCAAAAAAGTCGAGGCGCTGAGCGAGACTTACGCGGAGGACGTGCGCATCTCCATCAGTTTTGGTGTTGCTGAAGGCGGTTCCGGCACCACGGAACCGGGCCACGGCCAGCTGCTGGCGGAGGCGGATTCGCGTATGTACCGCGCCAAGACCGCCGGGCGCAATCAGGTGGTGACAGCATAGGCTAACCCGCCCGCGACCAAATGCCCTCCCATATCCGGTCGCGGCCCTCAGGTCAGCTACTGGCTCGGCCTCTTTTTCCCTACTATAAAGACGCGAAAAACACAGTGGCTTCGACCTTCCATTGTGCGGAGTAGGGGCCGCTGCTGACATTTCGGGAGGTGAGAGTCATGAAACTGATACCCCGTGACACCATGCTCAATTTCGACGATTTCGTAGAGCAGTTTTTCAACCCCGGACAGCCGAGGGGCGAATCCCGCAGCGGGTTTTTCTCACCGCGTGTGGACATTCACGAGCGCAAGAACTGCTACGAGATCAGTGCCGAAATGCCCGGAATTCGCAAGGAAGATCTGGACGTGACCCTGGAGAACGGTGTGCTGACGCTGGAGGCGGAAGTCAACCAGGAAAGCAGGGAAGAAGGTGATGACGAAAGAAAGGTACTGCGCCAAGAACGTCGCTACGGTAAATTTACCCGCAGCTTCAATCTCGGCGAGGACATCAAGGAAGACGACATCGATGCCACATTCAAGGACGGTGTGCTCACGCTGACGATTCCTAAGGCGGAACCGAAAAAGCCGGTGAGTCACCGCATCCAGATCCACTGAGCGAATCAAGTCCAACCTGTAAATGCCGGCTATCTGCCGGCATTTTTGTGTCAGGCAAGATGCTGTAACAGTTTCTCTTTCACTTCCGGCGGGATCGGCGCCTTGGCCTGCTGCTGGTAATCGAAGTGCACCATTACACAATCCCCCTGCGCCACCAGCCGGTCCTTCTGCCATACCTCCTGATGGATGGTCATGGAGGTGTTGCCCACGGCGCTCAGACTGGTGCGGATCTCCACCGGTGAATACAGATAGATCTGCGCGACAAAATCCACATCCATTTTCTTCAGGATCAAATTCCACTTGTCCAACGCCAGGTCCGGGTTGAACAGCGCAAAAATCGGCGTGCGGCCCTGCTCAAACCACACCGGCACCACAGTATTGTTGATATGCCCCAGGGCGTCGGTTTCGCTGAAACGGGGCTCTACCTGATAAGTGAACATCGCACTTTCTCTCACTGATTCGTATTGATAAAAGCAAGCGCAGATTTAATCAGCCGGCGGCGCCATCATCCAGTGATCATCTGCCATAAATCGCGCAGAACCTGGACAAATGTTTGCATTTGCAATCCACTGCGGCATATATGGTCAAGTGCGCGTAAAATCTGCGGCCAAATCCGCTACGCTGTTTTTTTGCGCCCGCACCCCAAGAGCGGCAATTTATAGACCAGAATAGTTTTATGAGTCAGAAAGATAAACGCCCCCTGTATATTCCCCACGCCGGCCCCTCCCTGCTGGAAATGCCACTGCTCAACAAGGGCAGCGCCTTTTCCCTACAGGAGCGTATCGAGTTCAACCTGGTCGGCCTGCTGCCCAACAATGTGGAATCGATCAGTGAGCAGGTGCGCCGCGCCTACCACCAGTACCAGCAGTGCCGCACGGATCTGGAGCGCCATATCTACCTGCGCGCCATCCAGGACGACAACGAGACCCTGTTTTTCCGCCTGATCGAGCAGCACATCGAGGAGATGCTGCCGATCATCTACACCCCGACCGTGGGCGCCGCCTGTGAGGAGTTCTCCAATATCTACCGCAACCACCGCGGGCTGTTTGTGTCCTACCCGGACCGCAAGCATATGGACGACATCCTGCGCAGCGCCACCAAGGAGAACGTCAAGGTGATCGTGGTCACCGACGGCGAGCGCATCCTGGGCCTCGGCGACCAGGGCATTGGCGGCATGGGCATTCCCATCGGCAAACTGTCGCTGTACACCGCCTGTGGCGGTATCAGCCCGGCCTACACCCTGCCGGTGACACTGGATGTGGGCACCAACAACCGCACCCTGCTGAATGACCCTATGTACATGGGCTGGCGCAATGAGCGTATTTCCCAGGACGAGTACGACGCGTTTATCGAGGAGTTTGTTGCCGCGGTGAAACGCCGCTGGCCGAAGGTGCTGGTGCAGTTCGAGGACTTCGCCCAGACCAATGCCATGCCGCTGCTGAACCGCTACCGTGACAAGATCTGCTGCTTCAACGACGACATTCAGGGCACCGCCTCGGTCGCCCTCGGCACCATGCTGGCCGCGTGCAAGGCCAAGGACGAGAAGCTGTCCAAACAGAAAGTGCTGGTGGTGGGCGCAGGCTCCGCCGGCTGCGGCATCGCCGAACAGGTGGTGTCGGCCATGGTCAACGATGGCCTGAGTGAGGCCGAGGCCCGCGCGCGCATCTTCATGTTCGACCGCTACGGGCTGGTCACCAGCGACATGAAGGGCCTGCACGATTTCCAGGAAAAGCTGGCACAGGATCCGGAGAAATATCCACAGGCGCCAGAGTGGGACCTGGAAAACCTGATCGCCAAGGTCAAACCCACCATGCTGATCGGCGTATCCGGCCAGGGCGGCCTGTTCACCCAGCCGGTGATCGAAGCGTTGCACAAAGGCTGCAAGCGCCCGCTGGTGATGCCCCTGTCCAACCCCACCTCCCGCGCCGAAGCCACACCCGAGGAGGTGCTGACGTGGACGGGGGGCGACGCCATGGTGGCTACAGGTAGCCCGTTCGAGCCGGTGGAACTGGACGGCAACAAGTACCCGATCGCGCAGTGCAATAACGTGTACATTTTCCCGGGCATCGGCCTCGGTGTCATCGCCGCCGGCGCCAACCGGGTCACCGAAAATATGCTGATGGCCGCGTCCAATGCGCTGGCGGAGAACGCGCCGGTGGTCAAAGAGGGCAGTGGCGCCCTGCTGCCATCGCTTTCGAATATCCGGGAGGTCGGCAAGGCCATCGCCAGGGCGGTCGGCAAACAGGCGCAGGAAGATGGCGTGGCCCCGGGCATTACCGAGGAAAAGCTGGAAAAGAATATCGAGAAAAATTTCTGGTCGCCGAACTACCGCCGCTACCGCCGGCGCGCCTTCTGAGTTCCACTACCACAGCAGAAAAGAAAAGGCCGCCCGGGGGAGGGCGGCCAAAAAGGGCAACTCTTACGACCGCTCTTCGGGGGAAGTTAAGCGGCTTTTGAGGGACATAAAGAGATGGAAAGGGCATCCTTGCCCTGCTCCAACCCGGATTGCGACCACCTGCTGCAATCAGTTTTGAAGCGCTGTGTTAATCCAGACGCTTCTGCCGGCTCTCCATTGCCGACACCGCGGGCTGATCGCCCAAACTCTAGTAAGTACTGCTTTCATCGTTTCCCGCTGGTACAACACGAACACGTTGTGCTTTGTTTTTCCTTACTGAGAAACCTTTTTTAAACCGTACCTTGTTGCGTTGTGGGTATGTATACGGGGCTTCGGAACATTCGGATTCATATTTTTTCCGGCTCGTGGAAATGCGTGCCGGTTTTTTTGCAGATCCGCCACAAAGACGTCGAATCCATCGCCAGCCCCTCTGTGACCGCGTGACCAAGAGGTTTGTCTTGAGCAAATAAAAAAATAGCGGGCACCTGGCCCGCTATTTTCACTGCTGGAGAGAATCAGCCTTTGACGTTTTCCGCCCAGGCGTTGACACGCTTTTCCAGTAGCGGCAACGGCAGCGCACCACCGCCGAGTACCGTGTCGTGGAAGGCGCGGATATCAAACTGGTCACCCAGTGTTTTTTCCGCGTTGCCGCGCAGCTCTTCGATCTTCAGCATACCGATCTTGTACGAGGTGGCCTGGCCCGGATAGGTCAGGTAGCGGCGCACTTCGGAACGCACGGCGCCCTCGGGAATGGCGGAGTTGTCGAGGAAGTACTCCACCGCCTGATCCTGGCTCCAGCCTTTCGAATGCATGCCGGTATCCACCACCAGACGGATGGCGCGCCACATTTCTGCGGTCAGGCGGCCAAAGTCGCGGTAGGGGTCTTTAAACTGACCCATTTCCTTGGACAGTTTTTCCGAGTACAGCGCCCAGCCTTCCACATAGGGGGTGAAGTGGGCCTGGGTACGGAACTGCGGAATATTCTCCAGCTCCTGGGCGATGGAGATCTGCATGTGGTGACCGGGGTTGCCCTCGTGGTAGGTCACGGTTTCCATGTCGGCCTTGGACAGGGAGCTCATGTCGGACATGTGCACATAGTAGGTACCGGGGCGGGCGCCATCCGGGGTGCCGGGCACATAGTGCTGGGCGCCACCGGGGACTTCACGGAAAGGCTCCACACGCTTCACCACCAGCTTGGCCTTGGGCAGGATACCAAAGTACTCGGGCAGCCTGGCTTCGATATCCGCGAGGTAGCCTTCCACTTCGGTCAGGTACGCCTGGCGACCTTCATCGGTGTCGGGGTAGTAGAACTTGTCGTCGGTACGGATGAAGGTGAAGAACTCCTGCAGGTCGCCGTCGAACTCTACCTGCTCCTTGATGGCTTCCATTTCTTTGCGGATGCGCGCCACTTCGTCCAGGCCGATCTGGTGCACTTCGTCCGCGGTCAGCGGCAGCGTGGTGTAGTTGGCGAGGCGGTTGGTGTAGTAGCTGTCGCCATCCGGTAATTCGGATACACCTTTAGGCTCCTTATCCGCGTTCGCGCGGTCTTCCTTCAGCCAGGCGATGTAGGCATCGTAGGACGGCTTCATTTCGCCGGTGAGGGCTTTTTCCACCTGGCCCTGCAGATCTTTGGCCGTGGCCTCGTCAATGGTGCCAGCGTCTTTAAGAGCAGCGATTTTCTTCTTGGCATCCGCCATCAGCGGCGCATCTTCACCGTCGCCGAACGGCTGACCGGCGGTCACCTTCCCGGCGCGCTCGATCGCCAGGTCGTAGGCGAACTGCGGCGGGCGGATGCCCTTCTCGGCAGAACCCTGCGCGCGCTCCAGCAGTTGCCCGAGGGCGCGGCTGATACCGCCAATACGCGCAATGTAATCGCGCATATCCTGCTCGGTGTCGACCTTGTGCTGATTGATCATGAAGGTGGGAAGCTGGGACTCGGGGCCGCCCAGTTCACTGGCAAAGTAGCTGTAATCCCAGAACGGCTGGTTGGCTTTTTCCTGCTCGTACTGATGAATCCAGAGATCGTAGGACTCTTTGCCCTCGGCGCTCAGCTTGTCGTAATCGAACTGTTGCTTCATTTCCTCGACGGTGGCCTTTTTCCAGGCCAGCTCGCGCTCGTCCGCCGCTTTGCTCATATCGTCGATCTTGCTGTACTGCTCCTTGCGGCCCAGGTAACTCAGCTGGATGGGGCTGAACTGCAGCTCTTCTTCAAACTTGGTATCGAACCACTTGGTAAGACGCGCGGTCTCGTCCTGCTGGTGGTCTGCCTGCGTCTGGGTCTGCTGCACTGTCTGCTCGGCGGTCTGTCCGGCAGCCGCCTGCTCGGTATTCTTGTTGGGTTCTTCTCCCTGCTGACAGCCCGCAATTGCGGACGCTATCACCAGGCTCAGGAGCGCTTTGCGCATAGCTACTTGCCTCTTCTGTTTTAGAATTGTGTTGATACAGTGTGTGAAAGAAAAATTCAGCCGGCCAACATCGCATGCCTGCCCGGCCGGGTCGATACCGCTGCGACGAATTTACCGCCGCGCGGGATCAGTGGCGGGTAGTACTTACTGCTGCTCGAGTACCTCGGCTTTCGCCATACTCTTTTCCGCACCGTTGACGATGTGCAGCTCTCTCTGTGGGAATGGGATGGTGAGCCCCTCTGCCTCCAGCGCGGGCTTGAGCTTTTTCATCAGGTCCCAGTACACGTCCCAGTACTCATCGGTCTTGGCCCAGGCACGCAGGTGCAGGTTGACCGAGCTGTCTGCCAGGGCGCGAACGGCATAGGCGGGTTCCGGCTCCTGCAGAATACGCGGCTCCTGTGCCACCAGCTGGCGCAGGACGCGCATGCCCGTCTCGATATCATCGCCATAGGCGATGCTGGCAATAATTTCGATACGTCGGCTGGCATTGCGGGTGAAGTTGGTCAGCGTCTCGCCCCAGACCTTGTCATTAGGCGCTGAGATACGCAGGCCATCCGGGGTATCCAGCTCGGTGGTGAACAGGCCGACCTTGCGCACAGTACCGATGATGCTGCCGAACTGTATCGTTTCCCCCACGCGGAAGGGCCGCAGGCCGAGCAGTACAAAGCCGGCGGCGATGCACTGCAGGGTATCTTTCAGCGCGAGGCCGATGGCGAGACCGGCGGCACCCAGCAGCGCTACCAGAGAAGTGGTATTGGCTCCAAAAATGTCCAGCACCACCATGCCGCCCACCACATAGGTGCCCCAGACGGCGAGGGTTTCCAGCACCGGCACCAGGGTTTCGTCTATGCCGCGCTCGGTAAGCCGGTTGACCGCGCGGGAAACGAGCTTCGCCGCGACCCAGGTCACCACCAGTGCGAGCAGTGCCCACAGCACATTCAGTCCCACGCCCATGGCCACCGGCCACAGCTCCTCCAGTTGCGCTTTCAGACCATCCACAATGCTTCTCCAGTTACGGGTTACGGTTGGTGACCAAGAATACGGCAACAGCCACGACAACGGCTAGGACGCAAGCCACAGGGTTCGCATTTTTCATCGAGAACAACCGGGTTGCCGTGCGCGCGGCGGCAGGGAGTGGATTATTGCGCGCCCGATATGAAGTAGTGCTGCACCAGCTGTAACACCAGCAGGGTCATCACAAGGATGAAAATCAGGTTGCGGCGATTCATTTGCGCTCCTCGGTGCTATCCGCTGGTTTTGGCGTGCAGTGGCTTTGTACCGGGCGCCACTGTCAGCAGTCCTTCCGCCACCAGCCAGTCCCGCGATTCCTGCAACATCTCTTCCAGCGATAGTGAATTGGCGTACCCCAGTTCGGTCGCGGCCCTGCGGCTGTCGGCCACCACCCGGCGGGTAATCATGGCCGCCTTTTCCGGCGTCAGCACGGGTTCACGGCCAGTCACTTGCGACACCAGGTCGTGCACACGTGCCAGTGCGCGGATCAGAACCGCTGGTGTGGTTCGCCTGGGTACCGGCTTTCCCAGCAGCTTCGCGATGATGCCGAAAAATTCGAGAAACGTCGCATCGGTGCCGGCGAGGATATAGTTTTCCCCACAGCGACCCTTGTAGAACGCATTGATATGGGCCCGCGCTACCGCGCCTGCGTGACAGAAGGAACCGGCCCCCGGTGGCACCCCCGGCAGCCGGTCTTCGGCGATCATGAAGAATGTCTGTGCCCAGCTCGACACATCGTACTTGCCCACGATACCGCAGGGGTTTAGGAATACTGCATCCAGGCCTTTGGTAATTTCCTCCTGCACCGCTAGCTCCGCGCGCTTTTTCGTGTAGAGATAGTGGTGACGGGGATCATCCGCGAGCTTTGGGCTCGCTTCGGTAATGGGGTTGTCGTGATAACCGTAAGCAGAGATGGAACTGGTAACGATAAGCCGGCCAGCGCGCTTCTGGCTGGCAAATTGATGTCGCGCGACGCGGGCGATATTCGCGGAGCCCTGCACATTGTCCCGCCACTGCTGCGCATTGCCGCCCCGCCACATATTGGTACTGGCAGCGAGGTGGAAAATCGCATCCACTTCAGCCAGTAGCGCGTTTTCCAAAGCCGCCACATCGTCCAGTGCGGCCTCGACCGGAGTTGCGCCAAGCGCCTGCAAGCGCCGGACATTGGCGCCGGGGCGATGCATCGCCGTGACCTGCCAGCCGCCTGCGATCAGCTGCTCAATCAGGTTGGCACCGAGAAACCCGGTGCCGCCGGTTACAAATGCGTGCATACCACCACCTTTTTGCGAATGCGGGCAACACGGCCCGGCCACTTGAGGGTAAAAGGCTACTTTATTTCCAGCCCCAATTCATGGGCAAGAAACGCGTACTGGTTGGTAAAGTCTTCCACCTGCATCCACACCGGCTTACCCGCGCCGTGACCCGCGCGGGTCTCCACGGCGAGATAGATGGGATTGTCGCAGCCCTGATCGCGCTGTAGTGCCGCAGCGAATTTGTAGCTGTGCCATGGCACTACCCGGTCATCGCGATCTGCGGTCGTTATCAGCGTGGCCGGATAGCAACTGCCCGCTTTGGTGTTATGCACCGGGGAGTAGGCGTAAAGCGCCTGGAATTCGTCTTTGTTCTCGGACAGGCCATAGTCACTGGACCACTGCCGCGCATTGGCGGAGGCGGTGTGGTAACGCAGCATATCGAGCACACCCACAATGGGCAGTGCCACTTTGAACAGCTCCGGGCGCTGTACTTCCGTTGCCCCCACCAGCAGGCCGCCGTTGGAGCGCCCCATGATGCCGAGCTTATCCGGGGAAGTGACTTTTTCCTCAATCAACCATTCAGCGGCTCCGATAAAATCATCGAATACATTCTGTTTCTGCAGCTTGGTGCCCGCCTTGTGCCAGGCACCGCCATACTCGCTACCGCCGCGCAGGTTCACCATGGCAAAGGTTCCACCCATATCCAGCCAGCCGGCGAAGCGGGTATAGAAGCTCGGTAGTTGCGCGGCGTTGAAACCGCCGTATCCGTAGAGCAGCGTGGGGTTTTTACCGTCTTTTTTCAGGCCTTTCCTGTGTACCAGGAACAGCGGCACCCGCGTACCGTCTTTGCTTTTGAAAAAGTGCTGGCTGATGGTGTAGTCGGAAAAGTCGGCCGGGTAGCGGGGCGCTTTTACCTTGTCGGTTTTTCCACTGGCGACATCCAACCGGTAAATACTCGGCGGAGTGAGGAAGTTACTGAAGGAATAATAGGTCTCGCTGTCTTCGGGATCGCCGATGAATCCCTCAACGGTCCCCATGCCCGGCAGCTTTAACGTGTATTGCGGTTTTCCGGAAAGGTCGGTCACCACCACTTTGGATTTGGCGTCCTCGAGATAGTGCAGCACAAAACGCCCACCGATCAGGCTGGCACTCTGCAAGGCGTCTTTTTGTTCCGGCACCAGGGTTTTCCAGTGCGCCCTGTCGGGCTGATCCAGGTCAATGGCAATGATGCGGCCGTTGGCTGCCGCCGCGTTGGTCTCAAAATAAAACGTTTTGCCCTGGTTGCCGAGAAAGGTATACAGCCCGTCCCACCGGTCCAGAAGTTTCACCACTTGGGCGTCTTTATCTGTCAGGTCTTTGTAGTAGACGCCGTTGCTGTCGTAGCCGTCGAAAATACCCAGTATCAGGTACTTTCCGTCGTCGCTGACTTCCGCTCCCGGATTACGGGTGGGGTGGTCGGTGATCTGATACACCAGCTGGTCCCGGCTCTGGGGCTCGCCGACTTTGTGGAAATACACCGACACCTGCTTGCTGTCGTCGGCGCTGCCATCCTGTTTGAACGGATAGCGACTGTAGTAAAAGCCGGATTCATCCTTGGCCCAGCTGGCACCACTGAACTTGATCCCGGTAAGGCGGTCGGGAAGCATGCGCCGGGTTTTCAGGTCGCGCACATGGTAGTCGGTCCAGTCGGTGCCGCCATCGGACGTACCGTAGGCAAGATAGCGTCCATTCGGACTGACGGCGTAGCCCTTGGCGGCGATGGTGCCGTCTTCACTCAGGCTGCGTGGATCCAGTACCACATGCCCGTCCTTGGTAATATCGCTTGTGCTGTAGAACACATTCTGGTCCCAGCTGCCGTCATTGTATTCGTAGAAAACCTGGCCGGCTTTTTTGTACGGCACGCCGTAGCGCTCGTACTCCCACAATTGGGTCAGCCGATCGTTGATCTTCTGCCAGCCGGGCAGGGCTTTGAGCCTGGGCAGCGAAAAGTCGTTCTGTGCTTGCACCCACTCTTTGACCGGCTGCGATTCCTGCTGCTCCAGCCACCGGAAAGGGTCTCCGACACTGGTGCCAAAGTAATCGTCTTTCTGCTTCACTGTGGCCGTTTCCGGGTATTCGGGCTTGCCGTTATCACTGGTGGCATACACGGCGGCGGCAGCAACGCATACGGCGAGCAGGGTGAAAGCGGTTTTCTTCATTTCTGGCTTCCGGTTTTTTATCGTTGGTTAGTGGGCTAATCTAGGCAATTCGCCGCCAGCTAGCTAGCGGGTAACAGGATTTTAGAAGAGGTTATCGATGAAAGGCCTGATTCAGCGGGTAAAACACGCGAAAGTGGAAGTGAACAGTGAATCCGTCGGCGCCATTGACCAGGGGATTCTGCTGTTACTCGGTGTGGAGGCGACCGATACCCGAGAGAGTGCGGACAAGCTATTGCACAAAGTCCTGCACTACCGCATTTTCAGTGATGAAAAGGGCAAGATGAACCTGAACGTACAGCAGGCCGGAAGCGGCCTGTTGGTGGTAAGCCAGTTTACCCTGGTGGCGGATACCGCCAAGGGGCTGCGCCCGAGTTTCAGCCGCGGCGCAACGCCACAGCAGGCGGAAGAACTTTACGAATATTTTCTGCAACAGGCCGAGATGAAAACCGACGCGGAATTCGCCGTTGCCGGCGGTCAGTTTGCCGCCGACATGCAGGTATCGCTCTGTAACGACGGCCCGGTAACCTTTTTACTGGAATCCTGAGCCCGCCCGCTGAGCGCCTTCAGCCGTGCCTTGCGCTCCTCCTTTGGCAACGCACCGAGCCGTTCAACGGCGCCGTAGAACGCATTCCAGTCACGTCCGCTGTCTTCGTACAGCTGCATAAACGCCGGCACCTGGGACTGGTACTCGCTCACCAGCGCCAGGGTAGCGTTGTTGGTCTTTTCGATCATGCGCGAAAACTTTTCGTCCTCTACCCAGCCCACCGAGGCCTCGCGATAACAACGGCGCAGCTTCTGCAGCGTCGCCTGTTTACGCTCGCGTTTTTCGCTGTCACTCAGATCTGACTTGTAGATCGATTGTAACTGCTTGCGCGCCGCCACCATCAGTCCATTGACGCGACGCGCCTGCGCCACATTCTTGACGCCGGGCGCGGGAATGCCATTGCGCCGGCGCCAGTCCGGTAGCGCGATACGCGATACCGCCGTGGCAAAGCTCTCATTAAAGCGTGTGTCGCCTGCAATATACACTCGCCGGTGTGCGAGTTCGTGAAACAACAGGCCGGCGAGGCGTTCCGGCTTCCAGCTTACAAAGCTCGACAGTACCGGATCATCAAACCAGCCCAGAGTGCTGTAGGCAGGAACCGGACCGAGGTAGACATCGTAGCCCTCGGCGCGCAGCCGCCCGGCCTGTGTTTCCGCGTCGGCTTTGTCGAAGTAACCCCGGTAGCTGGCGCAGCCGGCGATGGGGTAGCACCAGCGTTTCGGCGACAGGGAAAATTCCGGCGCCGCAATCAGGTTCCACAGCGCATACTCACCATCGAGCTGGGTAAACTCACTGTAGGCCGAGCCCACCGGCAGGTGCAGCTCACCGGCGGCGTAGGAACGGATGGCGCGTACCCATTCCAGCTGCAATTTCAGTTTCGCGTCGGTTTCTCCATCCACCACCAGGCGGTCAATGGACTTGCGTCCGGCGAGGATTTTCAGCTGGCCGGTGGCCGCCTGAGAGTAGAAGTGTACGGTTTCACACCCCGCCGTCGGCAATAGCACCAGGATAACCGCCGCCGAGATAAATGTCCGGCATCGACGCCTGCCAAGCGCGGCGGAAGCGGCTAACTTTAGGGAAGCGAGAAAATGTTTAAGGGAAATATCCATGCAGCCCGTGGCAGCGGTCTCACTGGTTTTTACGATTGTGCTTGGTGCCGTGCTCTGGGTTCAGGTTCTGCGGCTCAGTATTGCCGAGTCTACCGGCCTGGCGGTACTGGCCATTCTGTTTCCGCCCATCCCACTGGCACTGTTTGTGATCAGTAGCCGGCACCGCCAGAAAGTGCTACCGCTGGTGTTGCTGGTGGCCGGCCTTTCCAGCATAGCTGCAATTTATTCGTGAGTCAGACATAAAGCCACGCTCACTCCGGCGCCCGCCCATGGGGTGAGCCACAAAGTGTACTTCGCTTGCGCCAGCATCTTCGCAAGCCGAAAAGTCCGCGCGGAATGGATTCTACCGCCAATACTTCGATGGGATGATCACGGGAGGCGATATCCAGATGACCTCAGGAGTCCTCGACTTCCTTGCCCTTGCCACGCTTGATCAGGCGCCCGAAGAAAACCCCGATTTCGAACAGGATCCACATGGGAATGGCCAGCAGCGTCTGGGAAATGACATCCGGCGGGGTTAGCAGCATGCCCACGGCAAAGCAGGCGACGATGACGTAAGGGCGCTTTTTCGCCAGATCCTTTGCGCTGATCGCACCACTCCAGATGAGCAGTACGGTGGCGATGGGAATCTCGAACGCAAAACCAAAGGCAAAAAACAGCTTCAGCGCAAGGTCCAGATAACTGCGGATATCCGGCATTACCTTGATATCCGCATGTGCAGAACTGATAAAAAACTCAAAAATCAGTGGAAAAACCACAAAATACGCAAACGCCATGCCCGCATAAAACAGAAAAATACTGGAGAACATCAGCGGTCCGATCAGGCGCTTTTCGTGCTTGTACAGTCCGGGTGCAATAAATGCCCAGAATTGGTACAGCACAAATGGTATTGCGACGAAAAACGCCAGGACGAAGGTGGTCTTGAACGGTGTAAGGAAAGGCGACGTCACCTCGGTGGCGATCATGCCCGCGCCTTCGGTCAGACGGGCCTGCAGCGGGTCGGCAACGAAATTGTAGATATCGTTGGCGAAAGGCACCATGCAGGCAAATATCGCCACAACTACCAGCAGCGTTTTCAGCAGCCGGTCGCGCATCTCGATCAGGTGATCAATAAACGGTTGGTCTTTCTCGGTCATTGACGCTTGTCTTCCGCCTGGTTGGGACTGTCGCTTTTTGACGAATGCTCGGATTCCGGTGTTTTCGGCTCATCGGGCGCCTCGGTTTCCGCAGGATCCAGACGGTCGACCTCTGCCCAGGCCTCATCTTCCTCGTGCTTGAAATGGTCCGGATGGTGCGGGTTGTACTCGGGGTCGCCGTGATCATGCAGGTGCTCCGGATATTCCGGATCCTCCAGGTCCTCGTCGTCCTCATCTTCTTCTGGCAGATATTCCTCGTCGGACTTTTCACCGGCCTGCCCGCCGCGCTCTTCTTCCGGCAGGTAGTCGGCCGCCTGTCGCCGCCTGTCGGCGTCCACGTCCGTCTGCAGAGCTTCCTGGTCAGGCGCCTGTGCGGCATTGGCCTCGGTATCCGCGCTCTTTCCCGAGTCCTCCTTGAGGGCCTGCGCCTGTGCTTCCACGGCCTTCAGGTCCTTCTCAAATTTGCGTTCCGCTTCGCTGAATGTGCGCTCCATCTCCTCCTGGCTTTCGCGCAACTCTCGCAGTACGCGCTCATTGTGCAGCTCGCGGCGGATGTCATCGGCACCGACCTCGCGCTCCAGCTCATCCTTGGCACTACTCAGGGTCTGCTTTACTTGCGTCCACCAGCGCACAGTGGTGCGCACGGCATCCGGCAGGCGCTCGGGTCCGATGACCACAAGGCCGACGATACCGATCAACAGCAGTTCAAAAAATCCAATATCAAACACGTGCGCTTCGCTCTATGAGTTGCGGACGATGGCCATCATCAGGTTATTTATCCTGAGACTGCTTTTCTTCGCTGGACGTTTTCTGTTGCGGCTTGGTGCTTTCATCCTTGGTCAGCAACTCCGGGTCTTTGTCCTCGCCGTCATCCTCACCGTCTTTCTTGCCTTCGTCCTTCATGGCCTTTTTAAAACCCTTTATGGCGCCGCCGAGGTCTCCGCCGAGGTTGCGCAGGCGCTTGGTACCAAAGATCAATAACACGATGACCAGCAGGATCAGTAATTGTTGCCAGCTAATACCCATAAGAAATACTCCTGAATAAAACGTTAAATTTCGTGGTTAGCCGGCGCCGGAATATATCGGGGCCGGGCAGTAAAAATCAGTCCTGATTGCGCGCGGCTTTTTCCTCGAGGCCGGACAGTCCGAAGCGGCGACCCAGCTCATCCAGTACCGCGCGGGAGTCAGCACCCAGGTGTGCGAGCATCACCAGCGAGTGGAACCACAGGTCCGCGGTTTCACTGATCAGCGCTTTATGCTCGTCACTTTCCCGGCCCTTGCCTTCGGCATCCTTGGCGGCGAGGACCAGCTCGGTGGCCTCTTCGCCGACTTTTTCCAGAATCTTGTTCAGGCCCTTGTGGTGCAGACTGGCGACATAGGAGGACTCCGCATCGCCCTGCTGCATACGCAACCGCAGCACCCGGTCCAGTTGTATCAACATATTACTCATGGCGGTGGCCTATTTCTCCGCGTTCTTTTTTGTCTCGGCGCCATCGGCTTTGGCATAGATATCTTTCGGGTCGGTGATCACCGGCTGCCGGATCTGCCACTGGCCGTTTTCCAGCACCTGATAAAAGCAGCTGGTGCGGCCGGTGTGACAGGCGATGCCTCCCAGCTGCTCCACCACCAGCACCAGGGTATCGCCGTCGCAGTCGAGGCGGATTTCCCGCACCTGCTGTACGTGCCCCGATGACTCGCCCTTGCGCCACAATTTGTCACGGGAACGTGACCAGTAGACGGCGCGGCCTTCCTTTTCCGTCAGGCGCAGGGACTCCCGGCTCATCCACGCCATCATCAGCACGCGGCCGGTTTTGAAATCCTGCGCGATGGCGGGCACCAGCCCGTCGCTGTTCCAGCTGACCGCTTGGGTGAAATCGGTGTCGCTCAAGGTGTGCGTCCTTACTGCTTTCGTTATTGTAGGCTGACTGGCGGGCTTCCCCTGTTGCCATTCCCGTCTCATCAACTAGCGCTTTTCAGCGCTCAGGGCCACAGCAGCACCCCCAGCGCCAGCGCGCCCAGGGCCCAGCTCGCGGGAGGAATCTGTGCCACCAGCCCCGGCGAGGCCACAAAGGCTGCCCCCACAGCCAGCAGGGCGCTGGCGATGATGCGCGCATAGCGGCGGCGCCCGCGGCGCTGGCTGCCGGCCAGCTCGTCACCGAGGCGGTGCAATTGGGGTGCCAATTCGCGCCCCTGCTCAAGGGCCGAAAATGCCAGCTGGGGCAATTGTGGAAATTTTTCCAGCCACTCCGGGCCGTATCGCCGGATTTCACCGACGATGGTTTTGGGATGGATACGCTCACGCATCCACCGCTCCAGAAATGGATGGGCAGTCTTCCACAGATCCAGTTGCGGATAAAGCTGACGCCCCAAGCCCTCGATATTGAGCAGGGTTTTCTGCAGCAGCACCAGCTGCGGCTGTACTTCCATATCGAAGCGCCGCGCCGTCTGGAACAGGCTGATCAGCACGCGCGCAAAGGAAATCTCCCCCAGGGGCTTCTCGAAAATAGGCTCACACACCGCGCGGATGGCGGCTTCAAATGCATTGACGGGGGTATCCCGGCGCACCCAGCCACTCTGAACATGCAGCTCGGCCACCATACGATAATCTCGCCGGAACATGGCCAGCAGGTTGCGCGCCAGATAGTACTGGTCCTCGCGGGTGAGGCTGCCGACGATGGCAGTATCGATAGCGATATATTTGGGGCGCTCGGGGTACTCGCGGGACACAAAGATATTGCCCGGGTGCATATCCGCATGGAAAAAGTTGTGTTCGAACACCTGCTTGAAGAAGATCTCAACACCGCGCTCGGCAAGCAGCTCCATGTCGGTATTCTGGGCGCGTAACTGGGCCAGGTCGGTAACCGGTATCCCGTCGATGCGCTCCAGTACCAGAACATTTTCGCGGGTGAAGTCCCAGTAGACCTCGGGAATATACAGCAGCGGGGAGTTGGCGAAGTTGCGCTTGAGCTCCGAGCCATTGGAGGCTTCGCGCACCAGGTCCAGCTCGCCCTCGATGGTATGACGGTAATCTTCAACCACCTCCACCGGGCGCATACGGCGACCATCCGGCAAATAACGCTCGATCCAGCGCGCGATATAGCGCAACAGTTGCAGGTCCTGCTGGATGACCTTGTCGATCCCTGGCCGCAACACCTTTACCACAACCGACTGGCCGGGTGCACCGCTCTCGTCTTTCAGGCGCGCGGCATGCACCTGCGCCACGGAAGCGGACGCCAGCGGCTCGCGCTCGAACTCCGCAAACAGCTCGTCCACCGGCGCACCCAGCGCCGCTTCGACGCGTGCAATGCACTGGTCGGCCGGGTAGGGCGGCACGTTGTCCTGAAGCTGGTTCAGCTCTTGCACCATATCCGGCGGCAACAGGTCCGGGCGCGTCGAAAGCAGCTGACCGAACTTCACATAAATCGGTCCCAGGTCTTCCAGTGCGCGCCTGAGTCGCTCGCCACGCCCCATCGATTTACTTTTTTTGTTGCCCGGCAACAACTTCGCCGGCGCCCAGGCAGCGCGCAGCCACAGCGGTTGATGCTCAGTGGGGATCAGTTCATTCAGGCGATAGCGTAGGAAAATCCGCGCAATCGTCAGGCTTCTTGCTACTGGCACGTCAATGCTTCCCCTGGCCGGGCTGGTCTCGGCCTTCCAGCTTGCCACGCAGAATCTCTATGCGCGCCTCCAGCCGATCCACACCCTGCGCAAAAGCCGCCACATCGTCCGCAAACGCCTCGAACTGCGCCTGTGGCGGGGTCATCCGCCACTCCTCGCTGACGGCTTCCGCACCGGCCTTCGGCGCCGAGCCCAGGGCATCCTTCAGCCAACCCGCAGCCATACGGACGCCGGTACCCAGCTGGTGGGCCGGCGAGTCGCCGATCAATTTTGCCAGCGGCTCCTCCCAGTCGATATCCAGGTCCCGCAGGATTGACTGCAATTCCGCCAGCAGCGCACTGGATCCGCGCACCGTCACGCCCAGTTTGGCCGGGGTGGCATCGCGGTTTTTCAATAACTGGATAAATGCCAGGGCAGAACCGGAAAGCTCCGTGGTCACTTCACCGCTCCAGCGGCTGTGCACTTCGATGTAGCCTCCATCCGCCTCGTCTTCTATGACCAGGAACAGGTTTATTGCCGGTGCGGTGAGGTCTACACCCAATACCTTACCCGCCAGACGGGCCAGGCGATTGCGGCTGCCCGGGTCATAGCGCAGGGCAGTATTGATGGCAGTTTCCAGGGTGGCATCGAAGCCTGCGCGGAAGGTGGGGTCGGTCATTATTTTCTGAGTTCGTCCGTGCGAAATACGCTGATGCGAAGGTCCAGTCGGCAGCAATCCCTCGTGAGACCGCCACCGACAAGGATAAGAACTTAGGGCTTGATGCCCTTGTGCAAGGCCACGATGCCACCGGTCATGTTGTGGAACTCGCAGTCCACAAAACCGGCCTCAACCATCATGTCCTTGAGCGTTTCCTGATCCGGGTGCATGCGGATACTCTCGGCCAGGTAGCGGTAGCTGTCGGCATCGTCCGCCACCAGCTTGCCCATAAACGGTAACAGGCGGAAGGAATACTGATCGTAGACCTTCTCCAGCAGCTTTGATTCCGGCTTGGAAAACTCCAGTACCAGCAGGCGACCACCGGGCTTCAGCACACGCAGCATGGAGCGCAGCGCCAGATCCTTATCCGTCACATTGCGCAGGCCAAAAGCGATGGTAATGCAGTCAAAGGTATTGTCGGGAAACGGCAGATACTGGGCATCGGCCTGTACCGTCTCCACATTCCCCGCGATGCCGCGGTCCAGCAGGCGATCGCGGCCCACCTTCAGCATCGACTCATTGATATCCGCCAGCACCACCTTGCCGGTCGGCCCCACGATACGGGAGAAACGCGCCGTCAGATCGCCGGTGCCACCGGCAATATCCAGAATCGTCTGCCCCGGGCGAGCTGCGGACAACTCGATGGTAAAGCGCTTCCACAGGCGGTGAATGCCGCCGGACATAAGGTCGTTCATCACATCGTAGCGGGCCGCCACTGAGTGAAAAACATCCGCCACGCGCCCGGCTTTTTCATCTACCGGTACCTGCTGATAGCCGAAATGGGTCGTCTTGCGTTCCGTCATCTTGCGCCTGCTGTACCAAATTCAGGCCGGTATTGTACATGGGGCTCCTTGGAATGGGATATGTGTAACTACTTTGGTACACGCCCCCTTTATTAAGTCAGGGCAGATCAGCCACTCATGGCCTTATTGCCACACGCCTGTGGAAGCTGACCATCTCAGGATGACTCTCGCGCCACATGCCAGAGTAATTAGCATGATTTTCTTTTTCATACCGTTGTCGAACAATCTGAAAAAACATTCAACTACAAATGGGCAATATTTAATTTCACCTAATTATTTAATGAGGGTGCATTCCTCCCATTCGTTACAGAAGTACGGCATAAAACTCCAACTGCCGATTTCTGACCTAGAAAATGCCCTGAGGGGGAACATAAGAATATGAAGAGTAACGCACTATCTTTGGCCATCCGCGGCGCCATCTTGGCAGCCGTCAGTGCTACGCCTGCCTTCGCACAAGAGGACACCAAAGCGGTGGACGCTTCCGCGATCGACGACGGCGCCATAGAGCAGGTCACCGTGACCGGCTCCCGGATCTCACGCCCGAATGCCGTGAGCCCAACTCCGGTGACCTCGCTGACCGCTGAAGACATCAGCCTGAGCGGCGAGACCAACCTGGGTGATTTCCTCAATACCATGCCCGCGCTACGCTCTACCTTTTCCGGCCAGAACTCCGGCCGCTATATCGGCACCGTGGGCCTGAACCTTCTCGACCTGCGTGGCCTGGGTACGTCCCGTACCCTGGTACTGCAAGACGGTCGCCGTCACATTTCTTCTTCCGTTGGCACTTCAGCAGTGGACGTCAACACCATCCCGGAAGACCTGGTTGAACGTGTAGACGTAATCACCGGCGGTGCTTCAGCCATTTATGGTGCCGACGCGGTATCCGGGGTGGTTAACTTCATCCTGAAGGATGACTTCGAAGGCGTGAAAGTGAGCGCTTTCGGCAGTGACACCCAGCGCGGTGGTGCGGAAACCACCGAACTTTCAGTTACCTTCGGTAAAAACCTGTTCGACGGCCGCGCCAATATCGCCGGTAGCGTCCAGCACACCACACGCGGCGATGTCTACGGCACCGAGCGCGACTGGATTACCAAGGGCTACGGCACCCTGGTAAACCCAGACGATATCGACCCGAACACCGGCGCAGTCATTCCCGACAATGGCGTGCCCGACCGTATCGTGGTCGAGGATTACCGCATTCCGTTCATCAGTGATAATGGTATCGCTTTCCTCCCGTACGGCGACTACACCTTCAATGACGATGGTACCGCGCGCCCGGTTATTCCCGGCGACGTGTGCGACATCAATGGCCGCTGCTCTGGTGGTGATGGCTACGCGTTTGTTGGCCAGTACCAGATGTACCCGCGCATGGAAACGGCAAACATTTTCGTAAAAGGTCACTTTGATATTTCCGACTCCATGCAGCTGTTCGGTGAAGCGAAATACGTAAACCATGAAGCGGAGAGCTGGGGACAGGCGAGCTTCAGCTACGATGGCTACTCCTCCACCAACCCGTTCCTGGACCAGGATCTGTCCGATCGCCTGGTAGCTGACGGCGTGCCCGCATTTGGCATGTACCGCATGCATTCCGACCTCGGCTATCGCGGTGACCTCGCCGAGCGCGAGACCATGCGTTTTGTTACCGGCCTGAAGGGTGAGCTGGGCGGCAGCTGGACCTATGAAACCAGCCTGGTATACGGCGAGTACAACGCCGATGTTTACTATGTGAACAATCGTCACAACGAACGTTACGGACAAGCAATTGATGCCATTGAGCTCGATGGCGAAATCGTCTGTGCTGACGCCGATGCGCGCGCAGACGGCTGTCAGCCGCTGAACATGTTTGGCTTCGGCCTCAATTCCCAGGAAGCCATTGACTGGGTGATGCTGGATGACACCGGCTCCGAAGAAAAAATGACCCAGACCGTGGCATCCGGCTTTGTGACCGGCGATCTGATCGATCTTCCGGCTGGCCCGCTTTCCGTAGTAGGCGGCTTTGAATATCGCGAAGAAACCAGCTTCGTGGATTACGACGAAATCATCAAAAGCGGCGCAACCTTCATGAACGCGCTGGCCTCTACTGATGGAGAGTACGACGTAACGGAAGCCTTCGTGGAAGTATCTGCACCTCTGGTTTCCGATCTGCCCGGCATCCAGAGCCTGATTTTTGATACCGCATACCGCGCCGCTGACTACTCCACCGTAGGGAGCACTGGTGCCTGGAAAGCAGGTCTGGATTGGTCTGTAATCGACGATGTCCGTGTTCGCGCCACAACCTCTCAGGCGGTACGCGCACCAAACATCGACGAACTGTTCGCGCCACTGGGCGAAAACTTTTACAACGTAAACGACCCCTGTGACTACCGTGAAGTGGGCAGTGCACCGGATCCCGCTCTGCGTAGCGCGAACTGTGCGGCACTGGGCCTGGGCCCGGACTATGAATCCCCATGGAATGGCGGCCCGACGCTTCCAGGCTTTAGCGGTGGTAACCCCAGCCTACAGGAAGAAACCGCAACTACCATGACATACGGTATGGTAATCACTCCGCGCTTCGCCGATGGCCTGACACTGACCGTAGACTACTGGGACATTGAAATTGAAGATGCAATCTCCTACTACGGCGGCCAGACCATTCTGGACAAGTGTGTAGACGGTGCTTCCATTGACAATGCCTTCTGCGGAAACATCGAGCGCGCGGCGAATGGCGACCTGACCTCACTGACCAGCTCTGCCCTGAACGCCTCCAAACTCACCGCCCGCGGCGTGGACTACGAACTGCGCTACGACCTGGCACTGGCAGATCTGTTCAACTCTGAGCTGGGCAGCCTGACACTGAGCCTGCAGGGCACCCGCCTGCTGGAGCGTGACGACTACTCCTTCCAGAACGAGCCTGACAGTGTCGACCCGGTTGCCGGCGAGATTGGCGACCCGGAAGATGCCTATAACATGAACGTGACCTACCGCTACGGCGACCTGTCAGTAAACTGGGGACACCGCTATATCGGCGACCAGGCCCTGTACGACATTGGTAACTCCCGTCCAGAGAGCGCAGCACCGAGCTTCACCGGTGAAGTTCGCTACAACAGCCTGCGCACCAGCTACCTGTACCAGGACCAGGTTGAGGTCTACGGTGGCGTAAACAACCTCGAAGACAAGGCTCCGCCCGCGTACCTGACTGGTACCGGTGGTGGCTCTGGCATGTACGACACCATGGGCCGCAGCTTCTACCTGGGCGTGAACTACACCTTCTAAAACCTTGGTCAGATAAACAACAAGAACTGGGGGGCTTCGGCCCCCGCTTCCAAGCCGCATCCCAGGATGCGGCTTTTTTATTTGGTCCAGACTTTTCCGCCCCTTTATCTATCGATTAGCCCTCCCGCGTGTGCCATCACATGAAAAATAAAACTCTGCTCGTTGGTACCGGACAGCAGGTGCGCGCCGGGGCCGCGCGCCCAGATCCCCACATCTTCACCGCCATGTGTTTCGCCGCCGAGCGGCACCAGTGCCTCCTGGTGATAGCCGGGCGACTCGGTGTCGCTGGCGCTGATGTCCTGGCGGCCAGCGCTGACCGGATCTTCATAGCGGTCATCCGCATCGGCACTGCTACCGTAGTGGGCGTGGCCCAGGCCATTGGCGTAGGTGATGGTGGTGTAGGGCATGCCATCTGCCGCCAGTGCGACCCCGGGTTCCGGCTCACCACGGCTGTTATTGGTAACCACTTTGCCGAGGATCGGGTTGCCGCGGGTCGGGTAACCGGCAATGGTCATCACGTGACTGTGGTCCGCAGTGACGATGATCAGGGTATCTTCGGCGCTGGTGCTGTCCATGGCCACCTGTACCGCATTGGCCATTTCCACCGCGTCGGTCAATGCACTGTAAGCGCTACTCGCGTGGTGGCCGTGATCAATCCGGCCGGACTCCACCATCATGAAATAGCCGCGGTCGTTTTTACTCAGCAACTCGATGGCCTTGGCGGTCATTTCTGAAAGGGACGGCTCACCGGCCACATCATTTTTGCGGTCGGCCTCATAGCGCATATGCGAGCTTTCAAACAGGCCCAGCAGCTTGTCGGTACTGGCCACATCAATGCCATCAAACCCGTTCTTATCTTCGATATACAGCGCGTTGGTGACGCCATCCTGATAGCGCGACTGCCAGGCCTCCACCAGGTTTACACCGTCGATGCGCTTGCCGGCCTTGCCTTCCAGATCGGTGACCTCTTGCGGCAGGAAGCTGCGGCGACCCCCGCCCATCACCACATCAATACCGTCCCCGGCAGCCAGCTCCACCATCTGGGTGGCGATGTCCGTACAGCCTTCCGGAGCGGCATACTCCCAACCCCGCTCGGGCACTTTTGAATAGGTCGAGGCAGGGGTGGCGTGGGTGATACGCGCGGTACTGACAACCCCGGTGCTCTTACCAAGGCTCTCCGCCAGCTCGAGTGCGGTGGTGAGCGGGCGCTGCAGGCTTGCTGCACAATCGCCACGGGCGACGGTTTCATCCACGCTCAATACACCGGCTTTGGTTTTCACCCCGGTCACCATGGCGGTGGCAGTGCCGGCCGAGTCCGCTGTCTGCTGGTTGGTGTTATAGGTCTTAATCAGTCCGGCAAACGGCATTTTCTCGAAGCTGAGCTGGTGCTCCTCACCGCTCTCTCCCTGCAGCTGACCGGCAAGAATACGCGCAGCGGTAACGGTGGAAATACCCATGCCATCGCCGACAAACAGGATGACGTTTTTCGCCGCGCCGCGCTCGTTATTGATCACGACATCGCGGGCACGGGCGATCGCGGCCTCGCCATTCTGATACCAGCTGCTGGCGCGCTGGGATTCCGGCAGGCTCAGCCCTGACGGTGCCGGTTCCGGCTGTGGCTGCGGCTGCTGCGGCGCAGGGCCCGAGTTATTGTCGCTACACGCGGCGACAGTAATGGCGAATGCCGCTGCAAAAGCGACAGAAAATCGATTCGGTTGCATGTTGTTACCCCCAACTTATTCGGCAATGACCGGCAGCCCGGTGGCACCGACCATCAAATGAAATACCGCGTTCTGCTCCAGGGTGCCCTGGACCAGCTCCGCGCCCGCGCCAATGGCATGCAGGCTGATGTCTTCACCGGCATGCGATTCCGAGCCCAGGGGCACCATGGCTTCCTGATGAAAGCCCGGGGCCTCGGTGTTTACATCACTGAGATCCGTGCGGCCGGCATTGATGGTGAGATTGTAACGGGCATCGGCGTCGATTTCGTTACCAAGGTCCGCAAAACCCAGTCCGTTGGCATAGCTCAATACGGTATACGGCATATCGTCCGCGGCGAGTGCCGGTTCTCCCGTCGGTGCGCCGGTACCGTCGTTGGTCTTCACTTTACCCAGAATCGGGTTACCACGGGTTGCGTAGCCGGCAATGGTCATCACGTGGCTATGGTCGGCGGTGACAAGGATCAGGGTCTCATCCAGGTCGACCCTTGCCACAGCCGCTTTTACCGCTTCAGCAAAGGCAATGGTGTCGTGCAGCGCTGTATACGCACTGCCGGCGTGGTGGCCATGGTCGATACGGCCGGATTCCACCATCAGGAAGTAGCCATTGTCATTTTTTGAAAGCAGGTCGATGGCACTCGCAGTCATCTGCATGATGGACGGTTCGTCCCTGGCATTCCCGACGCGGTCGGCCTCGTAGCTCATGTGAGAGCGGGTAAACAGCCCCAGCAGCTTATCGGTACCGTCGATATCCGTCGCCGCCAGTTCGGTGTCGGTCTGCACATAGGCCGCCGACTGGTCAGCGTAGCGCTGCTGCCATTCGCCGATGAGGTCTCGCTCGTCGGTGCGCTTACCGCCGTTATCGGTTGTCGTGAAATGTCGGCGGCCGCCACCGAGTATCACATCCACGCCATCACCTGCGGCGAGACTTACCAGTTGCGCGGCGATATCCTTGCAGCCATTTTCTATCGCTTCTTCGCTGAGACTGTCATCGGATTCCCAGTTGCGCTCGGGTGAGCGCGCATAGGTAGCCGCCGGTGTTGCGTGGGTGACACGGGCTGTGGATACGATGCCGGTGCTGCGCCCACGTTGTTCCATCAGTTCGAGGAAGGTTTTGAGCTCATTGCCGCTGGTGCCGGCGCAGTCCGCACGCAATGCGTCGCCGTCGATATTTATCATGCCAGCGCGGGTTTTTACCCCGGTCATCATTGCCGTCATGGTGCCGGCGGAGTCTGGAGTCTGCTGATTGGTGTTGTAGGTTTTGATCAGAGCGGTATGCGGGAAGGCTTCAAACGAAAGGAGATTTTCTTCGCCATTGTCACCGCGCAGCTGGCCCTCGAGAATCCGCGCTGCGGTGAGGGTGGAAATACCCATGCCATCGCCCACGAAAAGAATCACATTCTTTGCAGTTTTCTGTAACCGCGGTTCCGCAATCTTATGTTCGAGCAGAGCTTCACCACTGCGGTACCAGTGACTGGATTGCTGGTAGTCCGGCAGCTCGGCGGCCGCCAGTGTGGAAAAGGTCATTGCCATGCCCGCGGTTAGCGAACACAGCGCGCGATAAACCTGCTTGGCCATATCATTTGCCCCTGACTAATCTGGATTCGAGGCGGGCATTAAAAACGCCGCCACATGACAGTGGCGTTACAGGCAGTTCACGATTTCATGAAGGAGTAAAGAAATACGAAGCGTTGCGCATCTTTAAGGGGCGAGCAAGGGCGGCCCCGGAATTAAAACCTCACCCGATAAACTTTACCGGGCTCTCATCCGGGTCTCTGCCCTGGCCTTCACGCGCGAGTCGCTGGAGATAATCCTCCCACTTACGCTCTTTCTGATCACACAGTTCGCGCAAATATTCCCATGTATAAATGCCGCTATCGTGACCATCGTCGAAAAAAATCTGTAATGCGTAACGACCCGCGGCGGCAATCCTGTCGATGCCCACATGCAGTTTCCCGCTGACCAGTTTGCCCTCACCAATACCGTGACCCCGCACTTCTGCACTCGGCGAGTAGACGCGCAGGTATTCTGCCGGCAGGGAAAACTCTGAATCCGGATATTGCAGGACGAGCTCTTTCCCGATCTTATCCAGACGTATCTTTTTGGGTGCTGACATTGGCAGGCTGTACTCGGGGGATAATTCGTAAAACAAAAAGGAGCCCAACAGGGCTCCCTGGACAATGGCGCCTAGAGAATAAACCGGGAGAGGTCTTCATTCTTGCTCAGTTCCCCGAGCTGTTCGTTTACGTAGGCGGCGTCGATGGTGACACTGGTGGTGCCATCGCCACCGGCAAAGGAAATCTCTTCCAGTAGCCTTTCGAGCACGGTGTGCAAGCGGCGCGCACCGATATTCTCGGTGGTTTCATTCACTTCAAAAGCCACTTCCGCGATACGCTTGATGCCGTCGTCAGAAAATTCCAGGTTCACGCCTTCTGTACTCATCAGTGCTTTCTGTTGCTCGGTCAGGGACGCGCTGGGCTCGGTAAGAATACGCTGGAAGTCGTTGGAGGTGAGCGAGCTCAATTCCACACGAATCGGCAGGCGGCCCTGCAGCTCCGGAATCAGGTCCGACGGCTTGGACAGGTGGAAGGCACCTGAGGCAATGAACAGTATGTGGTCCGTTTTGATCATGCCGTATTTGGTGGTCACGGTGCAGCCTTCGATCAGCGGCAGCAGGTCGCGCTGTACGCCCTCGCGCGAGACGTCGGCACCGCCACTTTCCTGGCGCTTCGCCACCTTGTCGATCTCATCAATAAACACAATGCCGTTCTGTTCCGCAGACTGAATGGCCTTGGTTTTGATTTCTTCCTCATTGATCAGCTTTGCAGCCTCATCGTCAGTGAGCTGCTTGAGCGCCTTTTTGACGGTGAGCTTGCGCTTCTGGGTTTTGCCTTTGGACATATTGGAGAACATGCCCTGTAGCTGATTGGTCATTTCTTCCATGCCCGGAGGCGCCATGATTTCGACACCCATGGGGCCCGCGGAGACGTCAATTTCGATCTCTTTGTCGTCGAGCTCTCCTTCACGCAGTTTTTTGCGGAATACCTGGCGGGTGCTGGAATCCCGTTCGGCCGGATCAGTATTGCGCGCGGGGGGCAGCAGGGCGTCGAGCACGCGGTCTTCGGCGGCGTCCTGTGCGCGCTGTTCAACCCCGGCCATGGCCCGTTCGCGTTCGAGTTTGATGGCCATTTCGACGAGGTCGCGGACGATGGATTCCACATCGCGACCCACGTAGCCGACTTCGGTGAATTTGGTGGCTTCAACCTTGATAAAGGGGGCGCCGGCAAGCTTGGCGAGGCGACGGGCGATTTCGGTTTTACCGACGCCGGTGGGGCCGATCATCAGGATGTTTTTCGGGGTGATTTCCGCGCGCAGTTCTTCGTTGACTTGCATCCGGCGCCAGCGGTTGCGCAGGGCGATGGCGACAGCGCGCTTGGCGTCGTTCTGGCCGACGATGTGGCGGTCGAGTTCGTGGACGATTTCTCTGGGGGTCATGGACATGGCAATACTCGGATTCTTTCAGGTTTTTCCACCACCGCGAGTTTTAAAGCGGGTCCGGTGGCGGCCGAGCACCGGGGGAAAGGTTTCGAAAACGCTGTAAATACATCCCTGTAAGCTCCGGCGGCGACGTCCTGTCGCCGACGGTTTCGAAACCTTTCCCCCGGCACCCGACCTTCAATTCTGGGTTGTGTGCTTCGTCACTTGGTCGCGATTAGTAAGACAGTTCTTCAATCGTGTTGTTGTGGTTGGTATACACACAGATATCACCGGCAATCTTCAGGCCCTGTTCGACGATGCTGCGCGCATCCATGTCAGTGTTGTCCAGCAGCGCGCGGGCTGCCGACTGGGCGAAGGGGCCGCCGGAGCCGATGGCGATGAGGTCGTCTTCCGGCTGGATTACGTCGCCGTTTCCGGTGACGATCAGGCTGGCGGTTTCATCGGCGACGGCGAGCAGGGCTTCCAGGCGGCGCAGGGCGCGGTCGGTACGCCAGTCTTTGGCGAGTTCGACGGCGGCGCGGGTGAGCTGGCCGTTATGGGCCTGGAGTTTGGCCTCGAAGCGCTCGAACAGGGTGAAGGCGTCGGCGGTGCCGCCGGCAAACCCGGCAATGACCTTGTCGTCGTACAGGCGGCGGACTTTGCGGGCATTGCTTTTCATGATGGTGTTACCCATGGAGACCTGCCCGTCACCGCCGATGACAACTTTGCCGTTGCGTCGGCAGGAGAGAATGGTTGTGCCGCGATATTGTTCCACGTGTGCCTCTGCTTTCTGATTTCAGAATCACTAAGTGTGGTCGAGGATGGGGAATTTCAATGTTTCGGGAGCGGGCCCTATAATCCGCGCCTTCTTCCGAGGTTCGATGGAGAGCACTGTGGCCCGTATCAAGCGCCGGTATTACACGCTGGTTTTTGCGTTGTTTATGTCGTTTTTCATGTCGACGATCATGTCGGGGGTAGTGACGCTCATCAATACCGGGGTCACCGAGGGTTTCTTCAACCGCTGGCTGCACGCGGGGCTCGCGGCCTGGGTGATTGCGTTTCCGCTGATCTCGGTGATTGCACCGGTGGCACACCGGATTACGCGGAAACTGGTGGAGACCGAGTAGTTCCGCGTCAAATGTCGGCGATGCCAGGCTGTGCGAATGCGCTGCTTCCGGACGCCTGCCCGGATTATCCTTTGGCCGGGCGTTTCAGCACCAGCGGCATCAAGCGGTGCTCGGCGAGGATGCTGCGGGCTTTGGCGACCTTGGAGCGGTTGGTGTAGGGGCCCACAAGGACGCGGTGCCAGGTGCCGCGGCTGTCGGTGGCGGATTCCACTTTTACGTCGAGATTGGCGAGCGTGAGCTGGGCCCGCAGACGCTCGGCTTCGGCCTTATCGCGAAAGCTCGCGGCCTGCAGGATATAGACCAGATCGGATTTGGGCTCGACCCGCTCGGCGGTCTCACTACCCTTGTCATCCCCCTCTCGTACCCGCACCTGCTGCTTCTTCGGCTCGGGCACTTTTACTTCGTTTTCTTCCAGCAGCTTGTAAAAGTCAAAGCGCGGTTTGGCTTCCGTGGGCGCGGGCTCACGCGCTGCGGGTTTCTCGGCCCGTGCCGCTACCTTGCCCTGCTCGATCTTGAGGTCATTTAGCAGGAATACGAAGACTGCAAAGCCACCGACGAAATTGCCGAGCACAAACCAGACCCAGGCGGGTTTGCCGGTGGATTGCTGGCGGCGGGTATTGCGGCGGGCCATGACACTTCTCTCGAAACTTGATGATTATTTTGCAGGCGGGGAATTGTAACCCCTGCGCCGGGGACTGTGTGCGGTGTTTAGGATAATTCCTGCGCGTCCATGTCGACCGCCCAGCGCAACCTTCTGTTTTTGCTGCTCTCGGCCCACTGACTGAACTGCGCCAGCAGTTTCTGCAGCAGGCCGCGCCTGTCCGCAGTGATCTGGATATAAAAGCGGAAGCGGCCGGATTTGCGCTCCAGCAGTGCCGGTACCGGGCCCAGGTACTGGAGTTCCGGCGAGGGCGGTGCCAGTGCCTGCAGGTAGTCCCGCGCATTGGCGAGAAATTCTTCTGCCCATCGTGGCTCTTCACACTCCGCACGCACCAGCGCCATGGCGCGTATCGGTGGCAGCTGTGCGATCTTGCGTTCTTCCATCAGCTGGCGGGCGAATGCCCCATAACCTTTGTTGAGCAGCAGCTGTAGCAACGGGTGCTCTGGGTAGCGGCTCTGCACCAGCACGTGGCCGGGCAGTTCACCGCGACCGGCGCGGCCAGCCACTTGCTCCAGCAGCTGCCCCATCCGCTCGGGGGCACGGAAGTCGGCACTGAAAAGACCACCATCGGCATCCTGGATGACCACCAGGGTGACTTTGGGTAAATGGTGGCCCTTGGCCAGCATCTGGGTTCCCAGCAGCAGGCAGGGCTCGCCGTTGCGCGCTGGCTCCAGCAGACGATCGAGAGCCTGCTTGCTGGCGGTGGTATCGCGGTCCACCCGGATCACCGGGAAATTGCCGAAGGTGTGGGTAAGGAAGTCCTCACTGCGCTCGGTGCCGGCGCCGAGGGCGTTGAGATTGCGACTGTGACACTGCGGGCAACTGTGCACCTCGCGCATGCGGAAGTCGCAGTGGTGACAACGCAGGTGGCGCTGGCGACGATGCAGCGTGAGCTTGGCCGAGCAGTGGGGGCAATCCGCCAGCCAGCCGCAATCATCACAGGTCAGCGCCGGTGAGTAGCCGCGGCGGTTAATGAATACCAGTGCCTGCTCTCCGCGCTTCAGGGTCTGGTCGATGTGCCGCAGTACCTGCGGGGCAAATCCCTCCTGAAGCTGCTGGTGCAGGATGGGTACCAGGCTTATTTCAGGTGGGCGCGCGTTGCCGGCACGGTGACGCAGGCGCAGGTGCTGGTAGCGGCCGGACAGTGCATTGTGCAGGCTCTCCAGGGAAGGGGTGGCAGAGCCCAGCAAAACCGGCACGCCGGCGTTTTTTGCCAGCACCACGGACAGGTCCCGCGCCGAGTAGCGCACGCCGTCCTGTTGCTTGAAGGAGCCGTCGTGCTCCTCGTCGATCAATATCACCCCCAATCGGGGCAGCGGCGTAAAGATGGCGGAGCGGGTGCCGATAACGATGTCCGCCACACCACTGGCGGCGGACAGCCAGGCGCGGGCGCGCTCGCCATCGGCGAGGCCGGAGTGCAGCGCGGCGATTCGAAAGTCGGGAAAGCGCGCGGCGATCCGGCGCAGGGTCTGCGGAGTGAGGCCGATCTCAGGGACAAGCAGGAGGGCCTGGCGTCCTGCGCGCAGAGCGCGCTCCATCAGGCGCAGGTAGACCTCGGTCTTGCCACTACCGGTGGTGCCCTCAAGGAGAGAAGCACTGAAACCCTCGGCAGACACCGCTTCGATCACTTCGCGCTGCTCGTCATTCAGCGCCGGCGCGGGCCGGGGCTCCACCAGCTCCATCGGCGGTGGCGCTGTGGGCCCGGAGACCCAGCGCGCCAGCCCGCGCTCGACCAGCGCCTTGCATACGGTGCTGTTGAGTCCGCGGGCGTTGAGTGCGGTGCGACTCTGGCGGCCACTGCCCAGCAGCAGCTGCAGCAGCGACTGCTGTTTTTTTGCCCGCGCCAGCGCGGACTCCGGCAGCCCCTTGCCCTCGGTGGTGAGTTCCAGCCACGGCTCTGCCCAGTGGTCGGCGGGCTTGCCTTTGCGCAGGGCAACCGGCAACGCGGCCGCATACAGCTCGCCGAGCGGTGCCTGGTAGTAGTCCGCTGCCCACTGCAGAAAACCGCGGCTGCGGTCATCAAAAATTGGCTGACGGTCGATACGCTCCAGTGCGGGTTTGAGCTCCGCCAGCGGCGACTCCGCCACCACATCCACCAACACGGCGACCAGATTGCGATTGCCGAAAGACACCCAGAAGCGTTGCCCGGGGCGCAGGTCGTCTGCGGTGAGCCCCTCGGGGGGGAGATAGTCGAACAGACGGCGCAACGGAACCGGCACTGCCAGTCGCAGAATTACACGCGCTACGCCTGTATTTGCCGTCACTCCCGTCAAACTGCCTCCGTCTATGTATACGCCTGGATATCGACCGCTCGCTGCGCACCCGGTCGAGATCGGGTTCCACCGCGCGAAAGCGCGCTAGTTTACCGGCTGACGCCTCCGGGTACAGCCACGATCATCAACGGCCACCCGCACGCAGGAGCGCCACCGAGAGGGAGAATCGCGCCAGCAGGGCGCTACGAGAAAGGCCAAGCGCAAAAACTGGCACCAGAAACCTCGTTTGAGAGCATTTTCCCTATTCACCTGTTGCCAACTCTAAAAATTAAAGTACTCTGCAAACACACTCTAAAAATTAGAGTCCTCTAAGAGGGTGCTCCGACGCGCTCGCTTTAAAAATTATCCACAAGGAAATCGTGATCATGACCGACGTCAACAAAATTCAGAGTGACCTGGACTATATCCGCAGCGCGGTAGGTGCCGACGCCACGGCGGGCGGCATCCCCGCGGTGTACTTCCTGTGGGCGCTGCTGATCCCGGTGGGCTTCAGCCTTCCCGACTTTGCCCCCCATCTTGCCGGAATCTACTGGCTCATTGTCGGTACTGGCGGCGGGCTGTTCAGCTGGTGGCTGGGCGCACGTCAGAGCCGCCGCGCAGGGGTGAACAATCCGGAACTGGCGCGACGCTACGGGCTGCACTGGTGCCTGGTGGGCGGCGCCTTCCTGCTGTGCTTCCTGCCGCTAGTGCTGGGCCGCGTGGCACCGGAGATGGGTGGCGCCAATTTTCTGCTGGTAACCGGTATCGCCTATGGTCTCGCGGGGGTCCACCTGGAACGACCGCTGCTGTGGTGCGGCATCCTTATGCTTGTCGCTTACGGCATTCTCATCGTGCTGATGCCACCACACATCTGGACCATCACCGGCATTACCGTGGGCCTCGCTCTGTGCTGGGCCGGCTTCAGCCGCCACGCGGCAATAAAAGCGGGCGATGAAAAATGAAGGCGCTGGCATCCCTGGACCCGCTGCTGGAACACCGTATCCGTCTGGGAGCCTGTGTGCTACTGGCAAAGCACGGGGAGGTGACCTTCGCCCGCCTAAAAGCCCAGCTGCAGGCCACCGATGGCAACCTGGGGGCACAGCTGCGCAAGCTGGAGCAGCAGGGTTACCTCGCTGCGCGCAAGGATTTCGTGGAGCGCAAGCCAACCACCTGGTATCAGCTCACCCCCGTTGGGCGGGCGGCCCTCGAGGGGCATATGGCCGCACTGCAGTCGCTGATCGACGCCAGCGGTGCCGGGGGCTGAGCAGCCAATGGCAGGGCGCGGCGCGTGACTGCCCCGCCCGCCGCATTAGCGCTTGAATCGGCAGGCTAATCTGATAGTATGCGCCGACTTTTTAAACAGCCCGGGGTGAAGACCCCTGAACCAATGACGATTCCGTGCTCAGCGAAAGACTGGGTGGCGGCATCGAGTAGAGGCCATCATGAAGACCGATATCCACCCGAACTACGCCGAAATTACCGCAACTTGCTCCTGTGGCAACTCCTACAAAATGGGTTCCACCATTGGCAAGGACATCCAGCTGGACGTTTGCGCCAACTGCCACCCGTTCTACACCGGCAAGCAGCGCGAAGCGAGCACCGGCGGCCGCGTAGACCGCTTCAAGAAGCGTTTCGGCAGCCGCATCTCCAAGTAAGTACTACCGGGCCGCGCATCGGGATGGCTTGTGTGATTCCGGTAGCGAAGAACCCATTACTTACAAAAAAGACGCCCAGGGCCTCCCTCGGCGTCTTTTTTTGTGCCTGTCTGTTGCTGCTTGGCGCCCTGCTTGCGCCTCACGCGCTCGCCGACTGCGTGCTGGGGGAAGCCGACGAACTGGTGGCGCTCAAGAAAGTCGTGGATGGCGACACCCTGCGGCTCAAAGATGGCCGTCGTGTGCGGCTGATCGGCGTCAATACGCCCGAGCTGGCCCACGGCCAGCGCCGCGCCCAGCCGCTGGCAGAAGAGGCAAAGGAGTTTACCGAGCGCTTTCTCGCCGGCGGTGACCTGGAACTGGTCTACGACAAAGACCGCTATGACAACCACGGCCGCGTGCTGGCCCACGTCTATAACCACCGCGGCGACAGCCTGGAGTCCGCACTGCTCTCCGCCGGACTCGCCTTCCACATCGCCATCGCCCCGAACCTGACGCTTGCCGAGTGCCTCGCCAGCCGCGAAGACGAGGCGCACCAACGCGGACTCGGTGTATGGGCCCCAGGGGTGTGGCCAGTGCTGGCCGCCGACCAGGTAAGCCCCGGCGACGGTGGCTTTGTGCTGCTTTCCGGTACCGTGCAGAAGACGGACCGCAACCGCTACCTGTGGCTGGAGCTGGACGGCCCCGTGGCGGTACGCCTGGACCCGAAACGGGATTATGGCCACCGAAACGGGCGCAACTGGCAAGGGCGCAAAATAGTGGTGAAAGGCTGGCTGGTGGACCGGGGAGGGAAATACTCATCCCGGAATAAGAAGCATAAAAGGTGGTTCATTGCGTCAGATTCCGAATTTACCATCGAAATTAGTAGGGATTAACGCCTGCGGTCAGTTTTTGAGCTTGTGGACATACAGTCGTCTCGGTTATTCTTCGCGCCTCGGATAGGTCGGCAAATCGGCCCCACAATAAAATCAAAATATCCGCTGTAACCCTGCAGCCAACCCGGGAATGTTGGCCGCGCTCCAAACTATAGAGATGACACCCCCATGACCGACTCCTTGCGCCAGGCAGCGCTCGATTACCATGCCTTGCCGACACCGGGCAAACTTTCGGTGGAGCTGACAACCCCCGCACACACCCAGGAAGACCTTTCCCTCGCCTACAGCCCCGGCGTTGCCGAACCCGTACGCGAGATCGCCAAGGACCCTGAAGCCGCCTACCTGTATACCGGCAAGGGCAACCTGGTGGCGGTCATATCCAACGGTAGCGCCATTCTCGGCCTCGGCAACCTTGGCCCACTGGCCTCCAAGCCGGTGATGGAGGGCAAGTCCCTGCTGTTCAAACGCTTTGCGGATATCAATTCGGTGGATATCGAAGTGGACTGCCCAAGCCCCGAGCGCTTTATCGAAACGGTCGCGGCCATCGCCAATACCTTCGGCGGCATCAACCTCGAGGACATCAAGGCCCCGGAGTGTTTCCATATCGAGGAAACCCTGGTCGAGCGCTGTTCAGTACCGGTATTCCACGATGACCAGCACGGCACCGCGATCGTCACCGTGGCCGGCATGCTCAACGCGCTGGAGATTCAGGGCAAACAGATCGAAGACGTGCGCATCGTCTGCCTCGGCGCCGGCGCCGCCGCCACCGCCTGCTGCAAACTGCTGCTCGCCGCGGGCGCCAAGAAAGAGCAGATCACCATGCTCGACAGCCGCGGCGTGATCCATTCCGGTCGCAGCGATATCAATGCCTATAAGGGTGAGTGGGCGCGCGACACCGAAATGCGCACCCTCGACGACGCCATCGAGGGCGCCGATGTATTTCTCGGTGTCTCCGGCCCGGACCTGCTCACGGCCGAGCAGCTCGCGCACATGGCAAAAAACCCGGTGGTATTTGCCTGCTCCAATCCCAACCCGGAGATTTCGCCAGAACTGGCCCACGCCACCCGCGATGACCTGATCATGGCCACCGGCCGCTCGGACTATCCGAACCAGGTCAACAATGTGCTGTGTTTCCCGTTCATCTTCCGCGGGGCCCTGGACGTGCGCGCCACCCGTATCAACGAGGACATGAAACTCGCCGCCATCGAGGCCATCCGCAAGATCGCCCGCGAGGAAGTGCCTGAGGAAGTGCGCGCGGGTTACGGTGGTATCGAGCTGAGCTTTGGCACCAACTACATCCTTCCCAAGCCAACCGACCCGCGCCTGCTGCCGGAAGTCGCTGCCGCTGTGGCCCGCGCCGCGGTGGACAGTGGTTCGGCGCGTCTGCCGTATCCGGCGCATTATCCGCTGAAGACCCTGTAACCTCAGTGGGGTAAAGCGCCACTTCTCTCGGCGAAGGCGCCGTGACCGGGTGCAACCTTGTCAGACCTTCAAAAACAGGATGTTTTTGCGGAGCCCCCAAGGATGGGTTCACGGGGGGGCGGGGCGCCTAGCCCGTGTCTGGCAAGGTTGTGCCCGGTCACGGTGCCGCCACAGCTTTCCGAACAAACGGGATGCCCCACAATCCTTGAGCCTCCCCCCAGCCACCGCTAAACTGCGTCTCATGTCTGAGCAAAGATGTCCCCACGCATGAGCCATGTCTATGTGCTGACCAATCAGCACCAGCAGTTTTTAAGCAAGAGCAACGAGTGGATCGATGGCCGCGAGAACACCAAGCTGTTCCGCACCGAGTACAAAGATGTCGCGATCAACCAGATGTTCGAAGCCAACACGCGCAATGTGTCCCTGCGTATCGAGCTCCTCGAGTGCGCGCTCGACACCAAAAAGCACCCCCAGATTCCGGCCGATGCCCTGAGCGACGAGCCGCTGCCGGGCGAGGAAGTTTCCGCGGAAAACGCAGCGAGTACCGGCGACCCGGACGAGTTGCCGCAGCCGGCCCCCAGCGAAACACCGCCGGAGTACAATCCGGAAGCCGACCCGGAGCCGGCACCCGAGGTAGCGCCACAACCGCAGCCGGAAGTGAACCCGGAGCAATTCCCGGGCACCACGCCGGAAGTGGAGCCCAACCAGCCACCGGAATCCGTCAATACCCAGGCCTGATCGGCCGGTACCGCGCCGACCGGTTCGAGGGGTGCTGTCACCGCCCCCTTGAGTTGACGCGTCGCGCCCCCATTTAGGCCGGATGCGTAAACCATCCGGTTTGCGGCAACCCGGCCAGCTCGCCGACCGGCTGCCCACAGGAGATCCCCGTGCCCACGTTTAACCTGGCCGACCTGGCCCAGCCGGAAGCGTTAACCCTGTTGAAGGGCATTCGCCGAGGCATCGAAAAAGAAGGCCTGCGGGTCTCCCCCGAGGGTGAACTCGCGCAGACCGACCACCCCCGTGGCCTCGGCTCGGCGCTCACCCACGACAGTATCACCACCGACTTTGCCGAAGCCCTGCTGGAGTTCATTACCCCACCGGTGGCCACTCCCGAACAGGCACTGGAAAAGCTCGACCAGATCCACCGCTACACCTACAGCCAGATCGGTGACGAGCGCCTGTGGGTCAACAGCATGCCGGGCCGCATCGGCCGCGACCCGGAAATTCCGGTGGCCCGCTACGGCAGCTCCCACAGCGGCACCATGAAGACCATCTACCGGCTCGGCCTCGGCCTCCGCTACGGCCGCGCCATGCAGACCATCGCCGGAATCCACTACAACTTCTCGCTGCCGGACACCTTCTGGCAGTGGCTGCAGGCCAAAGAAGCGGCCAGGGAAGGCCGCGGCGAAACCGCGATCCAGGAGTCCCTGCAGGACTTCAAAACCCGGCGCTACTTTGACCTGATCCGCAACTTCCGCCGCCACTACTGGCTGCTGATCTACCTGTTCGGCGCCGCTCCTGCCGTCTGTGGCACCTTCGTGCAGGACCGCGAGCACAAACTGCAGCCGTTCGACGGTGACGGCCGCAGCCTCTATGCCCCGCAGGCCACCTCCCTGCGCATGGGCGACCTGGGTTACACCAGCGACGCACAGAAATCCCTGATCGTCTGCTACAACGACCTGTCCAGCTATCTGTCGACCCTGTGCGCGGCCATCAGCCGACCCTATCCGCCGTATCACGAGCTCGGCGTCAAAGACGAAAACGGCGAGTACCAGCAGCTGTCCACCGGCCTGCTGCAGATCGAAAATGAGTTCTACTCGCCGATCCGCCCGAAAAACCCCGCCGGCATGGGCGAAACCGCGCTCTCCGCGCTCGACGCCCGCGGAGTCGAATACATCGAGGTGCGCTGCCTCGACCTCAACCCCTTCATTCCCCTCGGTATCGAAGCTCCGCAGATGCGCTTCCTCGATGCCTTCCTGCTGCACTGCCTGCTCAGCGACAGCCCCATGACCGACGATGCTGACTATCGTGCAATCCAGCAAAATCAGGCGCGCATCGTCTACCAGGGCCGCGACCCTGAAGTTCAGCTGATCCACAACGGAAGTGAGCGCAAGCTCACCGACTGGGCCGGCGAATTACTGGACGAGATCACACCCATGGCAGAACTGCTCGACCAGGCCTGGCAAAGCCACGATTACACCCGCGCAGTTGCCGTACAGCGCGACAAAATCGAAGGCAGAACGCCGACTCCCGCCGCACAGATGCTGGCGGAAATGCACGAGCACCAGCAGACCTTCTTCCAGTGGGCCCAGGACAAGGCCGAGCAACATCGCCAGTACTTCCTCGATCGCCCGTTGAGCGAAAAGGAACAGGCCGAGTTTGAGGCGCACGCGAAAGCCTCGCTGCAGAAGCAAAGCGAAGTGGAAGCGTCCGACCAGGGAAGCTTTGAGGATTTTCTGGGTCAGTACTACGCCCAGTACACCTTCTGCCAGAAAGGGCTCTGAACCTGCCCCACGCGAAGGCGACGACATGAACTATCTCGCCCACCTGCTGCTCTCAGGCCCGGACCCGGACTGGCAACTGGGCGGTTTGCTGGGTGATTTCGTCAAGGGCCCACTCAAGGGAGAGCGCCCACGGCCCATCGAAGACGGCATGCGCCTGCACCGGCGCATCGACCTGCTGAGCGACCGCCACCCGGCCTACCTCGCCGCGCTTACCCGGCTGGGGCCCCAGTGGCGCCGCCTCGGTGGCATCGCCCTCGATATCTGGTTCGACCACTTGCTCGCCAAAGACTGGCAAAACTGGCATCCCCAGTCTCTCGAATCCTTCACCCAGCAATGCTGGTCCGACTTCCGCGAGCGCCAGCAATGGATACCCGAAAACGCACAGGCATTTATTCAGCGCGCCGAGCACTTTAAACTGCTGCCCGGCTACCGTGAGGTAGACGTCATCCAGCGCACCCTCGAACGGGTCGGCCTGCGCCTGCGGCGCCCTCAACCACTGGCGGACATGCTGCCATTGCTGCTGGCTGACAACGATGCCCTGGAACAGGACTTTCACCGAGTGTTTACCGACTTGTCGCAACAGGCTGAACTGTTCCGGCAACAATCACTCGGACAGTAATTGTTTCCCTTAGAAATACCCCGGAAAATAATCAAATGACTCTGCCAAGCCCGCGCACCACCTTCCTGCTCATGTTCCTCGCCGTCGTCTTTGTACTCGGCGTCGCATTCTATCTGGAGTACGCCCAGGGGCTCGAACCCTGCCCACTGTGCATCACCCAGCGGGTGATGTTTCTGGGTATCGGCCTCACCTCACTGATCGCGTTCCTGCACAACCCCCGCGGCGTGACCCAGATCGGCCGGCGTATCTACGGCCTGCTGGTCTCCCTGTGGGCCATCGGCGGCCTGTATTTTTCTGGCCGCCAGCTGTGGCTGCAGACACTGCCGGAAGACCAGGTCCCGGCCTGCGGCCCGGGCATCGGCTACATGGTGGATGTATTCCCCATGTCTGAAGTCATCCGCACCCTGCTCACCGGCGACGGCAACTGCGCCGAAGTGAAGTGGACCCTGCTCGGTCTTTCCATCCCCGGCTGGGCGGCGGTGGGCTTTGTCGGCCTGATTGTGTTCGGCGTGTGGCAGGCATTCCGCAAAAGCTGATCCTGCCCGACCATGGCGACGCTCAGAAACCTCCCCCGCTGGCTACTCGGGGCCGGCCTGCTGCTGGCCTTCGACCTGGCAGGTCGCAGCCTCTCCGCCGCCTTCTCCCTGCCGGTTCCCGGGCCGGTGCTCGGCATGCTTCTGCTGTTGCTGGCACTCATGATCTACGGCCGTGTACCCCGGGGACTGGCGGAAGTCGGCGGGCAGGTATTGCGCCTGCTGATTCTGATTTTTCTGCCCGCCACGGTCGGGATCTATTTCCTGCGCGACCTGTCCGGGGGCGACTGGGCTGCTCTCGCCATCGCCATGTTTTTCGGCACCCTGATCAGTTTTACCCTCACTGCACTGGTGCTGAACCGGCTGATCCAGCGCACTGCCGCCAGGCAGCGGAGAGAGCAGGATGTGGAGTGAATGGCAGCGCTGGCTGGACCAGCTTCACCAGGTATTCGCTGACTTCGCAGCCCCGCTATCCACCGCCCACCCCCTGGTGGTTCTTCCCCTCAATTGTCTCGGCTTCTGGATCGGCCTCAAGGTGTACCGTCGCGTGGGCAGCCCACTGCTGCACCCGGTGGCTGGCGGCAGCCTGCTGATATTCGCGGCACTGGTGCTGCTGGGCGTCGACTTTACCGGCTACCAGCGCGGAAGTGGTCTGCTGTATCTGCTCCTGGGACCGGCTGTGGTGGCACTGGCAATACCCTTGCGGCAGAACCTCGCGGTTATACGGGAAGTAGGCTGGCCGCTGATGCTGGGCCTGCTGGTGGGTGCCGTGCTGGCACCGCTGGTGGCGGTGGTGATTGCGCTGTTGCTCGGGGCTAGCCAGACGGTGCTCATCGCACTCAGCACCAAATCCGTCACCGCGCCGGTGGCACTGGCACTGGCGCAGGAGATCGACGGCATCCAGAGCCTCGCTGCAGGGGTAGTCGCGTTTACCGGTATCATTGGCGCGGTATTGGGGCCAAGCCTGTTGCGCCGCCTCAACCTCACCGATGAGCGGGTAGTGGGGTTCACCCTGGGCATCAATGCCCACGCTATTGGCACCGTGCGGGCGCTGGAAATCAGTGCCCTGTGTGGCGCTTTCTCCGCACTCGCCATGGGGCTCTGCGGTGCACTCACCGCGCTGGTACTTCCGCTGCTTGTGACTTGACCGACCATTTTCGTCACTTCCGCCGGGGTTCTCTTTCTGGCGCTTATTGTGGTGTCGTCCTTGCTCGCGGCGGCAGAAGCTTCTACATTCCATTAAGCAGTTGTAGAAGTCACAAAAGGAAACTTGGAGATGTTGGAGAACTGTAAAAGTGCGCAGGAGCGCTGGGGTGGCGTGAGTCAGATCATCGACCGATGGCTGCACTCCCGTCAGTCGCTACTGGTGAGTTTTTGTCAGCTTTCAGAAAAAAAGGCTATTGCCGATGGCGACAAGGAAGCCGAAAAGAGTGTGCGCATCCTGTGCCAGCAGCTGGTGGACTATGTGTCTGCCGGGCACTTCGAGGTGTATGACCAGCTGATCCAGGAGGGCCAGGCGTTCGAAGATACTGCGGGCCTGGAGCAGGCCAAAGCCCTGTACCGCGAAATCGACAGCACCACCGATGTGGCCGTGGACTTCAATGACAAGTATCTCGAGACCGACGACCTCAGCTCCCTATCCAAGGATCTCTCCGAACTGGGCGTCGCTCTGGAAACCCGCTTTGCCGCGGAAGATCGTATGATCGATACCCTGCACACCGCGCACAAAAACCAGCTGGCCTGATTCACCGCCACGGCGCCCGCGGCCAGGTTAACAACGCAGGCAGTAAAAAAGGGGCCATAGGGCCCCTTTTTATTTGCGTGTAACGCGGAGGCTTTCGGCTGCCGAAAACCCCCTGCTGCTCGCAATTACTGGTCGGAATCTTCTTCCACCGCTTCTTTTTCCGCCGCGCCTTCATCGTTGCTGACGTCGGCTTTGTGCAACTCAACTTCGAAGATCAGGGTGGAGTTCGGGCCAATCATGCCGCCCGCACCGCCCGGGCCGTAAGCCAGGTCAGAGGGGATATACAGTTCCCATTTGGCACCTTCCTTCATCAGCTGCAGTGCTTCGGTCCAGCCTTTGATCACGCCATTAACCGGGAACTGCACCGGCTTGCCATTTTTGTAGGAGCTGTCGAACTCGGTACCGTCGATCAGGGTGCCCTTGTAGTCCACTTCAACCACGCTGGTTTCTTCGGGGCTGGCGCCTGTGCCTTCAGTGATCACTTTGTACTGAAGACCGGAGTCAGTGGTCTGTACGCCTTCTTTCTTGGCGTTCTCTTCCAGGAATTTTTTGCCTTCTTCCAGGTTCTTGTCGGCGGAGGCCTTGAACTCGGCTTCCTGCTTGGCCATCAGCTCTTTCTGCTTGGCCTGCATGCTCTCCTGGAATACCTTGATCACTTCCTGCTTTTCTTCCTCGCTCAGGCGAGACTCACGGCCACTGGAGACATCGTTCAGCGCCATGGCGACAATTTTCGGGTCCAGGGCTACGTCCTGGCTCTTGAGGCGATTGGCCATATCTTCGGCAATGATATAGCTGACCTTTTGCTCCTGGGATTCGAGCTTGATATCCGCGGAGTCGGCAGACTCCTGTTTGTTACAGCCGACCAGTGCAATACCCAGTGCAATCGCAGCTGCCAAAGAAGTTTTATTCATGAGAATCGTCTCTTTATTTCCGTGAAGCATTTATTGGTATGAGAAGGGTCCCACCCTCCTCTGCTGTTGTACACCCGAGTCCCGCGTACTTTGTGCGATAGTTCACAGTACTGTGGGCCCGGCCAGCGACAGGCAAGTCTACCCCATGCAGGTTGACGCTGCACACTGCCCGGTAAGACTACACATGGGGCGTGTGGTTTCATTTTGCGGTAACTTTTTGCCGCCCGATTTCCGCTTGGCCTGGCGGCTGGAAAAATCCACGAGTGGCGAAATAGCAAAATCCCTTGTGCAAAAGCATCAAATCGCACCCTGCACAGGGATGCACTTAACAAATAACAGCGCTATTATCAGCACTCTACCCTGATATTTTTTCCCCTGCAGAGAGGTGATTCTGCACTACAAAAAGGGAGGGGTTTCAGGGCACCGTTCGAACCGATACCCATAACCGTCTCAAACGCAGGATTCCAACTCATGGCCGCCAAACGCAAAGCCGCTGTATCCATTGCCGATCTCGAAAAACAGATCGCCAAGATCACCACCCAACTCGACAAGGCTCGGGCCAAGGACGCGGCCGATGCCGAAAAAGCCCTGAAAAAAGCCAGCAAGGAAGCAGAGAGCGCCCAGGCGCAGGTAACCAAAGCCAAGGCGAAACTGGCAACCGCGCGCACTGCTGCTGGCAAGGCAAAAACTCCGGCGGCAAAAAGCTCCGCCAAGAAAAAGGTCGACGCCGCAAAAGCTGCAGTTACCAAACTAGAGAAGGTAGCCAAGGATGCCGCCAAGTCACTGAGCGAATCCAAGGCCGCATCCGCTGCAGCCAAGTTTGCCGACAAGACTGCCAATACCATCAAGAAGGCCGGTGAAGCGGCTGCGAAAAAAGTACTGGCTGCCACCAAGTCGAAAAAGAAAAAGACCACCAGCAAGAAAACTGCAGCCAAAAAAGCAGCGCCCAAGGCCAGCGCGGCCAAGCCGGCAGAAAAGAAAGCCTCTACCAAGAAGCCCGCCGCCAAAAAAGCGGCAGCCAGCAAAACCACAGCGAAAAAGGCTGCCCCCAAAAAGACAGCGGCGAAAAAGGCGGCGGTAAAGAAAGCACCCGCGAAAAAAGCCGCCAGCGCCACATCCGAGAAGGCCGTTGCCAAAAAGACACCGGCGAAGCAGGCCGCACCGAAGAAGGCAAAGACTCCGAAAGCGGATACCAAGTCAGCAACCGCCAAGACCAACGGCAGCAAGCCAGCCGCCCAGAAAAAACCCATCGCGCCGTCCAGTACACCGGCGACCCCCGAACCGGTGATGGGTAAAACCTCCGAGCCAAAGCCACTGATCCCGGAATCCAGCCCGGCGGCAGTGACGCCGACGACTCCGACCATCACCCCGAGCACCCCGGCCAACAGCCTGTTTTCCACCGAGGAGAACCCGCACTACGGTCCGGAAGAGCACAAACACAAGCACTGAGCCAGGTGTCCTGGTTCGCCGTGGGCAACGCGCTGCGGTGGATCAGGAAACTGCGTCTCCTCCCGGCGCGCCACCATTTTTTGGCACCGCGCGACCGTCAACCGCCACACCCTCCAGCGCTTCATCGACGCTGGTACTGTAGGCATCGATCAGGCCCGCCCAGCGGGCCTGTTCTTTTTGTAGCAAGCCGTATTGCTGACCGGCCAGCTCCAGCGGCGAGCGGGTTTCCGGCCAGGTTTCGCCCTGGAGCTTCCACAGCGCCGCCAACTGGCGCTGCTCCATACGTAGCTCACAGCGCTTGCACCACTCGTAGAGCCCCATGTCTTTCTTTACCCGACCCAGCAGACGGCGCAGGTTGCGCACGCTATTGATCATGCGCCTGCGTGGTGCCAGGCCGCGATCGGCCACCCGCCAGCTTTCTTCACTCAACTGGCGCCCGCAGGCGCTGGTGTAGCTTGCCCAAAGCAGCAGACAGACATCCGCACCGCGGGTGTCCTGGCACTGCAGCAGGAAATCGGCCACCTGGGGCTGAGAATAGAACTCCAGGCTGAAGTGCCAGAGCGGATTATGCAGCGGAGAGGGCGGCGGTGATGGAGGTGCGGTTTCTGTCACGATAGAATCCCGGCGGTTTGTTATAGCCGATAGCCTAGTCAAAATCGGGCGAATTCAAAGAGGTTTCCATTGATTAATCTGCAAGGCGTGTCGCTGCAGGTGGGCGGGCGCGATCTGCTCAACAACGCCAGCTGTCGAATTTTCCCCGGTCACAAGGTGGGCGTCATCGGCGCAAACGGGTGCGGCAAGTCCACACTGTTCAGGCTGCTGCTCAAACAGCAGGACAGCGATGCGGGCACCATTGAGGTGCCGGCCGGCTGGGAAGTGGCGCATATGGCCCAGGAGGTCTCGGCCACCAACCAGACTGCGCTCGACTACGCCCTGGACGGTGACCACCGCCTGCGCGACCTGCAGCACGCGCTGGAGGCCGCCGAGGCCGATGGCAGCGACGGCAAGCGTATCGCCGAGCTACACGAGCGCATGGCGGCCATCGACGGCTACAGCGGGCCTGCGCGGGCCGCACAGCTGCTCGACGGCCTCGGCTTCTCCCACGCGGACCAGGAACGCCCGGTAAAGAGTTTTTCCGGGGGCTGGCGCATCCGCCTGAACCTGGCGCGCGCGCTGATGTGTCCGGCGGACCTGTTGCTGCTGGACGAACCCACCAACCACCTGGATCTAGATGCCACGCTATGGCTGGAGCAGTGGCTGCAGCGCTTCCCCGGCACCCTGTTGATCATTTCCCACGACCGCGATTTCCTCGACGCGGTCGTGGACGGGATCGTCAGCTTCGAGCAGCAGGAGCTGGTGCTCTACAGCGGCAACTACACCGCTTTTGAGCGCGCCCGCGCCGAGCGCCTGGCACAGCAGCAGGTCCAGTACGAGAAACAGCAGGCCCAGCGCGCGCACATGGAAGACTTCGTGCGCCGCTTCCGCGCCAAGGCCACCAAGGCCAAGCAGGCGCAGAGCCGCCTCAAGGCGCTGGACCGCATGGCGGAAATCGCTCCGGCACATGTGGACTCGCCGTTCCGTTTTCGCCTGCCGTGTGCCGACAAGGTCTCCAACCCGCTGATCGACCTGCGTGAGGCGGAAATCGGTTACCCCGGCAAGACCATCCTGCCGAGCGTGGAAATGGGGATCCAGCCCGGCCGCCGCATCGGCCTGCTGGGTCCCAACGGCGCCGGTAAATCTTCCCTGATCAAGACCCTCGCCGGTGAACTGCCGCTGCTGTCCGGCGTACGCCAGTGTGGCGAACACCTGAAAATTGGCTACTTCGCCCAGCACCAGCTGGAAGCGCTGGATGCGAAAGCCTCGCCGCTGCTGCATATTCAGCGCCTTTCTCCCGATGCCAGCGAACAGCAACTGCGGGATTTCCTCGGCGGTTATGGCTTTTTGGGCGACCGCGTATTCGAGCCGGTCGGCGGATTTTCCGGCGGTGAGAAGGCCCGTGTCGCTCTGGCGCTGCTCGCCTGGCAGAAACCCAACCTGTTGCTGCTGGATGAGCCCACCAACCACCTGGATCTGGAGATGCGCCACGCGCTCACACTGGCACTGGCGGAGTTCCCCGGCGCAATGCTGCTGGTCTCCCACGACCGTCATCTTCTGGCCAACACCACCGACGAGTTTATTCTTGTGGCAGACGGGCGTGCGGAGCCCTATGACGGCGACCTGGAGGATTACAAGCAGTGGCTACTCTCGTTCAAGCGCGATGAAAAACGCCGTCAGGAGAGTGATTCCGGTGCTTCAGAGACCACCGACAAACCCGTCGAAGACAAGAAGGCCCAGCGCCGCGCCGCCGCGGCCAGACGCGAACAACTGAAGCCGCTGACCAACAAGCTGAAAAGCGTCGAACAGAAAATGGGGAAGGCGGAAAAGGTGCTGGCCACATTGGAAACCCAGCTCGCGGACGAGGACCTCTACAGCGGCGGTCAGCAGGACGAAATCGCACGCCTGACGAAAGCCCAGGGAGAGGCTCGGGAAACGCTGGATGCGCTGGAAATGGAGTGGCTGGAGATTTCCGAGCAGCTGGAACAGGCGCGCAGCGAATAAGCGACAGTCGTTCACGGGGCGCAACGGGATTGGCTAAACGGTGCCCGGGATGTTTTCCGGGCCCCGGCCACGGCATTACTTGGAAAAATCACCCGGGTCGTAGGCTTCGCGCTGACAGCCATCTTCGTTCACCGCCATGCCCATGGGCGTCATCGGACACTGGTCGATATAATCCGGCACACCATCGCCGTCGCTGTCGATGGGGCAGCCGCGCAAATCCACATCAATACCCGGTGGCGTCTGCGGACACTGATCAACATTGCTGTACACCCCATCGCCATCCCAGTCCCGCGGGGTCACTTCATCCTGCCACTGGTAGCCGATCGCAAAGCTCAGGAAGCCGTCCACACCACCTTCCTCGACACCCTGAAAGCCCCGCAGATCCCCTCTGACCTGCCAGCGCGATGCCAGCTGGTATTTGATACCGGCCCCAAAATTGACCATGGTCTGGCGCTGGTGCCAGTTGTCCGGATAATCGAACGAGTCTTCATCCACCCGCAGCTCACCGGCACCCACCACGACGTAAGGCTGCCACAGGTAGTTGTAACAGAACTGGCCGCCGAATTGATACATCAGGTCGAGGTGGTAATTCTGTACACCGACGTCTTCACCGGTGTCCTCAACATTGACGCTGAAGTAGTCGTAAACCCCTTCGATTGCCCAGCGGTCGGTGAGGTTGTAGCCAAATCCGATGCCGCCACCGCTGCTGTCGTCCAGCTCAAAACCAGAGTAAGGCGTGCCGTCGAGGCGCTGCTCATCGAACCAGTACTGCCCGGCGTTCAGGTAGAGGTTGAGGGTGCCTTCCTGATCGGCGAGGACGGGGCCGCTGAGTGCAAGCAGGCCACTGCTGATGAGTAGCGCGCACAGGCGTCGACGGGCGAGGGTGGGGCTTGTTGTCATTGTTGCTCCGGAGCATCCATTACCGGTAGACAGAAGATAGCACAGCGGGCCGCAGCAAATTTTTTGCAGGCCCGCTGCACACGGCGCTTATTTTCTTTTGTACAGAAGGTCCCAGACACCGTGGCCGAGGCGTTCGCCGCGGCGCTCGAATTTGGTCTGTGGGCGAAATTCCGGGCGCGGGGCATAGTTGCCTTTACCGGCGGTATTTTCCAGTTGCTCCTCGGCTTCCAGTACTTCGAGCATCTGTTCAGCGTAGTTTTCCCAGTCGGTGGCCATGTGCATCAGGCCGCCGGGCTTGAGCTTGCTGCACAGGAGCTTTACAAACTCGGGCTGCACGATGCGGCGCTTGTTGTGCTTTTTCTTGTGCCAGGGGTCGGGAAAATACAGCTGGAAACGGTCGAGGCTGGCATCGGGAATGCAGTCGTTCAGCACGTCGATGGCGTCGGCCATATACACGCGGAGGTTTTTGACCTCGGCTTTGCCGGCGTTGTTGATCAGGCGACCAACCCCGGGCGGGTGGACTTCGATACCAATAAAGTCCTTGTCGGTTTCCGCTTCGGTCATTTCCAGCAGGGAGTCGCCCATGCCGAAACCAATTTCCAGCACCACGGGTGCCTCGCGGCCAAAGATTTCTTTCGGCTCGATGGCGCCGTCATACAGGGACAGGCCAAACGGACCCCAGTAGGTATCGAAGGCCTTGCGCTGGCCTTCGGTCATGCGCCCGCCGCGGATCACGTAACTGCGGATAGATTTCTTTTTGAATTCGGTGCGGTAGGGGAAGTCTTCTTCCTCGTTACCTTGTTCCTTGTTGGGTTCTTCTTGCATCTTGGTTTGGTTACCTCTTGGCTCGGAGCACTGTTCCTGGGTGCTTCGTAGCTGGTGCTTGGCGGCCAAGCACCGGGTATGAGTTTTCAGAACCACTGTAAACCCATCCCTGGGCGTTGCGGCGGCGACGTCCTGTCGCCGACGCTTCTGAAAACTCATACCCGGCACCTGGCCTTCGATTCATATTTTTGTGGCCTAACCACCTCGAGTGGGCAGTTACTTTGCGTAACCCAGTGCGGCGATAAATAGTGCTATCCAGCCAGCGATCATCAAGGTTCCCCCCAGTGGCGTGATAGGGCCAAGGATTCTGGGGCCGCCAAAAGTGAGGCCATAGAGGCTTCCTGAGAAAAGCAGGATACCGATAGCAAACAGAGCACCGCTTACAATCAGTGAAGTTTTGGCCCCGATCTGATGAATCAGGATAGCCACGGCAATAAGCGCCAGGGCATGGATCATCTGGTAATGCACACCAGTTTTAAAGGCTTCCAGCAGGTTTTCCGCGACTTTGTCGCGCAGGCCGTGGGCCCCGAAGGCGCCGAGGATAACGCCGGTGCCGCCAAAAAACGCGGCGAGCAATAGATACAATTTAGCCATCAGTGTTTTCCTTACCAATCGGCTTGCGAAGTTAAACAGTCCAACGCGAAGGGGGAGCGCTGGGTGCGGGTTTTCAGAAGCGTCGGCGACAGGACGTCGCCGCCGCAACGCCCAGGGATGGGTTCACAGTGGTTCTGAAAACCCGCACCCAGCGATCCTCCGCCACCGAGCCCGCTTCAAAGCACACACCACAGAAGCCGGGGCCAGATACGAAAAAACCGCGCCAGTAGCGCGGTTCTTGAATCCGGTCAGTGAGAAGGCGTATCAGGCCTCCATCGCCACCCGGACTTTTTTCATGGCGTTCTTTTCCAGCTGGCGAATACGCTCCGCGGAAACACCGTATTTGTCGGCCAGTTCGTGCAGCGTGGACTTGCTCTCGCTCAACCAGCGCGCCTCGATGATATCGCGGCTGCGGTCGTCCAGCTTCTCCATGGCGGCGGTCAGGTTGTTCACGCTGGTTTCCTGCCAGTTATCGTGCTCCAGCATGGTGGCCGGATCGTAACGGCGGTCTTCCAGGTAGTGCGCCGGCGCCTGCCAGGCGGAATCTTCGTCGTCGTCCACACCGGCGTCAAACGCCGCATCGTGGGCCGCCAGACGGCCTTCCATATCGTGCACATGCTGCACATCGACATTCAGCTCAGCAGCCACGCGCTTGGCTTCGTCGTTGGTCAGCCACGCCAGCTTCTTCTTCTGGCCACGCAGGTTGAAGAACAGCTTGCGCTGCGCCTTGGTGGTCGCGATCTTGACGATGCGCCAGTTGCGCAGAATGAACTCGTGGATTTCCGCCTTGATCCAGTGCACCGCAAAGGACACCAAGCGAACACCCTTCTCGGGATTGAAACGCTTCACCGCCTTCATCAGGCCCACGTTACCCTCCTGAATCAGGTCGCCCTGGTTCAGACCGTAACCGGAGTAAGACTTGGCGATGTGTACCACAAAACGCAGGTGAGACATGACCAGCTGGCGGGCTGCCTCAAGGTTTTCGTGGTAGTAGAGATCTTCCGCGAGCTTCTTTTCTTCCTCGGCGGACAGGACCTCAAAGCCGCTGACTGTCTGGATATAGGCGTTCAGATTGGCGCCCGGAGACAGTGTGTGGATCGGCTGTAGATTGGTTCCCATTCAGGATTCTCCTCGTAACTCTCTATTGCCCCGCTTGGCACTTGCTGCCCGGACTAATACTTACCGGGACCAGTAGTTTGCGGCGGCTTGCTCCCTCCAGCCCTGGGCTGGTCAGCCTTTGAGCGGCACTGGAAGTGCAAAGTTGGCCACAGTGTAGCACTCGCAACGGGAAATGGAACCCCGTCCGAGATCGGCCGGCACACCCCGCCAGCCCTTGATTTCCGGTGTGTTAGAACAGTTATCCACAGGGGAAGTTCCACGCCGGGCGATGGACTTTGCGAATCTTGACTGACCGATAGGTCAGCCAGTTTAACGGTACGACAAATTGCGCCCGGAGCGGGAGCTCGGGGGCCGTCATCTGCCCGCTTGCGCGCAGTTACCTCGGCTGAATCGCGGAGATATGCCGCGCCACTGCAAGCCATGCCCCGGTCAGGCCCAGCAGGGCAGCGCCGCCACCGAGTCCGAACAGATAGGTAATCCCCGGCCCGTCGAGCTCGAAGCCGCTGCCGTACAGGTTCGCCAGTCCGCTGACCGGCCCCGCCAGCAACCAGACGCCGATACTCACCAGCAGCCAGGCAATCAGCCCGCCCACCAGGCCATATACCAGCCCCGTGTACAGGAATGGACGGCGCACAAATGCATCGGTGGCACCCACCAGCTTCACTACCAGAATTTCCTGGCGGCGATTCTCGATGTGCAGGCGGATACTGTTTACCACCACCAGCAGTACCCCCAGTGCCAGCAAAAACGCCAGTCCCAGACTCATACGCCGGCCAAGCTCGGTCAGATTGGCCAGCCGCTGTACCCAGGCCATATCCAGAACCACGGAATCCGTCAGCGCGCTTTCACGCAGGCGTTGCGCCAACGCCTCCAGCGCCGCGCTGTCCGACCCTTTCGGCCGCACCAGTAATACGGCCGGCAGCGGATTGGTGTCCATGCCGAGTAGTGCGTCGCCAAGCCCCGATGCCTGCTGGAACTCCGCCAGTGCCTGCTCCGGGGAAATATACGTCACCTCCGCCACCAGTGGATCGCCGCGCAGGTCGTCGGCAAAGGAGGTCACCGCGCTCTCCTGGGCCCGCTTGTGCAGGAACACGGAAACCTGTGGCTGGCCATCCCAGCCCGCCACCGCTCTTTGAAAGTTGGCAAGCCCCAACTGCAGCGCCGCCGGCAGCGCCAGTGCAATCGCAATCACCAGCGCCGTCATGCCGCTGGACATGGGCGCGGCAAAAAAGCGCACCCAGGATTCGCGCCACATCTCGCGGTGATGGTCCAGCCAGCTGCTGAAACGGTCACCGACACCGGTGCGCGCGGCTACCGCGCCAGCGGATCGGGTGCGCTCGGTAGCCGGGGAGGAGGGTTTAGTACGCTGGTTCACGGCTGGGGTATCCGTCGTAGATCAATTGGCCCTGCTGCAGGGTAAGCACCCGCTGACGCATGCGTGCGATCAGCTCGAGATCGTGACTGGCAATCAGCACCGTGGTACCCACGGCGTTGAACTGGCGGAACAGCTGCATGATCTCTTCCGACAATTTGGGATCCAGGTTACCGGTAGGCTCGTCCGCCACCAGCAGCGCCGGCTTGTTCACCACCGCCCGGGCAATCCCGACCCGCTGCTGTTCACCGCCAGACAGCACGATGGGATTCTGCTTTTCCTTGTGCAGCAGCCCCACCTTGTCCAGCGCCGCGCGCACCCGCCGGCCCACCTCGCGCTTGCTACAGCCGGAGACGGACAAAGGCAGGGCCACATTGTCGAACACGCTGCGGTCGAACAGCAGCTGGTGGTTCTGGAACACGATGCCGAGATTGCGGCGGTAGTAGGGGATCTGGCTGTTGCGCAGCCGGTTGAGGTTCTGGCCGCCGACGATGATGCTGCCGCGGGTCGGGCGCTCGATGGCGGTGAGGAGTTTCAGCAGGGTGCTTTTGCCGGCGCCGGAGTGGCCGGTGAGAAACACCATTTCTGCGCGGTCGATTTCCAGACTGACACGCCCCAGCGCATCCTGGCCGGACTCGTAGCGTTTATTGACATTATCAAACTGGATCATGAGCGCATTTTTGTTGTTTTTAGTTCAGCTACGGTACATCGCCGTCGAACTCGCAGAACTTTGCGCGAAGGCGCTGATACCGGGTATCGCTTTCTGAGACCTTCCGCGAGAGGGACCTCGCGGAAGAGCCCCCATGGATGGGTTCACGGCGTGTCTCAGAAAGCGATACCCGGTAGCAGCGCCGCCACCGGATTTTCCGAGAAAGGGCCCGAGCCCTAGCTAGTCACCCCTGCGATCGGTTAAACAGGGCGGCTACGAAATCCTTCGCCGCAAACGGCTGTAAGTCTTCTGCCTGCTCCCCCACACCGATAAAGCGTACCGGAATCCCCAGCTTCTGCGCCAGCGCGAAAATTACCCCGCCCTTGGCGGTGCCATCCAGCTTGGTCAGCACCAGGCCAGTGACCCCGGCGGAATCCCGGAAGGTCTCTGCCTGGGAAAGCGCGTTCTGGCCAGTGCCCGCATCCAGCACCAGTAACACCTCGTGGGGTGCGGAACCGTCCAGCTTGCCCATCACCCGGCGAACCTTCGACAGCTCTTCCATCAGGTTCGCCTTGTTGTGCAGGCGGCCCGCGGTATCCGCAATCACCACATCCACACCGCGGGACTGGGCGGACTGTATTGCATCAAAGATGACCGAGGCACTGTCGGCGCCGGTGTGCTGGGCCACCACCGGTACATTGTGGCGCTGGCCCCACACCTGCAGCTGCTCCACCGCTGCCGCACGGAAGGTATCACCTGCCGCCAGCATCACCGACTTGCCCTCATTGAGATAGCGGTGTGCCATCTTGCCGATGGTGGTGGTCTTGCCGACGCCGTTGACGCCAACCACCAGGATCACAAACGGTTTCTTGGCCTGGTCAATCGACAGTGGTGCTTCCACCTTGTCCAGCAGTCCGGCCAACTCTTCCTGCAGGGCGTTGTACAGCGCTTCGCCGTTCGACAACTCGCGGCGGGAGACACGCTCGGTAAGGCGGTCAATGATCTCGGTCGTGGCATCCACTCCCACATCCGCCATCAACAGCTGGGTCTCCAGCTCCTCCATCAGGTCTTCGTCGATCTCTTTGGCGCCCAGGAACAGATTGCCCATGCCTTCCGCAAACTGGCTGCTGGTACGCGACAGGCCGCGGCGGATACGCGCGAAGAAGCCTTCTTTTTTCGGCTTGTCCTGGGTGGCCGGCTGGAGTGCAGCTTCGGACACAGGTTCCGGTGAAGATTCGGGCGCCTCTGGCTCGGCAACGCCAGCCAATTCCGCAGCGGGATCGAACGCCGACTCCGGAGCCTCTTCGACCGAGAGCTTTTCACCCGCACCAGCAGGCTCCGGGGTAGGCTCGGGAGCGCCCTCGCCGGAATCGGCCAGCAGGTTGTCCGGGATTTCCAGTTCCGGTTCCTGCACCAACTCGGAATCGGGTTCGGTTGATTCCGGGGCCAGGGGGTTATCCACATGCTCTTCGGTGGAGTCTTCAGCCTCGGGCTTTTTCTTGCGCAGGAAATCAAAAATCATCGGATGTGAATTCTTCGACTGGAGATACGGTAGATGACATGGCCACCGGCGGCGACTGGCGGCCAGTGGCGGAAAGGCGCTAATCTTAGCACCGCTGACTGTTTAGCACACAGTGATGCCCGCTTATTTCCCCATCGACCGGACAGCAAATGCCGAGAAACCGCAGACCCCGTTCCAGTGACCGTTCAAAACCGGCCCCGCCGTCGCAGTTGCGCATCATCGGCGGCCGCTGGCGCGGGCGCAAAGTGGCTTTTGCGCCCATCGAGGGCCTGCGCCCGACCGGCGACCGGCTGCGCGAGACCCTGTTCAACTGGCTGCAATTCCATTTGCCCGGGGCCCGCTGCCTGGACCTGTTTGCCGGTTCCGGCGCCCTCGGCCTTGAGGCACTGAGCCGTGGCGCGGCGGCTGTGGATTTTGTGGAGCTGGACCGCGGCGCGGCGCAAATGCTGCGCCAGCAGCTGGATCTGCTGCAGGCCGAGGGTGGCCGGGTACACAATTGCCCCGCCGAAGTCTTCCTGAGCCAGGCGACCGGTGCCTTCGACATCATCTTTGTCGACCCGCCCTTTGCCGGCGACCTGTGGCAGAGTACGCTGGCCGGCCTGATTGAGGCGGGATGTGTGGCCGAAGGCACCCTGATCTATGTGGAATCACCGCGCGACACCCGGATCAATGCACCTGCGGGCTGGCAACTCGAGAAAGAAAAGCAGGCGGGACAGGTCTGCCTGCGACTATTCGCCGCGTGAATCCCCCGGATTCATCCCGGTTCTCGTCATTTTCACCGGAGTTTTTGAGAGCCGGGCCTAAATTGTTTAACATGCGCGTCCCTTCTGGCCGGCAAGACGAATTGGCTTATGAAAAAAGTGGTTTACCCGGGTACTTTCGACCCCATCACCAATGGCCACATGGACCTGGTAGAACGGGCCTGCCGCCTGTTTGACCACGTCATCGTCGCCGTGGCGGCCAGCACCCGCAAAAACCCGCTGTTCACCATGGAGGAGCGGGTGGAGCTGGCACAGCAGGAGCTCGCCCACCTGAAAAATATCGAGGTAATCGGCTTTGACATCCTGCTCGCCGACCTCGTGCGCCAGGTAGACGCCTATGGTGTGGTGCGCGGTCTGCGTGCGGTATCGGACTTCGAGTACGAATTCCAGCTCGCCAATATGAACCGTCAGCTGGCGCCACAGATGGAAAGCCTGTTCCTGACCCCGGCAGAGCACCTGTCCTACATCTCTTCCTCACTGGTACGCGAGATCGCCTCCCTCGGTGGCGACGTCACCAAGTTTGTACCCCCGGGCGTACAGAAAGCCCTGCAGGAAAAATACAACCAGCAGACTCCCTGACCTGCTTCAGTCACTGACGGTCTGATACACTCGGGCGATCCCAGCGAAATTAGCCACCGGATCGCCCTGTGAACAGACTTCTGCATTTTTTCCTTTCTGTTTCCCTGACCTCTGCCACCGCGGTGGCCGCACCGTCCCTGCGCGCCCAGCAAGCCGCGCAACAGGAGATGCAGCCGGAAGTCGCCACCGGGCGCACGCAAATCAAATCCGCCAGTGCGCGGGAATATATGGCAGTAACCGCCAACCCCCACGCATCGACCGCCGCAGAGCAGATATTGGCCAGAGGCGGCAGCGCCGTGGACGCCGCCATCGCAGCGCAACTGGTGCTGGGGCTGGTGGAACCGCAGTCCTCCGGCATTGGCGGTGGTGCATTCATGCTCAGCTATCGTGCGGACGACCAGACGCTTTACAACTACGACGGCCGCGAAACTGCCCCCATGGCGGTGGATGAAAATTACTTTATCCGCGACGGCCAGCCCCGCGGGTTTCTCGACGCGGTGATCGGCGGTTATTCCGTGGGAGTACCCGGTGTCATGCGCATGCTGGAGCTGGCCCACAAGCGCGATGGCAAGCTGCCATGGAAGGAGCTGTTTCAGCCGGCCATTACCCTGGCGGAACAGGGCTTCGCAATCTCCCCGCGGCTCTACCAGCTGGCACTGCGGATGCCGCGGGTAGCGGTGCGCCCGGCGATTCGCAATTATCTGTTCGGCCAAGACGGCAAACCGCTGCCGGTCGGTCATATCCTGAAAAACCCGGCCTATGCCGAAACCCTGAAAGAACTCGCCGAGCAGGGTGCCGCGCCGTTTTATGAGGGTGACATCGCCGCAGCCATCGTCGACGCGGTGCGCAACGACCCGCAAAACCCGGGGGTGATGACGCGCAAGGATATGGCAGATTACCAGGCCAAAATGCGCGAGCCGGTGTGCTCGGCGTTCCTGGTTTATGAAGTCTGCGGTGCGGCGATGCCGTCTTCCGGTGGCACCACCGTGGGCGCCACCCTCGGCATGCTTCAGCACTTCCCGCTGAACAAATACCCGGTGGGCAGCGCGGAACTGACCCACCTGTTTGCGGAAGCCTCGGAGCTGGCCTTTGCCGACCGCAACACCTATGCCGCGGACAGCGATTTTATCGATGTACCGGCCAGAGCGCTGGTGGCACCACACTATCTCGCCCAACGCGCCAAGTTGATCAATATGGAAAAGGCCCAGCCGGCCAGGCCCGGCGTACCCGGCGAGTTTGCCGGCAAACGCCTGAAGGCGAAATCACCGGAGATGCCCAACACCAGCCACCTGTCCGTCGTCGACAAGTATGGCAATGCGGTGAGCATGACCACCAGTATTGAAACCGGCTTCGGCTCGCGCTTGCTGGTGAAGGGGTTTTTGCTGAACAACCAGCTCACGGATTTTTCCTTCGTGCCGCGCGACGCAGAAAAAAATCTGGTGGCCAACCGCGTGCAGGCGGGCAAGCGCCCGCGCTCCTCGATGTCACCAACCATCGTGTTCAACCGCGATGGCAGCCTGCGCCTGATCGTCGGCTCTCCCGGCGGTTCGCGCATTATCGATTACACCGCACGCACCATCCTCTATCACCTGGCCAAGGACATGCCCATCGCCGAGGCCATCCATACCGGCAATGTGACGGCGATCGGCTACCGGGTGGAAGTGGAGCCGGACGCGCTCACGGAAGGGGAACTGGAAAAGCTCGAGGCGCTTGGCCACAAGGTAGTGCGCAGAGAACTGAACAGCGGTATCCACGCTATCGCGCTTAAAGACGGCAAATTGCTGGGCGGCGCGGACACCCGCCGCGAAGGCAGCGCCCAGGGCAGGTAACGCCGGTCGCCGGCCAGGAAAATACACCCATGCCCAATCCGTGGCTTCTTTTATTGATAGCGGGACTACTGGAAGTGGGCTGGGCGATTGGGCTCAAATACACACAGGGCTTCACCAAACCACTGCCCAGTGTGCTCACGATCATTACCATGATCGCGAGCTTTTATTTCCTCGCCCAGGCGCTGAAGACCATTCCGGTGGGCACCGGTTATGCGGTGTGGACCGGTATCGGCGCCGTGGGGACGGCGATTCTGGGGATCGTACTGTTCGCGGAATCCAGCGCACTGCCACGTCTGGCCTGCATCGGGCTGATCGTGGCCGGGATTATCGGTCTCAAGCTGACCTCGCCCACCTGAATCCAGTTAATTGGGCCACCAGAGAGAGTTAGTGGGATTATCCGGACAGCGCCCGACCCCACATTCCAACAGTGTCGACAGCACATTCAATAACAGGATCACCGGAAAACTGATTCCCGCCTAACTGCCGAGCCAGCCAATTGCTCCCCTCGACGCCGACTACGCCAGCTAAATCTGGCGGAAATAAGGGCGGTGAGGAAAAACGATTTCCCAATCAGCGCTGGCAGCGGGGGCAGAAGAAGGTGTTGCGCTGGCCGATGATCTGCTCGCGGATGGTACCGGGGCAACGCCGGCAGGGCTCACCGGCGCGACCATAGACGTTCAACTGCTGGGCGAAGTAGCCGGGCTTGCCATCGCCGCCGACGAAGTCTCTTAAGGTGGTGCCACCCTGTGCAATGGCGGAAGCCAGCACAGCCTTTATCGCTTCCGCCAGCCTCTGGTAACGCAGACGGGAGATTTTTCCGGCGGGGGTGGTGGGGCGGATACCGGCCACAAACAGGGCCTCACTCGCATAGATATTACCGACGCCGACGACGATGCGGCCGTCCATGATGAAGCTTTTCACCGGGGCCTTGCGGCCGCGGGAAGCGCTGAACAGGTAGTCGCCGTGGAAGTCTTCGCTCAACGGCTCGGGGCCGAGGTGGGCAATGAGCTCGTGCTCGGCGATATCTTCGGTGGTCCACAGCAGGGCGCCAAAACGGCGGGGGTCGTGGAAGCGCAGGCGCTGGCCGCTATCGAGGAGCCAGTCGATATGGTCGTGCTTTTGCGGGGGCAATGCGCCGTCGACGATCCGCAGACTGCCGGACATGCCCAGGTGCCAGATCGCCATGCCTTTGTCGGTTTGCACCAGCAGGTATTTGGCGCGGCGGTCGAGGTGCTGGATACGGGCGCCTTTGATTTTTTCCGCAAAGTCGGCATCCACCGGCCAGCGCAGACTGTGCTGGCGGATCTCGCACAGTTTTACCTTGCGCCCCTCGAGGTGAGGAGCGAGTCCGCGTTTGGTGGTTTCGACTTCTGGTAATTCAGGCATTGATCGGGTCCCGGGTAGCCACTAGCTGGCCAAGTGGCGGCTCCGCTAGCGATGGCCCTTTGCCAGACACGCCGTGAACCCATCCCTGGGGGCTCGGCTGCGGCCATCCAGGCCGCAGACGGTCTGGCAAAGGGCCATCACTATCGAAGCCTTCGCATAAACGAATAGTGCTTTTTCAGACACAAAAAAGCCCGGATAACCGGGCTTTTTCGCGAACCAGCAAGACAATCAATTACTTGATTTTGCCTTCCTTGTACATAACGTGCTTGCGAACAACGGGATCGTATTTTTTGATCTCCATTTTCTCAGGCATGTTGCGCTTGTTCTTGTCAGTGGTGTAGAAATGGCCGGTACCGGCGCTGGAATTCAGGCGAATCTTGTCACGCATTGTTCTATCTCCGATCTGCTGCTAGCGCAGCAATTAAACTTTCTCGCCGCGCTTACGCAGCTCAACCAGTACGGTATCGATACCTTTCTTATCGATAATACGCATACCTTTGGTGGATACACGCAGTTTAACGAAACGCTTCTCTGCTTCCACCCAGAAACGGTGGGATTGCAGGTTCGGCACGAAGCGACGCTTGGTGCGGTTTTTGGCGTGAGAAACGTTGTTTCCGGTTACCGGGCGCTTGCCGGTTACCTGACATACCTTGGACATCTGATTAGCCTCTTTAACTCTCTCGTGCCCTCAGCGCGGCGGCGGGGCAGGTGCAAAATTCGGTTCCAGCGCGACCGCAGGATCTGTACAGAATCTAGCCCGGCCGCAAAGAGCGGCGTTTTATACCAGAACACCCTTTAGGGGGCAAGTTTTAACCAGCTTTTTTGCTGTCTCGTCGGCCACTTTGGGTCGAGAGCATATATCGGACTACGAAGTATATGGGCCGACGAGAAGGCATGGCGCCGGGTGCGGCTTTTCAGGATCGTCGCAAACAGGATGTTTGCGCCGAAGCGCCCAGGGATGGGTTCGCAGCGGTCCTGAAAAGCCGCACCCGGTGTCATGCCGCCAACGCAGTCAGATAAGACCCCGCTCCGCAAACGAGCACCCGGCGCCTTCGCCGACGATCAGGTGGTCCAGCACCCGGATATCCACCAGTGCCAGCGCATCCTTCAACCGCCCGGTGATGTGGATATCCGCCTGGCTGGGTTCGCTGACCCCGGAGGGGTGGTTGTGGGCGAGGATGACGGCTGCGGCGCCCCTGGCCAGGGCCGCCTGCACCACCTCACGGGGATAGACGCTCGCCGCGTTCAGCGTACCCTCGAACAACTCCTCATAGGCAATCACCCGGTGCTGGCTGTCCAGAAACAGGCAGCAGAACACCTCCCGGGTACGGTGGCGCAACTGTGCGGATAGATAGTCACGTACCGCCTGCGGACTGGTCAGCGCATTCGCGCGCTTCAGGTCTTCCGCCAGATGGCGCCGCCCCATCTCCAGCACTGCCTGCAGCTGCACAAACTTCGCATCCCCCAGCCCCTTGCCGGCGCAGAACACCTTGCGCTCCGCCTCCAGCAACGGCCGCAGACCGCCAAAGTCCGCCAGCAACTGCCGCGCCAGATCCACCGCCGAGATACCCGGAAGCCCGGTGCGCAGAAAAATCGCCAGCAGCTCTGCATCGGACAGCGCTGCAGCCCCCTTGGCCAGCAGCTTCTCCCGCGGCCGCTCTTCCGCCGGCCAGTCCGTAATCGCCATAATCCCCTCCCTGGGCGAGACCATGCGGTCAAAGTGAATGCTCGCTTCCATTGCGAGCCAACAACCACTGACGATGGGCCATACTGCCACCGCCCGTAAGATGGTAATCTTACGCGCTCTCAGCGTTTCGGAACCACACAATATGCCCTCTCTGGCCGACAAACGGATACTGCTTGGCGTTACCGGCGGCATCGCCGCCTATAAAAGCGCCGACCTGGTACGCAGGCTCCAGGATCGCGGCGCCACCGTGCGCGTGGTGATGACCGCCGGAGCCCGCGAATTCGTACAGCCGCTGACGTTTCAGGCCCTGTCTGGCAACCCGGTACACACCGATCTGCTGGATCCGGCCGCCGAGGCCGCCATGGGACATATCGAACTGGCCAAGTGGGCCGATGTGATCCTGATTGCCCCGGCCAGCGCCAGTGTGATGGCCAAGCTCGCCGCCGGTATCGCCGACGACCTGCTGACCACCCTGTGCCTCGCCAGCGACGCGCCGCTGATCGTCGCCCCGGCGATGAATCAGGCCATGTGGCGAAACGTCGCGACCCAGGACAACGCGAAAACCCTGCAACGCCGCGGCACAACCCTGCTGGGGCCGGGCGCCGGCAGTCAGGCCTGTGGCGATGTGGGCCCCGGACGTATGCTCGAACCGCTGGATATCGTCGACGGGCTGATAAAAGCCATCGCACCGGAACAGGTACTGAAGGGCAAGAAGGTCACGATCACCGCCGGTCCTACCCGCGAGGCGCTGGACCCGGTGCGCTACCTGAGCAATCACAGCTCGGGAAAGATGGGCTTCGCCATTGCCGCCGCCGCCGCCCGCGCCGGCGCCGAAGTCACCCTGATCGCCGGTCCGGTGCGTCTCGACACACCGGCGGGGATCAAGCGGGTGGATGTGGTCAGCACCGAGGATATGCTCAGGGCCGCAGAAGCGGCCGCCGATGACTGCGACCTGTTTATTGCGTCCGCCGCGGTGGTCGACTTCCGGCCGACCGTGGTCGCCGCACAGAAGATAAAGAAAGAAGACGACAACGAAAGCGATGTGCTGCAACTGGTAAAAAATCCGGATATTGTCGCCACTATCGCAGGCCGTACCAGCAAGCGCCCGTTTGTTGTGGGCTTTGCCGCAGAGACCGAAAAGGTCGCCGAGCACGCCAAAGGCAAGCTCGCACGTAAAAATCTCGACATGATCATTGCCAATGACGTGAGCGACCCGGAAGGGGGCTTCAACAGCGACCGCAATCAGGTCATGGTGATCGATCACGCTGGCGAGCAAGCGCTGCCAGCGGCACTCAAGACGGAACTGGCGACACAGCTGGTAGAACTGATCGCTACCCGGGCATTTCCGGGTCAGCACCAGTAAAAGAAACAACAACACACAAGATTCAGAAAAATACTTAACCGGTCCGGGGGCTGGTCTGGGAAGACTGGGAGACTTGAGCTAGTCGTGGCTTCACAAATTCAAAAAGAAAAAAGGCCTTTGTGGCACAGCGGCTTGAGCTTGCCCGCGCTACTCGCTGTAGCGGTATGGCTGGGCGGTGCGCACCTGCTGATGTCGAATGTCATTCAGGGGCACAATGCCAGCAGTGTGCACAGTGCAGCACAAACCGCCGCAAACGGGTATGCGCAGAAACTCGGGACCTTCTTCGCCCAGCGAGCACAAAAGCTCGACACCCTGGAGCTTCCGCAAAAAACCAGTATTGCCACCGCGGTGGGGCAGACTACCCTGCAGTTTTTCTCACCGGAGCAGCTGCGTGTGGGCGCGGGGAAACCACCCCTCGATTTTGCCCAGGTCGACCTGTTGAAACGCAGCCTGGAGCAGGCCCAGAAGCCGGAATTCCTGCGCGGCAGCGACAACCAGTGGCGGCTTTACAGTGCGCGTGTCGACGCCGGTGGCATATTCCTCGCCAGCCAGCCATTCGCGTTTTTTGAGCGCACACTGTCCGGGCTCGACCAGAGTATCGGCACCATTCAGGTTAACCAGCAGTTCCCCGACGGCCCCGCACAGAGCCTGTGGGGCTCGCCCGCTGTCCCCAGGGGTGGTGACTCAGCCAGCGCACCGGTGGACGGTTCCTACCTGAAGGTTACTTTTACCCCATCCACTGCATTCGCGGCCGATCACAGCATTTCCGCGGGCTGGATTTACGGCGTTGCGCTGATCGGTTTGCTCGCCTCCCTGTTTGCATTGTGGAAACAGCTCCCCGCCGATGGCGGTGCCGCGCCCTGGGAGCAATCTTCCCGCAAGGGCCGGACGCCGGCGAAGAAAGGCCTGAGCAAGGAAGACCTGCAAAGCCCGCCCACGACCCAACAGGCAGCACTGGCAACCGCTGCGGCATCGGCGCCCAAGGTTCAGGAAGCTGCCCGCGGCGAGCTGATGCGCACCCCGAGCACCGACATTCCGGCACATGTATTCCGCGCCTACGATATCCGCGGTGTCGCCGGGGAGGAAATCAACGAGCCATTTGCGTACCAGCTGGGCCGCGCACTGGGCACCATCGCCCTGCAGTCCGGTGAGCAGCTGTTGCTGGTGGGCCGCGACGGTCGCAACAGCAGTGAATTGCTGCGGGACTGCCTGATCGAGGGCATTCTGGAAAGTGGCTGTGCTGCCGTGGATCTCGGCCTGGTGCCATCCCCGGTACTCTATTTCGCCTGCGCCAAGGGCAAGAACGCCAATAGCGGCGTGATGGTGACCGCGAGCCACAACCCCGCCGAATACAACGGTTTCAAGATTGTGATGAACGGCCGTCCGCTGGCCGACGAGCGCCTGCACGAGGTGCGCGCGCTGATGCAGTCCGGTGAGTTTGCCAGTGGTGAGGCCAGTAACGGCCGTCAGGATGTGCGCGAAAGCTATATCGACGAAATCTTCAATGACGTCGCCCTGGCGGGCCAGCCGCGCATCGTCATCGATGCCGGCAACGGCGCCACCTCCGAACTGGCGCCGGAACTGTTCGAGCAACTGGGCTGCGAAGTCCAAACCCTCTACTGCGAAGTGGATGGCAACTTCCCCAACCACGCCCCGGACCCCTCACGCCCGGAAAACCTTGCGGACCTTATCGACGCAGTAAAGGGCGATGGCGCCGATCTGGGTATTGCCCTCGATGGCGACGGTGACCGGGTCACCCTGGTCACCAGCAGCGGCCGCATCGTATGGGCGGATCAGCTGGTGATGCTGCTCGCGCGGGATATCCTGGCGCGCAACCCGGGCTCGGATATCGTATTCGATGTGAAAAGTACCCGGGCCCTCGCCAACCTGGTCACCCAGTATGGCGGCCGGCCGGTGATGTGGAAGACCGGGCACGCGCCAATGAAGGAAAAAATGCTGGAGACCGGCGCGCTGCTCGGCGGGGAGCTTTCCGGGCACATCTTTATCAAGGACCGCTGGTACGGATTCGACGACGGCATCTATGCGGCGGCGCGGATACTAGAGATCATGGCACTGCGCGAGCAGACCCTCGACGAACTTATCGATTCCCTGCCACAGATGGTCAACACTCCGGAAATTCTGTTGCCGGTCGCAGAAGGCGATAAGTTCGCGCTGATCGATCGCCTGCGTAAAGAAGGCCGCTTCGGTGACGCCGACCTCAATACCATCGATGGCCTGCGTATCGAGTTCGCCGACGGCTGGGGACTGGTGCGCGCCTCCAATACCACCGCCGCGCTCACCCTGCGCTTCGAGGCCGATGACGAGACCGCCCTCGCGCGCATTCGCGAGCAGGTATCCACGCAACTTCAGAAACTCGATTCCGCCCTGGTCCTACCGCAATAAGTACCATCGGGCTGATCCGCACAAACAAGCAGAGAAGAAAAGCAGCAAGGAAAACGCTATGTCCCTGGATCAGAAATCTGCCCTGCGTGTGGCGCAGGTTCTCAATGAAGCCCTGCCCTATATCCAGCGCTTTATCGGCAAGACCGTGGTGGTCAAATTCGGCGGCAACGCCATGGTGGATGAAAAGCTGCAGAACAGCTTCGCACGCGATGTGATCCTGATGAAGCTGGTGGGCATGAACCCGGTAGTTGTGCATGGCGGCGGCCCCCAGATTGGCGACCTGCTGGACAAGCTGAGCATCGAATCGCGCTTTGTCGACGGCATGCGCGTGACCGACAGTGAGACCATGGACGTGGTCGAAATGGTGCTCGGCGGCACCGTGAATAAACAGATCGTCAACCTGATCAACAAAAATGGCGGCCGCGCCGTTGGTGTCACCGGCAAGGACGGGCTACTGATCCGCGCCCGCAAACTGCGCCGCAAGGAAGACACGGCCGGCCTGCACGCCTCGGAAATCATCGACATCGGCCACGTGGGTGAAGTGGAAAGCGTCGACACCGGCGTGATCGACATGCTGATCAACAGCGACTTTATCCCGGTTATCGCCCCCATCGGGGTTGGTAAAAATGGCGAGTCCTACAACATTAACGCCGACCTGGTAGCAGGCAAAATCGCCGAGTATCTCAAAGCGGAAAAGCTCATGCTGCTCACCAATGTGGCCGGGCTACAGGACAAGGCAGGCGAGGTACTCACCGGCCTCTCAACCCTGGAAGTGGACGGCCTGATTGCCGATGGCACCATCTACGGTGGCATGCTACCCAAGATCGCCTGCGCGCTGGATGCCGTAAAAGCGGGCGTCACTTCCGCGCACATCATTGATGGGCGCGTGCCCCACGCGGTACTGCTCGAGATCTTCACCGATACCGGCGTCGGGACCCTGATTACCAATAGTGTTCTTGAAAGGGAAGAAGAGAGTGCGTGACACCGATCACATTACCGTTGTTAACAAGCACTAACAATTGATGCCGCGGCGGCGAATGGTTACGATTCTGCCGCCGGACAATGAGCTTTTCAGCGACTGCTTATTAGCAGCCAACAATGGGCTTCTGACACCCCACATTACAAACGCTGTAAAGCCGAGCGCAACGAGAAGCATACCGGTACAACAACAAAATCAGTTCCCGGCTGAATATTCCGGGTAAAGGCAGTTCATGAGCAGCGAAAAAATCAATCGGCGCCAGCAGATCCTGCAGGCCCTGGCCCACATGCTGGAAGCCAGTCCCGGCGCCCGTATCACCACCGCGGCACTCGCCAAAGAGGTGGGATTCTCCGAAGCGGCGCTCTACCGCCACTTCCCCAGCAAATCCAAGATGTTCGAAGGGCTGATCGAATTCATCGAAGAGACCATCTTCAGCCGCATCAAGATCATCATGCAGGACGAGCCCAGTGCACTGGCCCGCTGCCAGAAAATCCTGCATCTGCTGCTCGCCTTCTGCGAACGCAACCCCGGGATCACCCGCCTGCTCACCGGCGACGCCCTGACCGGTGAAACCGAACGCCTGCACGGCCGTATCCTGCAACTGTTCGACCGCCTGGAAACCCAGCTCAAACAGATTCTGCGGGAAGCCGAATTGCGCGAGCAGCTGCGCCCTGCGATCCCGCTCACTGCCGCGGCCAACCTGCTGCTGGCGAGCGCCGAGGGTCGCATCGTCCAGTACGTGCGCAGTGGGTTCAAACGCAAGCCCACCGAACACTGGATGGAGCAGTGGCCGGTACTGGTCGCGGGGTTCTTCAGGGAAGGTGCGCTGGCTGCGCAGGGATAGATAAAAAAGCCGGCTTACTTGCCGGCTATTTCCTGATAGCGATTGGCTGCGCGATCAAACTCACTGTTGATCGCCACCGCCTCTTTTTCACGTAGCGACAATCGTTCGCTGACGACTTTCACTTCTTTGCGAAGGTTTTCGATCCGCTCCAGCAATTCTGGAGACACCGTGCCGCCGTTGCGCTGGGTGCGCGCCGCCGCGGACTCTTCGTTTTCGATCTGTCGGTGCAGGGAGGCCTTGTTAGAGCGCAGGATCGCTACATCCTGCTGCACGATGGCAAGCTTGCGCTTGCGCGCGGATTCGATGTCGGCAACGCTGTTGTAGCGCTTCAGCAACTGAAGGTCAGCGGCCATACGCGCCTCGCGACGCTGCTTCTCGGCCAGCTCCTTGCCGCTCAGCTCGGGCTCAACCACCTCCAGAACACGCCCGGAAGTCGTCAACACCTCGTAGCCACCGGCCACATAACGGGGAGGCACCACGTCATCCAGCACCTGAATGCCGTGTTCGTTGGTATAGCGGTACAGCTTCTTGCCATCCCACCCCTCACTTGCAGCTCCGACATCCGCTGTCAGGAAGGCGCCGGCCAATGCCAGCGCAATTGCGATTTTCACGCGTGCCTCTACTTATATTTACCGTACATCGCTTAAATATTGACCTTTGACGCTAATCCTTTCGCGCCCTGTAGCGATATGACGAGTGTACCGGGTTACCCCTCAGTACTCACTCCATAACGCTCGCGGTAGTCGATAATCTGCTGCAGTAACGCGTCACTGGCAGCCTCGGACTTAAGATAAGAAATAATATCATCCAGTTCCACAATACCAATCACAGGAATGCTGTACTCCTGCTCAACCTGCTGAATCGCGGAGAGTTCGGTGTCGTCCCCGGCCTTTTCCTGACGGTTCAGGCCAATCACCACACCTGCAGGCTCGGCGCCCTGGGCCTTGATGATCTGCATGACTTCACGCACGGCGGTTCCCGCAGTAATCACGTCATCGATGATCAAAACCTTGCCTTTAAGCGGCGCACCCACTAAGGTTCCGCCCTCGCCGTGGTCCTTGGCCTCTTTCCGGTTGTAACAGAAGGGTTTATCTACCCCTTTCTGCGCCAGCGCCACCGCGGTCACCGCTCCCAGCGGGATGCCTTTATAAGCCGGCCCGAAGATGACATCAAACTCCACTCCAGAGGCTATGATCGCCTCCGCATAGGCATTGCCCAGAGCGGCAAGCGCCGCACCGCTGTGGAATCGACCGGCATTGAAGAAATAGGGGCTCTGGCGCCCGGATTTCAGCGTAAAATCCCCGAAACAGAGCACATCGTGCTCCAGGGCCAGTTGGATAAAGTCGCGCTGGTACTGCTGCATGGCAATTTGATAACTATTGGCTAAGGTGAAGGAAGGTCCCCAAGGAATGGGGAGCGGCTATCGAAAAAATGTTCAGACGAATAACGACTGCAATTTTACACAGTCCGCTGGTAAGGGGCTAATAATGCGAATAGTGAGTTTGTCCGTTGACGGTGTGCACCAGGCTGCACAGCGCGGGCTGTACGATTGGCTGTCAGATCAGGACGCAGATATCATCTGTCTGCAGGATCTGCGCTCACTGGAACCGGAGCTGGATCACCCCATCTTCCATCCGGACGGATACTACAGCTATTTCTTCGACTCGGGCACGCCCCATGAAAATGGTGTGGCGATCTATACCCGTGCCCAGCCCAAAGCGCTGATCTATGGCATGGGCTTTGCCAATGGCGTCGATATGTATGGCCGCTACCTGCAAGCGGACTTCGAGCGCCTGAGTGTCGGCTCCCTGCTCGCCCCGGTGGCCACCGATGAAGCGTCGCTTGAGGTAAAGGTCCAGTTCTTCGATGACATGCAGGCCCACCTGTCCAAGATCAGTCGCAAACGCCGGGACTTCATCTTCTGTGGCAACTGGGGCATGGCCCACCGCCGCGCGGATGTGGAGAACTGGCAGGACTACCAGGACACCCCGGGGTTCATGCGCCACGAACAGCGCTGGCTCGACCAGCTTTTCAACGAGATCGGTTATGTAGACGCCTTCCGCCGGGTAGTGAAAGACGCGGACGAATTTACCTGGTGGCCCAGCGGCGAACCGGGCAAGGGCGACGGCTGGCGCACCGATATGCAGATCGTTTCCCAGACCCTGAAGAACAAGATCGAATACGGCGCCATCAACAAGAACGTCAATTTCTCCAGCCACCTGCCGCTGATCATGGATTACGACCTGGAGGTCTGATCGCCAGACTCGTGGTCCCAGGATCCCAAAAGGGGCGCAGCGGTGAAAAACCGCTGCGCCCCTTTTTTATCTCAGCGGATCCGGGAGGCGGTCAGTTTCACATCGGCATTCCGCCAGGCTTTCCTGAACCGGGCCTCGATCTGCTCCGCCTCATCGGATTTGTGCTGCTGCTTTAACGCCTCGGCCAGGCCAAACAGGGCCCAGCCATTATCCGGGTGCTGATCCAGGTCCTGCCAGTACACGGTTTCCGCTTCCCCCGGGCGCCCGGCCTCCAGCAGCACAGCGCCCAGGGCCAGGCGCGGCGGGTAGTGCCATTCCGCAGGCTCGGTATACACCAGCCCGTCCTCCAGCCGTACCGCACGGCTCAGGTGGGCAATGGCCTCATCGTAGTTTTTGCGTGCCGCCGCCAGCTCGCCCGCCAACACCTCGGGCGCGACCGCAAGAATCCCCGCAGCACTGTTGGGCGAAAACATGGAGTAATCCAGTGCGGGACTGGCCGCGAGCTTTTGCAGGGTCTGCAGCTCGGCACCTGCGGCATCCAGATCTCCCTTGCCGATATAGGCGAGCCCCCGCACATAGTGCCAGGCGCCGGTCAGGAACGGATCCGCGGGTGGTTTCGGCAGCGCCAGAACCTGATCCCATTTGCCGAACCGTGCCAGCGCCCAGTAAGGCACTACCCGGAAACCGGCGAGTAGCGGCATCTGGACCAGGGCTTCATCGGAAATTTGCTCGGCGGTCTTTTGCGCAGCATCGATGGCCGCGGCGCTGTGGCCCTGGGCAGTAGTGGCGAACCACAGAAAATGAATGTTGTGCGGGTAGTAGGCCATCGGGTAGATGCCCTGGGCCCGGCACTGGCTGATGTAATCCTCGTCGGCGGCGATCGCCCGTCGATTGGTATTGGCAGAATCTTCATAGCGGCCCACGCGCTGATAGATATGTGCGGGCATGTGCACAATATGGCCGGCACCCGGCATCAGTCCCTTCAGGGTGTCCGCTGCTTTTTCGGCGCGCTCGGGGTTTTTGGTGGGCTCGATCAGGTGAATGTACAGGTGCAACGCTCCCGGGTGTTTCGGGTTGCGTGCCATCACCGACTCCAGTAGTGCGATCGTTTCCCGGGTGCCGGGATAGGGAGTGCCATCGCGCATCCAGTAATTCCATGGCCGCAAATCCATCATCGATTCGGCGTACAAAGTCGCGATATCCAGATCGTCGGGAAAACGTTCGGCCACTTTCGCCATCGCCGCCGCGTAGGCCTCGTCACCCTGGGCACGATCGGTAGGGTCGCCGGTATAGCGCTGTGCAAGCGCTTCGATCAGTGCGCGCTCGCGGTCGGTTACGCCCGCTTTATTGCGCAGGGACATCGCCTTCTGTGCCAGCTCGTGGGCTTTGGGTTCTGCTTCCTGGTCCATCGGCACGTTGATATTGGGGCCGAGTACCAGCGCCTGCCCCCAGTAAGCCATCGCGCAATCAGGGGCCAGCCGCGCCGCCTCGCGGAATGAGCGCCCGGCCTCGGCATGGTTGAATGCATACGCCAGGTTGACGCCCTGATTAATAAACAACTGTGCACGCTTGGAAGTACAGCTCACCGGAAACATGTGTTTGCCGAGATTCTGCAGGCGTGGCGCAAGGGCGCCGGAGGGGGAGGGCTTGTTCGCTTGCTCGGATTCGCGGTAGTGCTTGTGTTGCGGTTCCGGCTTTTTGTCGGTTTGCTGCGCAACCGCTGCTGTAGCGAAAACAAGCGACAGGACCAGGGAAGCGGTTATCTGACGGATTTCCATGCCGGGCTTTCCTCGCGACCATTTTATGGTGCTGAAAAGCTTACGCGGCGATATCGCCGCGATGGAAAAGACGCGTGGTATCCCGTGTCTATTTTGCCATAAAGCAGGGAAAGCTCCGCCGGCACATACGGCCGTCCGTGCCGGCGGATAGCATTTATTCGGCGAGCGCCTTTTTCTGCAGCTCGACCAGCTCTTTGATTCCGGCTTTGCCCAGAGCCAGCATCTCGGCAAACTGATGCTCGGTAAACGGCGCGCCTTCCGCAGTACCCTGCACCTCGATCATGCCACCGTCTTCGGCCATCACCAGGTTCATGTCGGTATCGGCATTGGAATCTTCCGGGTAATCCAGGTCAAGCACCGCCTCCCCCTGATAAATGCCAACAGAAATTGCCGCCACCATATTGATCAGCGGATCGGTGGTGATCATTTTTTCCCGCTGCATATAACGCAGCGCGTCCACCAGGGCGACACAGGCCCCGGTAATGGAGGCAGTGCGGGTACCGCCGTCCGCCTGGATCACATCGCAGTCCAGGGTAATCTGGTGCTCGCCCAGTGCTTTGAGATCGACGGCCGCGCGCAGGGATCGGCCGATCAGGCGCTGGATTTCAACCGTGCGCCCGCCCTGCTTGCCGCGCGCCGCCTCGCGCCCCATGCGGGAACCGGTAGAGCGGGGGAGCATGCCGTACTCCGCGGTGATCCAGCCACCGCCCTGACCGCGCAGGAAGCGCGGCACTTCCGCCGCTACCGACGCATTACACAGCACCTTGGTGTCGCCGAACTCCACCAACACGGAGCCCTCTGCATGGCGGGTATATTGGCGGGTAATGCGCACATCGCGCAGTTGTTCGGGTTTGCGGCCGCTTGGTCGCTGCATATTGCACCTCTATTGTTCAATCAGAATCCTTAAGGCCCGGCATTATAGCCATCTAAACCGCAAATCACCCTGTGCTATGATTTGCCGCTGTTTTTCGTCACCAAAAACCATTACCCAGTATTTGCGGAGTTCGGCAGTATGGCCAACAACAAAGTGCGCAGCATGACCGCCTTCGGGCGTGCAGAAGTCAATTACTCTACCGGCACCGCGGTATGGGAAATGCGCTCGGTCAACCACCGCTACCTGGAACCCCATTTTCGCCTGCCGGAAGCCGCCCGTGCGCTGGAGTCAAAATTGCGCGAAACCCTGCGCAAAAACCTCAGCCGCGGTAAAGTGGAAATGACCCTGAACCTGAAAGCCAGCAGTGGCGAAGTGGCGGGCATAGAAATCAACCAGGCACTGGTAAACGAGCTCGTCAAGGCCGCGCAACAGGTGGCGACTGAAAGCCAGCCGCTAAACCCGCTGGAAGTGCTGAAGTGGCCAGGCGTGATCGCTGAGCCCGAAACCGATGCCGAGGAACAGGCCAGCGCGATCCTTGACGGCTTCAAGCAGGCACTGAAGCAGGTGGTGGAAAACCGCGAACGCGAAGGCGCGGAACTCGCCGGCTTTATCGAGGCGCGCCTTGCAGGCATCAATGAACAGGTTACTACCGTGCGCGCACTATTGCCGCAGATTCTGCAAAACCAGCGCGAGAAACTGAAAACCCGCCTGGAAGAATTGCTCGAAGAAATCGACAAGGATCGCATCGAGCAAGAAATTGCGCTGCTGGCCCAGAAAGCCGACGTGGACGAAGAGCTCGACCGACTCGACGCCCACATCACCGAAACCCGCCGCGTACTCAAAAACGGCGGACCTATCGGACGCCGCCTGGATTTCCTGATGCAGGAATTCAACCGTGAGGCGAATACGCTTTCATCCAAAGCCGTGGTGACCGACACCACCCAGGCGGCAGTGGAGCTGAAAGTGCTGATCGAGCAGATGCGGGAGCAGGTCCAGAATATCGAGTAGTTGCAGATGGTTCGCAACGAGTCCAACAAAACAGCGCTATTGATCGCCAAGCAATGGCCCGAGCCCACCTCCACCGCCGCTGGCCGGCGCACGCTGGATATTCTCGATCTGCTCGCCGACGCCGGCTATCGTGTAGAGATCGCAAGCCCGGCGCAGCCCACGCCATTTCAGGCCAAGAGCGGCTACGGCGAGCACCAGATCGAAGTCAATGACTCCAGTTTTGACCCCTGGGTGCATGCACTTGACCCTGCACTCGTGGTCTACGACCGCTTCATGATGGAAGAGCAGTTTGGTTGGCGGGTGCGCGAACAATGCCCCGGAGCAATCACGCTACTCGATACCAGCGATTTTCACAGCCTGCGCGAGGCGCGCCACCAGGCACTTAAAAGCGGCCAACCGCTGAACCTGTTTCACCCCATTGCCGAGCGCGAGGTCGCGGCGATGGCGCGCTGCGATCTCACTGTAATGATCTCTCAGATTGAGGTAGAACTGCTGCAGCGCCACTTCTGCCTGCCCGACTGGCAACTGCATTATTTGCCTTTTCTGGTGCGGCAGCTGCCCGATGTAAAGGCACTACCGGGCTTCGACGAGCGCCAGCATCTGGTCATGATAGGCGGCTTCAAACACGCGCCCAACCGCGATGCCACCACCTGGTTTGCACAGGAAGTCTGGCCGCGGCTGCATGCACTGCTGCCCGGTGTGGAGTGTCATATTTACGGTGCTTATTCCGATCACGCCATGCATCGCCTCAGCGACCCGGCGACTGGGCTGCGGGTGCATGGGCGCGCCGAAGATGCGCTGGCCACGCTGGCGCGCTACCGACTGAACCTGGCACCGCTGCGTTTCGGTGCCGGGCAAAAAGGCAAGATACTGGAAGGCTGGCTCAGCGGTACGCCCACCGTCACTACGCCCATCGGCGCCGAGTCCATGGCGCCCGAAGATCTCTGGGGCTATCCCCTTAGCGACGACCCGCAACAGTTTGCGACAACCACCGCGCAGCTCTACCAAAACAAAACGGACTGGCTCGCGGTACGCGATGCCGGCACCCGCGCACTCGAATCCGGGTTTCGCCACAAGGACCACGCCCCCGCATTTATCCAGCGAATCGAGGACATCGCCGCCAACCTGGATGCTCACCGCAACCGCAATATCTGGGGCCGTATCCTGCGGCGCACCGCGCACCGCGCCGAGGAATTCATGAGTCGCTGGATTGAAGAAAAAAACAAGCGGAACGATGGATAAACTTCATCGATAACGTTATGCATCCATCAAAAAAGGCCGCTTTCCCCAGCGGCCTTTTTGGTTTGAAGTCTTCAGTTAACCTGCTGCGCTCTCTCCACATAGTCTTGATAGGCCGGTATGGCTATCGCTACAACCATGCCGATATAGGCGATCCCGAGAAACACGCTTAACAAAAATGCGACTATAACCCCAGTGGAGTTTCGCTTGACCGGGGAACCATAGCGGTTATTTCCCTTGGTCCCAGGAAAGAACAGCAAATAAATTAATAGTGCCAGATTCAGCAGCGGCACGAACATCAGCAGCGCCCACCAACCGGACTGGTTCAGATCATGCAGCCGCTGTATATAAAGCGAAAACCCATATACCGCGCTCGAGAGCACCACGGCGCCATAAATGAAGCCTGCAAAAACAGGATTTACCGGTATCAGGATAGCCGCAGCCAATCCCGCCACAAACATCACGACAAAAGCAGAAATGATGCCGTAGGCAATCAGGCGCAGTCGCCCTAGCCGGCCACTGAATGAGAAGAGTTGCGCGCTGACTTCTTCGGAGTTTTTGTCATTATCGAGGTCAGCGGTCTGTGGAGAAGCATAGGGATTTACCGCGGTAGTCATAGGAATCCTTTTTTGTAGTTATCCAATCCGGTATTTAACCAGGAGGATTATTGCAACGACATTGCATATGAACAACCACCCTCGCCCCACAACATCCTCCGAAAAAATCTCCTTGCCCCATGAATGGCACGCCACACAAGTGTGAACTGGTTATCGATGCATAACCAAAACATCACCATCGTACCAATTAGCTCCTAATTTTGGCGCGCATTCCAAAGAGTTGTCCCCGTTTTTATATGGGGGAAGAACGATCCTCCTCGTTAAACACAAGCCTTAGGAGTAAGAGCCGCAACAAAATTGTGGGGATTTTCCGGGGGACGCTGCACAGGGGTTCCGCAGCGTAATGAAGGTGGAACCACCCAATTCCACCGATAAAAATAATCAAGGAGATATTCGCAACAATGAAATTTTCAGCATTATTGAAGAGACGCCCCGGCGCCATGCTCGGTGCCGCAACACTTCTTGTCAGTACCACGTTCGGAGTCAGCTTTTCCGCACAGGCCGTAGAGCCGGAGTTGTCCGCGATGGCGGTAGCACCGGAAGAAGTGATAACCGACCGCATTATCGTCAAATACAAAAATTCCATGGCTGGCGCGAATGCCACAGCCATGTCGCAGAATGCCATCGACCGCATCGCGCAAACAGCCGGTCACCGCTTCAAGCACATGCGCCGTCTGGCCACTGGCGCGCAACTGATGAAGCTGGAAAAGCGCACAAGCAAGGCAGAGCTCAACGCAATCATCGCGCGCCTGCAGCAGGATCCACAGGTGGAATACGCAGAACCGGACCGGCTGATGCAGCCCATGGCTACCCCCAATGATTCGTACTACAACCAGCAGTGGCATTACTTTGAATCCACAGGGGGCCTGAATCTGCCGAGCGCATGGGATGTGACCCAGGGCGAAGGCGTGGTAGTAGGTGTCATCGATACCGGTTACCGCCCGCACGCCGACCTGAACGCCAATATCCTGCCCGGTTACGACATGATCTCCGACACCAGCGTGGCCCAGGATGGCAACGGCCGCGATTCGGACGCCAGCGATCCTGGTGACTGGTCGCCCGCCGGTGCCTGTGGTTCCGGTCAGCCCGCACGCAACAGTAGCTGGCACGGCACCCACGTGGCCGGCACCATTGCTGCGGTCACCAACAATGGCTCCGGTGTTGCCGGCGTCGCCTACAAGGCCAAGGTTGTGCCGATTCGCGTGCTCGGCCGTTGTGGTGGTTACACCTCGGATATTGCCGATGGCATCATCTGGGGTGCCGGTGGCAATGTCAGCGGTGTGCCTTCCAACCCCAACCCGGCACAGGTGCTGAACCTGAGCCTTGGTGGCGGCGGCAGCTGTGATACCACAACCCAGAACGCAATCAATACCGCGCGCAGCCTGGGCACCACCGTGGTGGTTGCAGCGGGGAACTCCAACGACAATGCTAGCAATTACAGCCCGGCAAGTTGCTCCGGGGTAATCTCGGTGGCGTCCACCAACCGCGCCGGCAGCCGTGCCTACTACTCCAACTATGGCAGTGTGGTGGATTTGGCGGCGCCAGGCGGTGAGACCTCAACCAACTCCAACGGTGTGCTGTCTACCCTCAACAGTGGTACCCAGGGGCCGGGCAGTGACAACTATGCCTTCTACCAGGGTACCAGCATGGCGGCGCCCCATGTCGCCGGTGCCGCAGCGCTGCTGTATGCCGTGGACGGGGGCATCACGCCGACCGAAGTCGAAAACATCCTGAAAAATACTGCGCGCAGTTTCCCCGGTTCCTGTAGCCAGTGCGGTAGCGGTATCGTCGATGCGTCGGCAGCAGTGAACGCAGCCAACGGTGGCGGCAATCCCGATCCGGAACCCGGTGACGGCGAGCTTACTAATGGCGTTGCGGAGTCCGGCCTCTCTGGGAGCACAGGCCAGGAACTTTTCTACACCCTTGAAGTGCCCGCAGGCGCATCCAACCTCAGTTTCCAGATGTCTGGTGGCAGCGGTGATGCAGACCTCTACGTCCGCTATGGCAGCCAGCCCACCACCTCGGCTTACGATTGCCGTCCGTACCTGAACGGTAACAGCGAAACCTGTTCCATCAGCAATGTGCAGGCCGGCACCTACTACGTGATGGTCCGCGCCTACAGCAGCTTCTCCAATGTGAGCCTGGTCGGCAGCTTCGATGAAGGCAGCAGTGGTGGTGGCGCTACCGGCTGGACGGAAACCAACGTGTCTGGTGCCAGCGGCAGCTGGCAGCATTTCACCCTGGACGTGAACAGTGGTATGGCATCGCTTGAGGTGTTGATGAGTGGCGGCAGCGGCGACGGCGACCTGTACGTGCGCTACGGATCCCAGCCGACCACCAGCAGCTACAACTGCCGCCCCTACAAGTGGGGCAACAACGAGAGCTGCAGCATCAGCAACCCACAGGCGGGCACCTGGTATATCAGCGTTCGCGGATATAACAGTTACTCCGGGGTTACCCTGCAGGCCGAAGCGGCCCCCTGATCCTTATCGGACCAAGATCTCTCACTTCGTAACGTCCCACCTTGTTTGGCCGGCATTCGCCGGCCTTTTTTATACCCCGCGCACCCGGTTCAGTATCGAGGGAAGTAGGCTTTCCGTTAACAGGTCAATCTTCAAATTCCACTTCAGCATGGGGAGCCCCATTGACGTCAACGATGTGAATCACATCCAGAGGTGTGCCGGTAATGGTCGCGGAAAATTCAGAGTACAGCGCTGCCAATCCCTGGGGCATCAACCCCTCCCTGAATGGGTATCGCAGGGGGAGGTCTTCCAGCGGAATAGCGGTATTTCGTCGTTGATCGGCTACTTGCTTGCATAGCGGCAGCAGCTCTGAATAGACACCCAGCGAATCGTTGGCGGGATCAATATTTTTCCGCACAAAGGCTTCCAGGCTTTTTGCGTCTCTCGCCAGTTTCTTGGGATCGATATCAATGTATCGACCGCTTTTCGGGTCAATGCGAACGAGCTTTTTCATCTAGGGAAACTTCCTGCCGGTAGATTTCGGGTCTGAAAACCTGGATCGGTTGACGATCAATGTCTGTGTCCCACCGCCAGGCTGGGAATACCCGTTTTGCGTGGTTGGCGCGATGGTAGATTGGTAAACAGTAACATCTTCCAGCGCCTCCACCTCCACCAGGTCGAACTTTGGTGTTTGCTGACTTTCAAGCGGTATCCCAATGGCATCGGTTATTTCGTCGTAGCTCACACCCTCAAAGCCATTGATATCGGAAAGTTCGGCGAAATAAGCGGAATATTTTCCCGGAGCTTCTCCCTCGGGTACCAGCTTGTAAAGCGTTTCCCCTTTTTTCACCGTCTTTTTTACCGGAAGTTCACTGCCGGAAGCCAGATATTCCTGGGCCTTCATGACCGCCTGAGCGCGCGACATACCCTGGGATTCCAGTTCAGCAACCATTTCACGCCCGACTGCACTGGCCATCGGGGTCTGATCAACCCCGTGGGTTTTGTAGGTCTTCCAATTGTCGGGCTCGGGTCTCGCACGTTTGGGGATTTCGCTGCGATTTTGTGCCGTAGACTTTTCATCGGCATTTTTAGTGTTAGCTTTCGATCTGGAATTCGGCGGTTTGCTTTCCGGAGTGGCAACAGGTTTCACCACCACTTCGTCCCGTGGCAATGTGTTGAAATCGCTCGCACCGGTGTTGCTGCCGGCCCGCGTTTTTGTTTTGCGCTTTGCCGCTTCAACGGCTTCAGACGCATAGCGCCGCAACAGATCCCCGACCTTGCGAAACCTAGCAAAGTGTCGGGCCTGACCGGCTGCGCCCGCAGCCAGACCGGCACCGGCGGTTACTGCAGCAAGGGCAATCGTAAACAGCACCTCAAATGCCGCGGTACCGGAAAACTCGGTCAACTCGAGTGGATGCTGGGCATTGACATAGTCGAACGCAAATCGGCGAATATCATCGCGCAATGCCTGGTCCTGCCACACGATATCGGCAATTTGCAGTGCCTGCTCGAACAGCTCCACAGTGATACTGGATGGATCAAAACCAAGCGCCTCGACCAGTTGGCGTTTTTCTGAGGTCAACTGTTCGGCGACAAATGCGTTGAGGTACCCCTCACCGGTCTGGCTGTTACGCTGCTCGGCGCGAACACCTGCCTGAAGAGTCCTCAGTATGCGCTGGGTAGGGTTGACCACATCGTTGACTTCCTTCAACCACTTGGCGAAATCCGTACCCGCATTCCAAAGGCCATTGAAAAATGCACCGGTATAGATGAGCCCGCGAGTCACCCGGGTCTCCGCAGCCAGGGAGCGGGAGTGATTTGTCGCTTCCAACCGCTCCTGACTGATGATCTCCGCCAGTGCAAGACGGATTTTCACCCGCAGTGCATTGCGCTCATCTCCCGACTGCCTGGCCTTCCCGGTTTCGAGTGGCTCCAGTGTCAGCTGTCCCCGACGAATCGCCTCCAACAATATTTGTTCGGATTCCGGCGAAGCGGCTGGAGTGAGAGGAAACAGATCGGAAGCGTTGCCAGGGGTGCCAGGGCCCAACCGGTGTAGATAGGGATAATCACCCCCGGCACCAAAAAAGTGATGCTCAGCCATAAGCAACTGGCTGGGCTCTGTGCTTGCCAACAGGTTTTCGGCAAGCACAAGCTCTTCTGGATCAGCCCAGAGGGTGAAGTAGCGAATTTCAGCCGACAGGCGATATCGCCTTCCCTGCCTGTCGGTAAGCTCGAAGTAGGGCATTTCCCTGTCCCGTGAATATGGGTCCGCAAAGATGGGCCCGTAAATGCGTTTGCTGCAAATGCTATCGCAAAACAAAATTCATCAGGAAGCGACAGTGCGGGCACGTCCGTGCCAGTCACACACTACTCCGAGCCCGGTTGACCGCTACTCGCCAGCGGTCAACACAATACGGTAGCGCGCCTCCCCGCTCTCCAGTCGCTTGAACGCTGCATTGACCTCGCTCATGGGGAACTTCTCTACTTTCGGTGCGATATTGTGGCGGGCAGCAAATTCGAGCATATCGGCAATGGTGGCCGGACTGCCCACGGGTGAACCGGACACCTGGCGCTGGGCCAGCAACAGGTTGAATACATTGATATCCAGAGGCTCGGTGGTGGCACCGACGAAGTGCAGACGGCCGCGGGGCTTGAGCGTTGTGAGGTAGGTATTCCAGTCGAGCTTGACGTTGACCGTGGAGATGATCAGGTCGAACTGGCCCGCGGCTGCCATGAGCGCTTTCGGGTCGCGGCTGTTGAGGGTGTGGTGGGCACCCAGCTCCAGCGCCTCGTCGCGCTTGCTGTCGCTGGAAGTGAAGGCGGTCACGTCGCAGCCCCAGGCGTTGAGGAACTGCAGCGCCAGATGCCCCAGGCCGCCGATGCCGATCACCGCCACACGACTGTTGGGCTTGATATTGAACTGCACCAGCGGGTTGTACACAGTGATACCTGCGCAGAACAGGGGGCCGACCACAGCCGGGTCCAGTCCGTCCGGAATGGGGACCACACTGGCAGCACTGGCGCGTACTTTGTCGGCAAAGCCACCGTGATGACCGATGATGGTCGGCTGCGCCTGTGAGCACAGGTTGTGGTTGCCGGTATCGCACTCGCCGCAATGGCCACAGTATCCGGAATGCCAGCCGAGCCCCACCTGCTGCCCCTCCTTCAAGTGGGTCACCCCGTCTCCGAGGGCGACGATATGTCCCACCACTTCATGCCCCGGCACTACCGGGAACGCGGTCATGCCCCATTCATCGTTCACCACACTGACATCGCTGTGGCAGAGGCCGCAGTATTCGACGGCAATCTCCACTTGTCCCGGTTCGAGCGCACCGGGGTCGTAGCTGAATGGTTTGAGTTCGGCACCGGCGGCGTCGGCGGCATAGGCATTGATCATGGAGGCTCCCGCTAGGATTGATAGTGGATTGAAGCGAATGTGGGTTTACGTCGACAAAATGCTCACGGATTTCGGAATCCGGTCTTCAAGGACATTGTTCATGTCGCGGGCTGTGGCAACATTACCCGCGAGGTCAAAACAACCATAACGATATAGACAACTTCCGAGGTCACCGTGGGACTCGTCACCGCTGCCATTCCATTTTTTCTGCTCGCCGTGCTGATCGAGCTGGCCCTAGACCGCTGGCGCGGCTGGGGGCTCTATCGCCTGAACGATGCCATCGGCAGCCTCGGCGCCGGTATTCTCAGCCGCATTCTCGGGCTGGTGCGAGTGGGTATCCTGATACTGGTGTATGCGCCACTGTACCAGTGGTTGGAGCCCACCTACCTGGCACTGGGTATCAGCTGGTCAATCGGCAACCCCTGGCACCTGGTACTGGCGGTGATAGCCTACGACTTCTGCTACTACTGGAAACACCGTTTCAGTCACGAGATCAACATCTTCTGGGCGGAACACCTGGTGCACCACCAGAGTGAGGATTACAACCTCACCACCGCGCTGCGCCAGTCCAGCGATCTGGTACCACTGGGCTGGATTTTCTACCTGCCCCTGCTGCTGATCGGTATGCCCTGGGAAATCCTGGTTACTGCAGGCGCCCTCGACCTGATTTACCAGTTCTGGGTACACACCCAGAAATTCCCCAAGGTGCGCTGGATGGAGTGGATTCTGGTCACGCCGTCCAACCACCGGGTACACCACGCACAGAACAAGGTGTATGTGGACCGCAATTACGGTGGTGTGCTGATCATCTGGGATCGGCTGTTTGGCACCTACCAGGAGGAGCTGGACGACGAGCCGTGCATCTATGGGGTACGCAAGCCTCTGAACACGTTTGACCCGCTGGCGGCCAACCTGCAGCACTTCAAGCGTATGTGGCTCGACGCCCTTCACACCAAAAGCTGGAAGGAAAAACTCACCCTGTGGTTCCGCGCCACCGGCTATCGCCCGGCAGACGCGGAGGCGGCAATGCCGGTCCCCAGTGGTGACCTGGATAATTTCCACCGCTTCGATCCGCAGATCCCGCGCAGCCTGCGCTGGTACGCGCTGGTCCAGCACCTGATCTATTCCGCGGCCACACTGGCGTTGCTGGCGGGCGCCAGCGAGCTTTCCTACGGCACGATCACCCTGATGGTATCAATGCTGGTAGTCGGGCTTGTGGTGAACGGACGCATCCTAGACGGGGAGGCGCGCAGCCGACACTGGGAACTGGCGCGGCTGGCGCTGCTGGCCGCGACCCTGCCGCTGCTTCCCCCGGTTGTCTGGCTGCCGGCCGTTGCGTACTGCCTTGCCAGCGGTGCGGTATGGTGGCTGTTGGTTTTTGGCAACAAAGACGATACAGTCACCCCCGTTCGCAATTAGCAACAGGGATCCGCAGTAGTCGGCCACGCCTCCCCAAGGCGTTCCGATTGAGATTCCGCAGGCACTCCCGGCCGGATTCGGGCTGTTTACCTCCCCGAGGTACACAGCCCGGAAAAGCCCAACACTTTGCCCCCAGCACCGGTCGGGGGACTGCCTGTCTTCCTTTCGTTTATAATCCCCGCCCAGCACTTCCACTCACTCACACAGCAGCAAGGTTCGCCGTGTCTACAGGTACTCTCTATACGGTCTCCGCGCCCTCCGGCGCCGGTAAAACCAGTCTCGTCAAAGCGCTGATTGAGGCGGATACCCAGGTCACCGTATCGGTGTCCCACACCACCCGGCCCATGCGCCCCGGTGAGATTGAGGGCATCAACTATCATTTTGTGGATCGCGACGAGTTCGTGGCCATGCTGGGCCAGAGCGCGTTTCTCGAGCACGCGCAGGTGTTCGACAATTTTTACGGCACGTCCAGAGCCTGGGTCGAGGAAACCCTCGCCAGCGGTCGCGATGTCATCCTGGAAATTGACTGGCAGGGCGCGGAACAGGTTCGCAGACTGATGCCGGAAACGGTGGGAATCTTCATCCTGCCGCCTTCCCAGCAGGCTCTGCTCGAGCGCCTGACCGGGCGCGGCCAGGACGACCAGGCGGTGATCGACAAGCGTATGGCCCAGGCGATCGATGAGATGTCCCACTATGTGGAGACCGATTACCTGATCATCAACGACGATTTCACCACCGCGCTGAATGAGCTGCGCGCTATTATGGTGGCCGAGCGACAGCGGCTGGCGTGCCAGCAGGAACTGCACGGGGCACTGTTGCAGTCGCTTTTGCGGAAGCAGTAAACGCCCCTGACTTACTAAATTCGCTGTTGAAGGCGGCTGGGCCGGTAGCGGAGCCGCCACAGAATCGCCCAAAAGTCCACTGATCGATTTGCGTACACCGCGCGGTCCGGTAGAATAGTCAGCCCCCGTCCGTGTCGGCACTGACCGGCCAGACACCAGAATTTGCCAATCTCGCCCAACCGGGCGAACTCACACTGGAACAGAAGATTTATGGCACGTATTACCGTTGAAGATTGCCTCGACCACGTAGACAACCGCTTTGAGCTGGTTATCGTAGGTAGCAAGCGCGCACGCCAGATCGCCACCGGCGGCCGCGACCCGATGGTTGCGGAAGAAAACGACAAGCCCACCGTCATCGCCCTGCGCGAGATCGAAGAGGGCTTCGTTGACGCCAGCATCCTCGACGAGCCGGAAGATGAGCCGGTACAGCGCGCCGCCCCGGCGCCGGTATTCCTGTCCGAACAGGATATGTAATCCCGACTTGATCGACCGATGCACTTTCTCGTTGAGATCGGGCTGGAAATTTAAGAGGCGAATGCGGCTTTGCATACCATAGACAGTCTGGCCCATCGCCTCTCGTCCTACCTCCCCCCCGATCAGATCCAGTTCGTCCGCCGCGCCTACTTCTACGCGGAGCAGGCCCATGAGGGCCAGAAACGGCGCTCCGGCGAACCCTATATCACCCACCCCCTCGCGGTTGCCACCGTCCTGGCCGGCATGCATATGGATGCCCAGAGCCTGGCCGCGGCGATGCTGCACGACGTTATCGAAGATACCGGCATCCCCAAGGCAGCGCTGGCGGAACAGTTCGGTTCGGAGATCGCGGACCTGGTGGACGGCGTCTCCAAGCTGACACAGTTCGAGACCGACAGCCCGGCGGAAAAGCAGGCGGAAAACTTCCAGAAAATGGCGCTGGCCATGGCGCGGGATATTCGCGTGATCCTGGTCAAACTGGCGGACCGGCTGCACAACATGCGTACCCTCGGCTCCCTCAAGCCGGAAAAACGCGCGCGCATCGCCCGCGAGACCCTGGAAATTTACGCACCCATTGCCAACCGCCTGGGCATGAACGATGTGCGGATCGAGTTCGAAGACCGCGCTTTTTTTGCGATTTACCCCCTGCGTGCCAGTCGCCTGCGCGCGGCCCTGGTCGCCGCGCGCGGCAACCGCAAGGAGCTGCTGGAAAAAATCCAGAACGCCATCGAGCTGCGCCTGCAGCGTGAAAACATCGATGCACTGGTGATCGGCCGCGAGAAGCACCTGTTCAGCATCTACCAGAAGATGCGCTCGAAGAAGAAGTCGTTCAAGGAAATCATGGACGTCTACGCCTTCCGCATCATCGTCGACAGCGTGGACACCTGTTACCGCACCTTCGGGGTTATCCACAACCTCTACAAGCCGGTGATCAGCGAGTTCAAAGACTACATCGCCATCCCCAAATCCAATGGATACCAGTCCCTGCATACCGTATTGCTCGGCATGCACGGGGTACCCATCGAAGTGCAGATCCGCACCAAGGAAATGGACGAGATGGCCAATAGCGGCATCGCCGCGCACTGGCTGTACAAATCCTCCGGCGACGAAGTGCTCAATACCGGCGGTACCAGTCAGGTGCGCGCGCGCCGCTGGGTGCAGGGGCTGCTGGAAATGCAGCAGCGCGCCGGTGACTCACTGGAATTTATCGAAAACGTAAAGATCGACCTGTTCCCGGACGAGGTCTATGTGTTCACCCCCAAGGGCAAGATCATCGATCTGCCCGCGGGTGCCACGGCCGTCGACTTCGCCTATTCAGTGCACACCGACGTGGGCAATTCCTGTGTGGCGGTGCGTATCAACCAGCGTCTGGCGCCGTTGTCACAGCCACTGGAAAGTGGTCAGAAGGTGGAAATCCTCACCAGCAAGAACGTACAGCCAAATCCCAACTGGCTGAACTTTGTGGTGACCGCGAAAGCGCGCAGTGCGATTCGCCACTACCTGAAACACCAGCGCCACCACGACTCCATTGCCCTGGGCCAGCGCCTGCTGGAAAAGGCGCTGGCGAAATTCCACCTGAAGCTTTCCGAGCTGGGCGAGGAGCAGATTCAGCGCGGCGTAAAAGAGGCGCGCTGTGACAGTTTCGAAAACCTCCTGGAAGAAATCGGCCTGGGCAATCGCGCGGCCTTCTCCGCGGCGAAGCTGCTGGTGCCACCGGGCACGACGGAAACCGAGGCAAGCAGTATCTCCTCACCGCTGACCATCGACGCCCAGGAGGGCATGATGATCAGCTTTGCACGCTGCTGCCGACCGATCCCGGGCGATACCATCATGGGGCATATCAGTTCGGGCAAGGGTGTGGTGGTGCACCGGGATACCTGCCGCAACGCGGTGGAGCTGCGTGAACACCCGGAGAACATCATGGCAGTAGCCTGGTCTCCCGATGTAAAAGGGGAGTTCCTCGGCGATGTGCGGGTCGAGGTGGAGTCCGAACGCGGCATCATTGCCCGCCTGGCCACACGTATTACCGAGGAGGGGGCGAGCATCGAGCAGATCCATGTGGACGAGAAAGATGCCCAGCACAGCGTGATCGCCCTGACCCTGGAAGTGGCCAACCGGGTGCATCTGGCCCAGGTCATGAAGCGCCTGCGGAACCTGCCGGCGGTGATCAAGATCGCTCGCCCCTGAGCTTTGTAAGCTTCGATGGGGTCGGCCCGGCTCCGGTGCCCGACCGCCAAACAACCTCATCGGCAATCGTTTGTCGGCCGGACCCCGGAGCCGGGCCTAATTGGTTGCTTCGGCCTTCAGGCAATTGGCGGATGTCTATTGCGGGTAAGCTGTGAATTCTGGTGGGGTTTTGCTTAAAAGTTCTTTTACTGTGGACAGATTCCGCATCTGGGGTTTTGTCGATCCCGCCTGCTCCCCAAGGCCTCCAAACCGCGCTATATTCTCCCGCTTTGTTTTTCAGCAAGCAGGCCTTGTCAGGCCGGGAGAGAAGTAACCCATGCCCAATCGCGCCGTGATAAAAACCGATAAGGCACCGGCCGCAATCGGCAGCTACTCGCAAGCAGTCAAGGTTGATAACACCATCTATCTATCCGGCCAGATCCCCCTGGTACCGGAGACCATGGAACTGATCTCGGACGACTTCCGCGAGCAGGCGGTACAGGTTTTCAAAAACCTGAAGGCTGTGTGCGAGGCCGCCAATGGTTCTCTGGACGATATCGTCAAACTGAACCTCTACCTCACGGACCTGAGCAACTTTGCCACCGTCAACGAAGTGATGGAGGAAGTCTTTACCAAGCCATTCCCCGCACGCGCGGCGGTCGGGGTAAGTGAACTGCCCAAAGGGGCACAGTTTGAGGCCGAAGCGATACTGGTGATCTGAGCCACCGTATTGAAAAGAGAGCTTGCGCCGCCGCGAATGCGCGGCGCAGATTCAGAAGATCAGTCGTTTTCCAGCAGGGTGCTGTAGCCCGCCCGGTAGTCCGGATACAACATTTCATAGCCGCTATCCAGCATGCGCTTGTTGCTCATCTTCTTGGAGCGACGCTCGCTGGTAGCCACTTCCTCGCGCAGGTGAGCGCTGGTGTAGCCCATGGATTTCGCCAGCCAGCTCTGCAATTCGTACATGGGCACCGGTGTGCAGTCGGCCCCGATATACAGCTTCTCCAGCGCCATGCCTTTTTTCTGGCCCTCGATCAGGTGTGCCAGAAAGCCCACCGCATCATCCACATGGATCCGGTTGCTGAACTGCGGCGGGGAGGGCGGCGCACAACGACCAGCGCGAACCTGGGAAAGCAAGCGGTCGCGGCCGGGACCGTAAATTCCGGCAAAGCGCACCACACAGGTTTCGGTCACAGAGGACTGGGCAATCTTCTCCGCACTCAGCAGGGCTTCGCCCTGATAGCTGCCGGGCAGCGGTTGAGAGCGCTCATCCAGCCACTGGTCGCCACTCTGGCCGTATACACGCGTCGAAGATATCCACAGGAACAGGCGGGGAGGGGTTTCCATCGCTGCCAGGGCGGTGCGCATGGCCGTGGCGGTTTCCACGTAAGCGCGCTGATACGCCTGGGGCGAACTCGCTCCCGGCGTAAATGTGGCGATGACAATATCGGCACCGTTGCTCAGGTGCCGCTGGATGTCTTCCGGCTTGGTGGCATCGCCACGGCGCCAGTTGACCACGTCCGCGCGACGCTTGCGTGAGAGTGCCTGTAATGGATTACGTCGCACGCCGAATACGTCGTACGCCTTGCGATCCAGCTTCAATGCCAGACGAGTCCCCAGATCACCACAACCGAAGATCCAGACTTTTTCCTTTGTCATAACCGCTTGAATCAACCCCCGGGGTACCGAATGCCGGCCCCACAATACACGGTGTCAGGTAAAACCCAACCCCGTTAGCGAATAGTTTTTATGAACTGCGCGAATTTTCAGTCAGCAAACCACTTTATAACCTGTTTGCCAACCGCAATCTGTGAACGGGGCCCGCAGCACTTTGCGCGCCCCGCACACAACTAATGAAGTAACAGGACGTCAACTACGAGACTTTACCATCCGGTAGATAAACAGCAGCACCACAGCACCTATGACCGCCGTGATGATGTCGCCAATGGCAAAGCCGGTTACCGGACCACCAATCCCGACGAGTGAACCGAGCCAACCGCCGATAAATGCGCCGACGATACCGATCACCATTGTCACGATCCAGCCACCGGGGTCGGGGCCGGGCATGATCCATTTGGCGAGCGCACCTGCGATCAGGCCCAATATAATCCAAGACAAGATTCCCATAGAGCGTTTCTCCGCTTTGTGTGATTTAACACTTGCCTTTACACATATAGCAAAAAAAGCGCCATGCTACCGACAACAATTGCATGTTAATAGCAAAAATTACTAACCATAAACAGAGCTAATAGCATTTTTTTCTAGATTGAGACATTCATACACCGTGATTTCAGTTTTACTGGCCGCCCGGGGGTATTTATGAATAAACTCTATCGCCAAGTTTTACCTGATTGCGTTTGTCATGACACTGAATGAATTGCGCTACATTGTCACCCTGGCTCAGGAGCAGCACTTCGGCCGCGCCGCCGAGCGCTGTTTTGTCAGCCAGCCGACCCTGTCCATCGCCGTCAAAAAGCTGGAAAAGGAGCTGGGTGTCGCATTATTCGAACGCTCCAAGACCCGCGTGCAGGCCACGCCGCTCGGTGAGCGCATTGTTGCCCAGGCGCAGCTGGTGCTGGAACAGTCCGCCGCAATCAAGGACATCGCCAGCGCCGGCAAGGACCAGCTGAGCAGCCCGCTGTCCGTAGGCGCCATCTTTACCATTGGCCCCTACCTGTTCCCGCACTTCATTCCCCAGCTGCAGCAGCGCGCGCCCCAGATGCCGCTGTATGTGGAAGAGGGCTATACCTCCACCCTGCGAGCGCGCCTGCGCAAGGGTGAGCTGGATGCGGTCATCCTCGCACTGCCATTTACCGAACCGGACGTGGTTACCCAACCGCTGTATGACGAACCCTTTGTGGTGCTGATGCCATCGGACCACCCGCTGGCCCAGTACGACGCACTCAAACCGGAACAGCTGTGTGAAGACAATGTTCTGCTGCTGGGGGAGGGCCACTGTTTCCGTGACCAGGTACTGGAAGCCTGCCCGCAGCTGCAGCAGTCCATCGAGAAAGAGGCCGGCAACGGCCATATCCGCACCGCTGCCGATGGCAGCTCGCTGGAAACCCTGCGCCACATGGTGGCGTCGCGCCTGGGCATCACGGTGCTGCCGCTGTCCGCAGCAGCCGCCTCCCAGTATGCCACCGGCGTGCTGGTAACCCGCCCGTTCGTTGCACCGGCGCCCCAGCGCACCGTGGCCCTTGCCTGGCGCGCCAGCTTCCCCCGTCACCGCGCCATCGACATGCTGCGCGACGCCATCAACCAGTGCCAATTACAGAGTCCGTGAACCGACCGCGCAACCCATCGCAAAAACCGCTGGCGGAAATCCCGGTCACTGCCCTCAAGGGCGTAGGCGCCAAGCTGGCGGAGACACTCGCCAAACTGCATATCAGCTCCCTGCAGGATCTGCTGTTCCACCTGCCCGCCCGCTACCAGGATCGCACCCGCGTGATCCCACTGGCGGGCCTGCGTCCCGGCATGGATGCGGTGATCGAGGGGGAAGTGCGCGCCGCCGACGTGGTATTCGGACGCCGACGCAGTCTCGCGGTCCGCCTGCAGGACGCCACCGGCAGTGTCACTCTGCGCTTCTTTCACTTCACCGCCGCCCAGAAGAGCCGCCTGGCACCCGGCACCCGGGTGCGCTGCTACGGTGAAGCCCGGCGCGGCAGCGCTGGCGTAGAACTTTATCATCCTGAAACCGAAATATTGGGGGAAGATGTTTCACCCACGGCGGATACCCTCACGCCCATTTACCCCCTGACCGAGGGTCTGGGGCAGGGCCGCCTGCGCGCGCTGATCGGCCAGGGGCTGGACTGGCTCGCCGATGGCCATGTCACCGAACTGCTTCCCGCCGAACTGCTGCCCAAGAAACTGCAGATGCCGCTGGCGGGCGCGCTCATGTATCTGCACCAGCCTCCTGCGGCTGCTGACCTGGCGCAGCTTGGCGAGGGGCAACACCCCGCACAGCAGCGACTCGCGCTCGAGGAACTGCTGGCACACCACCTCAGTCTGCTGGAGCTGCGCCGCACCGCCGCAAGAGTCGCAGCACCCGCACTGGCTCCGAATGCTGCCCTCGAGCAGGATTTCAATGCGCGCCTGCCGTTCACCCCCACCAACGCGCAACAACGGGTTGGCGAGGAGATCGCCGAAGACCTGGCCGGATCGCGTCCCATGATGCGACTGTTGCAGGGGGATGTGGGCGCAGGCAAAACCCTGGTTGCCGCGCGCGCGGCACTACAGGCAATCGGTGCCGGTTTCCAATGCGCGGTGATGGCGCCCACGGAAATCCTGGCAGAGCAGCACCGCATCAATTTCTGTGGCTGGCTCGAACCCCTCGGTATCACCGTCGCCTGGCTGACCGGCAGCATGAAAGCGGCGGAGCGCCGCGCCCAGCTGGAGGCCATCCACAGCGGCGAAGCCCAGCTCGTGGTGGGTACCCACGCATTGTTCCAGGAGGGAGTGGAGTTCCATCGGCTGGCACTGGTGATCATCGACGAACAGCACCGCTTTGGCGTGCGCCAACGACTGCAGTTGCGGGAGAAGGGCGCATCGAACGGCGAAGTACGTACCCAGCCACATCAGCTGATCATGACCGCCACCCCGATTCCCCGCACCCTGGCGATGTCCGCGTTTGCCGATCTGGACTGTTCAGTAATCGACGAGCTGCCACCAGGACGCCAGCCGATCAATACCGTGGCCATCTCCAACGAGCGCCGCTATGACGTGATGGCGCGGGTGCAGGGTGCGGTACGTGAGGGACGCCAGGCGTATTGGGTCTGCACCCTGATCGAGGAATCGGAAACCCTGCAGGCGCAGGCCGCAGAATCCACCGCCGAGGAACTGGCAGACACACTCGACGGGGTACGCGTGGCACTGGTTCACGGACGCATGAAGCCGGATGCCAAGGACCTCGTGATGAAGGCGTTCAAGGCCGGCGAGGTCGATCTGCTGGTGGCAACTACGGTCATCGAAGTGGGCGTGGATGTACCCAATGCCAGCCTGATGATCATCGAAAACCCCGAGCGGTTGGGCCTCGCCCAGTTACACCAGCTGCGCGGTCGCGTCGGGCGGGGCAGTATCGCCAGCCACTGTGTACTGATGTACAGCACGCCGCTTTCCGCAAACGGCCGCGCCCGATTGCAGGCCCTGCGCAGCCATGCCGACGGTTTCGCCATTGCCGAGGAGGACCTGCGCCTGCGTGGCCCCGGTGAAATCCTCGGCACCCGCCAGACCGGCGAGATACAGCATCGCATCGCCGACCTGCAGCGCGATGCCCACCTGCTGCCACAGGTACAGAAAATCGCGGCCGCACCACAGCTCGACCCCGATAGCCGCGCGGGCCTGATACGCCGCTGGCTACACAACAAACCCCGCTTCGCCGAGGCCTGATCCAGGCTCCTCCATTTCGGACAGATCACGTATTTTGCGAACCGCCGCGCGCTTTTTTGCGACTCCTGTTATTGCCACGACCAATTGGTCATTGCCGGTCATCAATAATTTTGCACTCCCGTTCCAGTGGTGGCAGCCTCAATAAAAAGGGCCGGGAACGCCCGCCTTAACGGGAATTCCAGAGCGGTAACTCCAATTACCTGGACACCGGACAATGAGTCCACCCCTGGCGTCACCAGAGCCTGTTCACACGAACAACGAACATCACCGGAAAACACTCTTGAACACATTCATCAAGCGCTCCTCGGCACTGATCGCGCTGCTGCTCACCACTCCGTGCTGGGCCCAGGGCCTGTTCGGCGGTAGCGATAGCCCCGCTCCCCACCTGACCCTTGCGCAAATGGAAATCGCCGCTGAAATTCCCACCCCACTACAGGGCAATGATTTTGACGCCCTGCTCGCGCAGGCCACATCAGACAAAGGACTCAGCGCCACCCGGGACAAGGCGATTCAGGCCTTCAGCGATCAGCTGCGCCGCAAGCTGGATAGGGCGCTGCGGGAGTTCTTCGCCGACGAAGAAGTCCCCCTGATCACCGACAACAGCTCATTGACGCTCTACAACAGCGTCGACATCTCTGTGGTCAAGCAGTTAAGCGGCCTCAAGAACAGTGGTGATTACGAAGTGGAACGAGGCAACCTGAGCGCGAGCGGCGACTACCATTTTCGCCTCAACGCACCGAGCGGGCGGGTACTTGCGGAAAAGCGACTGGATATCGCCGACCTGAGGTTAAAGGGCAAGTACCAGATCAAAACACCACTGGGCAGCGGCGAGGCCGAAGACAACACGCAAGCGGAGTTGGACAAGATGGTGGACAACCTGGTTAAACGGATCATCGATCGCATCGAAGACGACCTCGAAGCAGACAGCCTGCGCGAGCTTGTCGGCCGGGGCTAAAGCCCCGGCCGGGAAAGCCTGCTCGTTAGCACGCGTTCACCAACCGGATCTTTTCCGCACTGCCTCCCCACCCCCTCCAATCCCTGGCTCCCAGCCGGACCTACCCCAAACGCAAGCTTTCCGCCGAGACCCAGCGCACAAAAAAGACCGCTATCGACGCACAGGTCACGGAAAAATTTTGCCCTTCCCAGCAAATAATGGCAGCCTGTGCCAGTTAACGCATAAATATAGGGCGAGCCTATTCGCCCGTAATAAATAAAATCCCGGCATAAAAATAAAACACGGAATAGATGAATGAGAGCATCAAAATTGTGCCGACTGGCGATCGCCGGTCTGCTCGGTATCGGTATGTCCGCTCAGGCGGCGGCCCAGGGTGGTTTCTGGGGCGGTGAAGAACACACGCCCAGCCTTGTCGTAGCCCCCTCCAGCATCCAGCTAGATGTCCCCATGCCGGTTTCCAGTGGCAACCTGCAGCTTATGCTTGCCCAGGCAACTGCTGGCGGCGGCCTTGCTGAGCTCAAACAGCAGGCGGTACGCGGCTACACCCAGTACCTGCACAGCGAACTGGCTCGGGAACTGTACGAATACCTGAACGACGAAGACATACCGTTGGTTGATAAAGATGGGGTGCTGAATCTCCAGAACAGCTTCGACCTCAAGGTAATCAAACACCTCAACGCAATGAAGCCGAAGGACGATTACGATCTAGAGCAGGGCAAAGTGACCCTGACGGGTGAATTCCGCTACGCGCTGACCAATCGCAGCGGCACACCCCTGCGCGAGCAGCTTGTCAGTATCGACGACCTCAAGGTGCAGGAAAAATACCTGGTACGCACCTACCACGATGGCCGCGCTAGCGAGGACAATACCGAAGAGGCGATCAAGAAAGCGCTCAGCGAGCTGGTAGATGAGCTGGTGGAATCCATGGAAGACAACCTGGATCCCGACGAGTTGCGAGCCATGGCTGCAATGTAAAACCACATAGAAAATAAAAAGGGCGAGCCGGCTACCGGCTCGCCCTTTTTTCTGGGCCAACTTCAGATCAGGAAGCTGCCTGTCGACCCTCACTACCGTTCGCGACACTGCTGTAGTTGGCATCATTGAAGGTCTCCACATTCAGCGCACCCTCACTCTTCGCCACGATCGCACTCACCACCGAGTCCCCGGTAATGTTCACCGCCGTGCGCACCATATCCAGCAGGCGATCCACACCCATCACAATCGCAATTCCTTCAAGCGGCAGGCCCACTTGCTGAAGCACCATGGCCAGCATGATCAGGCCGACACCGGGCACGCCCGCGGTGCCCACAGAAGCCAGGGTCGCAGTCAGGATCACGGTCAGATAACCCATCAGGCCGATCTCGATACCGTACAGCTGGGAGATGAATACCGTCGCCACCCCCTGCATGATCGCGGTGCCATCCATATTGATGGTCGCCCCCAGCGGAATGGTGAACGACGCCACCTTGTTATCCACGCCCAGGCGCTTCTCTACTGTGGACAACGTCACCGGAATTGTCGCCGCCGAGGAGGCGGTACTGAAGGCAAACACCATCGCCGGGCGCATCTTCTTAAACAGCTGCACCGGGTTCAGGCCGGACAGCAGCTTCAGCAGGATGGAATAGACCCCGAAGGCATGCAGTAGCAGTGCCGCCAACACCACCATGAAGTACTTCATCAGTTGCAGGATTGCATCGAAGCCGAGCGATGCAATCTTGGTGGCCAGCAGCGCAAATACACCGTAGGGCGCAAATGCCATCAGCACACCGACCATGCGCATAATCACATCGTTCAGGTCATTGAAGAAACCGGCAATTCGCTGGCCGGGCTTGCCGCTGCGGGAAATTGCATAGCCCATCAACAGTGCAAACACGATGATCTGCAGCATGTTGCCTTTTGCCATCGCATCCACCGGGTTGGTGGGAAAGATATTGATCAGCACCTCGGACAGTGGTGGCGAGGGCTGCGGCTCAAAAGCAGCATCCCCGGCGATGCCCTCCATACCCGCCCCGGGCTGAATCACGATGGCCAGCAGCAGCGCCAGCGAAATGGCCGCAGCTGTGGTTACCAGATACAACAGCACCGTCTTGCCCGCCAGTACCCCCACACGGCTACCTTCCGAAAGGGCGCAGGAACCACAGATCAGCGAAACCAGCACTAGCGGCACAACCATCAGCTTCAACGAGGCGATGAATATCCGGCCGATAATGTCGAACAGACCATTGGTCAGGTAATTATTGATAAAACCGGTCACCCCGGCCCCCAGCACCTGGCTGGTATTGAGAACATTGCAGATCAGGCCGACTGCGATCCCCGCGATCATGGCCAGTACAATTTTTTTGGTGAGCCCCATGGTCCATCCTGTCATTGCTCCAGCAAATACTGGAATTATTCAATTAGGCCACTATACGTGACGCGAAGGTGCGGCAACCGGCACCGCCCCCAATTTATTCGAAGGAGTCGCGCAACTATATCGGTCGCATCCGGTCTGGGCAAAGTTCCCCCCGTTTCCCCGCAGCGCCGGTCGGGTACAATGCGGTTATTTGAACCTGCGCGGAGTCTGCGTTGTACCACGCCCCCTACGAGTCACCTTTCCTGGCCATCGGTGACTGGCATCCACAACCCCTGGAAAGCCTCCACGGACATACGCCCCCGGAGCAGCTGCTGCCGTGGCTGCTGCATCCCGGCTCCCTCACCGCCGCACTCAAACATCTGAGCCACGGCGAGTTTAGCGTGCAGATACTCAGTCAGGGCTGGCAGCAACCCAACCTCGAAGAGCGCCGCGCCCTCAACCTGAAAGAGAGAACCCGTGCGCTGGTGCGCGAAGTGCTCCTCTACGGCAGCGACGAACAGCCGTGGGTGTATGCCCGCAGTGTACTCCCGGAACGCACCCTCGGCGGCAAATCCCGCTACCTGCGCAACCTCGATAACCGCCCACTCGGCGAACTCCTGTTTAGCCAGCCTGACATCCGCCGCGGCCCCATCGTCCTCAATCGCCTTGCGCGCAACCCGCGCTGCCAACAGGCGGAACTGGATACGATGGAGCCCCAGGCCTGGGGACGCCGCTCCACGTTCTGGCTGCACGACAAACCACTACTGGTTGCGGAGACCTTCCTAAGCAGCTTCAATCCCCACAAAGCACCCCTGGCCTGAACACAACGGCCAATAACAAGAGAGAAACCATGATCAGCCAACAGATCCAGCAGCGCTGGCCCGCCGCCCTCCCATACTGGCAGCTCGTCAGGCTGGACCGGCCCATCGGCTCTCTGCTGCTGTTGTGGCCCACCTGGTGGGCGCTGTGGATTGCCGCCAAGGGCTGGCCCGGCTTGCACCTGTTCGTTGTCTTCACCCTCGGTGTGATCCTGACTCGCGCTGCCGGCTGTGCGGTCAACGACTTTGCCGACCGCAACATAGACGGCCATGTAAAGCGCACCAACCAGCGCCCGCTCGCCACCGGAGCAGCCACCCCGAAAGGCGCGATGATGCTGTTCGGCGGCCTCATGTTGCTCGCCTTCCTGCTGGTACTCACCACCAACAAGCTCACCGTCCTGCTGTCACTGCCGGCGCTGGCGCTGGCTTTCTGTTATCCCTTCGCCAAGCGCTACACGCACCTGCCGCAAGTGGTTCTCGGTTCGGCGTTCAGCATGGGAATCCCGATGGCGTTTGCCGCGACCACCGGCGAGGTGCCGGCGGTGGCGTGGCTGTTGTTCACTGCCAACCTGTTGTGGACGGTGGCCTACGACACTTTTTACGCCATGGTAGACCGCGACGATGACCTCAAGATCGGGGTCAAATCCACCGCGATCCTGTTTGGTGACATGGACCGGGTAATGACCGCCAGCCTGCAAGTGATGGTGATTCTGGCACTGTTGATGCTGGGCAGCCGCGAGTCGCTGGGTGCCCTGTATTACTGTGGCCTGGCGGTCGCCGCGGGGCTGTTTGGCTATCAGCAGTGGCTGGTGCGGGAGCGGCAACGGGATGACTGCTTCAAGGCATTTCTGAACAACAACTGGGTTGGGGCAACCATTTTCATGGGAATTTTTTTCCACTTTCTGGCGAACTGATTCGAGCCTGTTCCCCGATGGGTCGTGATCGGCGCCCTCCTGTCATATATTTGTCATTAAAGTGACGTTAAATGGCCACTCTAGGAAGTGTCAGTTGAATGGCGCACTCATCAGTTAGGGTATGGCAGAACGATGCACAGCAAGACGATTCTCATAGTCGACGACGAAGCCCCGGTACGGGATATGTTGCGTGTAGCCCTCGAGATGGCAGATTACCGCTGCCTGGAGGCGGAGAATGCCCAGGCGGCCCACGCCCTGATCATCGATGAGAAGCCGGACCTGATTCTGCTGGACTGGATGCTGCCAGACGTCTCCGGTGTCGAGCTTGCGCGCCGCCTGAAGCGGGATGAGCTGACCGCTTCACTGCCAATCATCATGCTGACGGCGAAGGGTGAGGAGGATCACAAGATCAAGGGGCTGGAGACGGGTGCAGACGATTACATCACCAAGCCATTTTCCCCCCGGGAGCTGGTCGCGCGCCTGAAGGCAGTATTGCGTCGTGCGGGCCCGAGTACGCCGGAAGAGCCGCTGACCGCGGGCGGTCTGGTTCTGGATCCGGTCAGCCACCGGGTGACGATCAACGGCAACCCTGTGGAAATGGGCCCCACCGAGTTTCGCCTGCTGACCTTTTTCCTGTCCCACCAGGAGCGCGCTTATACACGCACGCAGTTGCTGGACCATGTGTGGGGCGGCAACGTGTACGTTGAGGAGCGCACCGTAGACGTGCACATCCGCCGGCTGCGCAAGGCGCTGACCATTGACGGTCACGAACGCTATATCCAGACAGTGCGCGGCACCGGTTACCGCTTTTCTGTACAGACCGTGGAAAGGGTGTAATCCTAATCCCTGAAAGAATCTGGGGCTCCGTTAGAGCCCGGAGGCACCCGGCACTCCGCCTTCGCTAAGGTTTTCGCGTATTACCTGCTCTGTTTTGCGCGCAACTCCCAACTCTAAACAGATGGCCCAACCATCATGCTCGATCGCAGTATTGGCGAATTCTCGCGCTTTATCGTCATCGCCCTCGGCACCACCATTTTCGGTTTCTCGACCGGCCACTGGTGGCTGGCGCTTTGTGCCGGCCTCAGCGTCTATCTCTTCTGGTTGCTCTGGCAACAACGCCAGTTCGACCGCTGGCTTGCCAACGGCCGTCGCGGTCCCGCACCGACCAGCTTCGGGGTATGGGGGGATATTTCCGACGATTTCTATCGCCTGCAGCGCCGCCACCGCAAGGAAAAGCAGAAGCTGCACTCCATGCTGCGCCGGGTACAGGACAGTACCAGTGCGCTGCGCGAGGGAATTGTGGCGCTGGAAGACGAAGGCACCCTGGCGTGGTGGAATCCGGCGGCAGGGCAGATGCTGCGGTTACAGACGGACGATGCGGGCCAGCCACTGATCAATTTCGTGCGCGACCCGCGCTTTGTCGAGCACATGTACCAACGCATGCAGGGACAACTCGACCGTTACCAAGAGCCGATTACGCTGCCGGCGCCGGGTGACGATTCACGCATACTGCAAATGGAAGTGACCCGCTTCGGCCAGGACGAGGCGCTGGTGATCGTACGGGATGTGACACGACTGCATAATCTGGAGCAGATGCGCCGGGATTTTGTGGCGAACGTTTCCCACGAATTGCGCACCCCGCTGACGGTGATTGCAGGGTACCTGGAAACTCTGCAGGCCAGTGGCCAGGCGCCAAAAAACTGGGACCGGCCGCTGGGACAGATGAGCGAGCAGACGGCGCGCATGACCAGCCTGGTAAACGATCTGCTGTTGCTGGCGCGGCTGGAAACATCAGAGCGCGATAGCGGGCGCGACCGGGTTTCGGTGCGGGAGCTGATGGAGCGTGTGGCCGGGGAAGCGCGTTCACTGAGCGCCGACCGCCATGAAATTTCAGTGCACTGCGAAGAGGACTGCATCCTTACCGGCGACGCGGGCGAGTTGCACAGCGCGTTTGCCAATCTGGCGTTCAACGCAGTGAAGTACAGCCCCGATGGCGGGCCCATCGAATTGCGCTGGAAAGCCGATGCTGCCGGCGGTCACTATTCGGTGAAGGACGCGGGAATCGGTATTGACCCGATGCATATCCCGCGGCTGACGGAGCGCTTTTACCGGGTGGATGCAGGCCGATCGCGGGAAAGTGGTGGCACAGGCCTGGGGCTTGCGATCGTCAAGCATGTGCTGCTTCGCCACAATGCCAACATGAGCGTGGCCAGCGTGCCCGGCCGCGGCAGTACTTTTACTCTCAATTTCCCCCCCCAGAAGCTAACCCTCGCCAGTTCCGCCTGATCCTGTTGCCTGACCGGATAACAAAAAGCCCCACGGGTGGGGCTTGGGGGGCGGGGGCAGGGCGCGGCTACTCTAGTTCCTGCAGGCGACGCTCTTCACCACCCGCGCGATAACTCACCTCTTCACCATCCGGCACCGGCTGCGCGTTTTTCTGCACGGTGATGTGCACCAGCTTGCGGGCACTGTTGCGGATCAGCAGGTGCTCCCGGCCCTCGTCGTCCACCGGCAGATTGCGCTCGCCAATAAGCCCATCGCGCAGGGCGCGTAGCTGGGGCACATCGCGATAGCGGTCCAGCTCTTTCGACAGCTTGTGTTTCATGCGCTCGGACTCGTGCAGCGCCGCCGCTGTCTCGCGGTACTTGGCGAAAAAAAGCACCGCCGCAACCGCAGCGGCAATTGAAACGGTAACTTCAAACCATGGGGGCATAAGACACTCCTGTTTTCTGGTTTAGCGTTGCCACACCAGCAACTGGTTGTTGGCAGGCAGGTAGTTGTTCTCGGTTCTGCGCAGGCCTTGCGCTTCCGCCAGCTGGTCCAGCCACTCCAGGTCACGGATACCGCGCAAGGCGTCCTTCTCCCTGAGCCGATCATCAAAGCCGGCGTTGCCCGGACCTATGTACTCACCGCCGATCTTGAACGGGCCGTAGACAATAAATTGCCCGTTTTCCGCAAGTACCCGCGGCAACCGCTGGAACAGCATCTCTACCGCCGCAGCGGGCATGATATGCAGGGTGTTGGCGGTAAATACGGTATCGACCGAAATGGCTGGCCAGGGGCCGGTGACATCCAGTTCAAACGGTGGCGGCAGGTTGTCCGCTGGACACTGCTTGAGCCACGCCTGTACCTCGTGCAGATTCTCCCGGCGCTCTGACGTCTGCCATTGCAGGTGCGGCAGGCGGGGGGCGAAATACACCGCATGCTGGCCGGTACCGCTGCCGATTTCCAGCACCCGGCGGCGACCGGCCAGCAGGCGCTGCAGGTGGCCGAGGATGGCCCCGCGGTTGCGCCCGGTGGACGGTGCGTCGGGCAAGGGTTGTTCACTCATCACAGGTCAGGCCGGTTGCTCGTCACGCAGGAAAACCCAGTCATTCCCCGTTGAGTGTTCGGCGCTGTAATAGTACCCGGCCACATCGAAGTCTTTCAGCTGCTCGGCCTTTTTCACCCGGTTGTCGATGGCCCATCGGCTCATCATGCCGCGCGCCTTCTTGGCAAAGAAGCTGATCATCTTGTACTGGCCGTTTTTCCAGTCCTTGAAATGCGGGGTAATGATCTCCGCCTCAAGGTTTTTCGGCTGCACGGACTTGAAATACTCGTTGGATGCGAGGTTCACCAGCTCCCGGCTCTTGAGTGCCTTGAGCTGCTGGTTGAGGGCATCGGTGATCTTGCCATCCCAGAATTCATACAGGTTCTTGCCGCCTGCATTGGCGAATTTGGTGCCCATCTCCAGCCGATAGGGTTGCATCAGATCCAGCGGGCGTAACAGACCGTATAGACCTGAAAGCATGCGCAGGTGCTTTTGCGCAAATGCGAAATCCCGCTTGCCAAGGGTTTCTGCCTCAAGCCCGGTGTATACGTCGCCCTTGAACGCCAACAGCGCGGGGCGGGCGTTTTTTTCGGTGAAGGGACGCTTCCAGCTTTGGAAGCGGTCGTAGTTGAGCACACCCAGCTTGTCGGAGATTTTCATCAGGCTGGAGATGTCCTGCGGGCTCAACGCCTTGAGTTCCTTGATCAGGGCCGCCGACTCCTTGAGGAAGTCCGGTTGGGTCGAATCCAGCTCGGGAATCTCGCTCTCGTAGTCGAGGGTTTTGGCGGGGGAGATAACGATCAGCATACAGCTCACTCTAATAAATTTTTCTAGCCTTTCGGGGCTAAAGAAAGCGCACGCGCAGCAGCTTTATTCCGGTTTGAGGATGTCCTGCCACCAGTTGAGGGGGGTCTGGCCATCCACCGGATCGTAGACATTACCGTAGTACCAGACACTGTTGGCACCGTCACAGACGCTGTTGAGGATCTGTTCAATCTCGGCAAAGCCACAGCTCACGTGAATGCTGTATACCAGCAGGCGCGGGCTCTCCATGTCCAGCTCGCCGCCGAGCTTTTCCAGCTGCGGGGTAAGCTGATCGGAAAGCTTGGTGCTGTCGCCGCGGCAGAACACACGCACCGCCAGGTTGCCGGAGCGCTTGATCAACTCGAAACTGGGCTTTTCAGGGTCCTGACGGTCCACCTTGATGGTATCGCCGCTGGCAATCCCTTTGATAAACGCTGGCGAACGCACCAGCTGCACACTGTCATCCTCGTTGACCCGTACTTGCATCCGCTCCACCACCGGCTCGCCGTCCGGATTGGTGCCGGCGAACAGTTCGATAATCTGCAGTGCGGTCGTCATAACCTCGGTCTCCGGACTGTGTAAAATAGCGGCTATCCGTTACTGCGCAGGCATTTGCCGCCCGCGCGGTAGCTTCGAATCGAACATTATACAGGGAGTGATCTATGATTCCGCGTTCAATCTCAAACCGCCTGCTCGCCGCAGCCATCGCCGCGGCCATGACCACCGGTATCGCCGGCTGCGCAGTCAACCCGGTCACCGGCAAGAAGGAACTGTCCCTGATGTCCCAGGGGCAGGAGGTGGCGTTGGGAGAACAACAGTACCCGCAGGCGCAGCAGACCCAGGGCGGCGAGTACCTGGTGGACCCATCGCTGCAGACCTATGTGAGCCGCGTGGGGCAAAAGCTGGCAAGGGTCTCCGACCAGCCGCAACTGCCGTATGAATTTGTGGTGCTGAACAACTCCACGCCCAACGCGTGGGCACTGCCTGGCGGCAAGATCGCGGTTAACCGTGGCCTGCTGGTGCTACTGGAAGACGAAGCGGAGCTCGCCGCGGTACTCGGCCACGAAATCGTGCATGCGGCCGCGCGTCACTCTGCCGCCGCCATGTCTCAGCAACAGATCCTTGGCGCGGGCATCGCCATCCTCGGCGCTACCACCAAGGACACCGGCTACGGCGACCTGATTTCGCTTGGCAGCCAGTTTGGTGGCTCCGCCTATATCGCCAAATATGGTCGTGACAACGAGCTGGAATCCGACCAGTACGGCATGAAATACATGGCGGCCGCCGGCTACGACCCTTACGGTGCGGTACGTTTGCAGGAAAAATTCGTCAAGTTGTCCAAGGGCAAGCAGGCTGCGGGCCTGGAGGCACTGTTTGCCAGCCACCCGCCTTCGCAGGCCCGGGTGGACGCGAATATCGAGCACGCCAAGCAGTTACCCAAGGGCAGCGTCAACCGCAGCCAGTACCTGCAGGCCATCGCCCAATTGAAACGCGACGCGGATGCGTACAAGAGCTATGACGACGCTATGGCCGCGGTGAAAGACAAACAGTACGATCGCGCACTCACGCTGACCCGCAGGGCGCAGCAGCAGCAGCCCAAGGAAGCGGCGTTCTATGCGCTGGAGGGAGACCTGCTGGCGCAGAAGAAACAGTACCAGTCGGCACTTAGGTCCTACGAGACTGCGGTGCAGAAAAACCCCACGCTGTTTTCCAACTGGCTGATGCGCGGCATGCTGAATGCCCAGCTGAAAAACTACACCGCCGCCGAACGCGATCTGCAGCGTTCCACCAGCTATCTCGATACACCGCACGCCCATTACTACCTGGGTCAGGTGTACGAGCAACAGGGCAATACCAGAAATGCCCTGAGCCAGTATCAGATCGCAGCGAAATCTTCTGGCGATATCGCCACCAAGGCGCAGGCGCGGGTGCAGGCGCTGAGCAACAAGGGCTGATTTTCACCCTTGCCAAAAAACAAAAAAGCGGGCGAATTTCTTCGCCCGCTTTTTTTGTGTGTAATTTCGGTGAAAGAAATTACAGCTGTACGGTTACACCGATGCTGAATACATCCAGTTCGTCAAAGTCGCGGTTGGAGGCATAGGCAACCTTGCCGGCGACATTGCGATTGAAGAAGTGGGTAGCATCCAGGAAGTAGGTTTCGTCTTCGGAGTAGCCACCGCCGATGGAAGTGTTTTCGTTGAAGTAGAACTCAACTTCACCTTCCCAGTACAGGTCGGAATTGTCGGTATCAACAAGGCCCAGCTGGGCGGACAGGTACTGGCCACCAGACAGCGCAGTGAAGTACTTGGTGGATACACTGCGGTAGTCAAAATCATCATCCACTTCAGCGGTGAAGCCGATGTAGTCGGTACCGCTCAGCTGATGGTTGTATTTACCGCGAACGAACAGCTCAGTATCGGTATCTTCGACCTTGACTGCTTCCACTTCAGCGAGGAAGTTCGGCGTAAACAGGAAGCCGGCACCGGCGCTGTATACGCTGGTGGAGTCCACATCGTTCAGCTCGCCAAACAGTTTCCACTGTCCTGTGTAGTATTCACCACCGATGGTCAGCGCATCTTCATCGTTGCCATTCACATCGATGTAATCGAAACCACCGTAGATATTGGAAACCGGCAGGATGTAGTTGAATTCCTTGCGCGGGCCCAGAGTCTCCAGAGCGCCAAAATAGTACTGAGAATTAAAGCTCAGCGTATCAACGTCGACACTGCCGTAATCGGCAGCAGTGTAATCAACGTCGGTAAAAGAATTGTACTGCTCTGCGGAAACAACGGCAGAGGCCAGCATAAGAGGAAGTGCGGCAAACTTGAACTTCATGGAAGTGTTCCCTGTTTAATTTACATCTGTACGCGTGGTACCCGTCCGACTTGCCCCATGCTTCCCTACCGGGTGCGGGACAAATTCGGCGCGGATTCTAAGCGCAGGAAAAGTTATGTGCAACGAAAACAATTAATTGTGACGGCCGTCCCAATTACGGTTTGATTTCGGTAGTTTGACTACAATTGCGCGCACATTGTGTCTCAGCAGAACTGAACAATAACTGAATGTGCTACACGCTCCTGTTTGCGCCGAGTGTGGTGGGTTTCGGCCAGGCAGTGGCGTATGGAACAGGCGCGGTGAATAACTGACTGGCTATATCACTACCGGCCTTTTTCTTCGTAATGCATTCTCCATTGAATGTGGTACCAATAAAAAGGCCGCACTTGCGGCCTTGTGTAAAAAACTTACTTCGGGATCTTCATAAAAATCCGAAGGCGCTCTTCCTGTTAACGCATATTCTGTTCATTGCCGTGACGGATATCCGCACCCTTCACCAGATACACGACCTGTTCGCAGATATTCTTCGCGTGGTCGCCGATACGCTCGAGTGAGCGCAGGGTCCAGAGTACGTTCATTACCCGCGAAATACTGCGCGGGTCTTCCATCATGTAGGTGATCATCTCGCGCACCGCGCTGCGGTAGTCCATATCCACCTGCTCATCTTCGGCGAGGGTCTCCATGGCGGATTTGACATCGAAGCGGGTGTAGGCGTCGAGGGAATCATTGAGCATCTTGCGCACCGCGTTGGCAATGTGGCGGATCTCGGTATAGCCGCGCGGCGCCGTGCCTTCGTCGGTCAGCGCGATTGCCATTTTGGCAATCTTGCTCGCCTCGTCACCAACACGCTCCAGGTCACGGGCGATACGGATAACCGACATGACCATGCGCAGGTCGGACGCGGCGGGCTGGCGCTTGGCGATGATAAGGGTCGCGTGCTCATCCACCTCCATTTCAAAGCGGTCGATATCCTCTTCCACTTTGAGGACTTTTTCCGCAAGCTCGCTGTCGGCACTGGCGAGCGCCTCAACAGCGTCCGCTACCTGGCGGGTGACAAGACCACCCATTTCCAGCATTTCCGTCTTGAGTGACTCAAGATCTTCGTTGAACTGGCGGGAGATGTGTTGATCGAAATGCATTTCCATAATCTTTTGTGGGCTCCCCCCAACCTTAGCCGAAACGGCCGGTGATGTAGGCTTCTGTCAGCTCGTGTTCCGGGTTGGTGAACACGGTCTCGGTATCGTTGACCTCCACCAGCTTGCCCAGGTGAAAGTAGGCGGTGCGCTGGCTGACCCGCGCCGCCTGCTGCATGGAGTGGGTGACGATGGCGATGGTGTAATTTTCCCGCAGCTCGTCGATCAGTTCCTCAATGCGTGCGGTGGCGATTGGATCGAGCGCAGAGCAGGGCTCGTCCATCAGGATCACTTCCGGGCTGACCGCGATCGCGCGGGCAATACACAGCCGCTGCTGCTGGCCACCGGAAAGGCCTGTGCCCGGCTTGTCCAGGCGATCCTTCACTTCATTCCACAGGCCGGCGCGGCGCAGGCTGTTCTCGACAATCTCGTCCAGTTCCGCGCGGCGGCTGGCAATGCCATGAATCTTGGGGCCATAGGCGACGTTGTCGTAGATGGATTTGGGGAAGGGGTTCGGTTTCTGGAACACCATGCCCACGCGCGCTCGCAGTGGTACCACGTCGACCTTGGGGCCGTAGATGGCTTCTCCGTCGAGGCTCAGTTCACCTTCCACACGACAACCTTCGATGGTGTCGTTCATCCGATTGAGGCAGCGCAGGAAGGTGGATTTACCGCAACCGGACGGGCCGATCATGGCCACCACCTGGTTGCGGCCAATATCCAGGCTGACATCGTGAATCGCCTGGGTTTCGCTGTAAAACACGTTCACGTTGCGCATACGCAACTTGGCATCTTCACAAAATGGCGATCCTACGGTACCGCTCACTTCGATATTGGGTTTGCCGGTTCTGGCTTTCACTGACGTCGTCTCCGCTACCTTTTTGGTGGCATCGTTGGTGGCCGGTGCAGCTTCGCCGGCATTCAGGGTCATGGTGTTCATGGCTCTATCTCGGTTCGCAATCTTAGCATTCGTCGACAACACAGAGCGTTACCAGCGGCGCTCGAGTTTCTTGCGCAGCCATACTGCGCAGGTATTCATGGTGATCAGCACAGCCAGCAGCACCATGATCGCGGCGGAGGTGCGCTCGACAAACGCGCGCTCGGGACTGTCCGCCCACAGGAATATCTGCACCGGGAGTACCGTTGACGGATCGGTGATGCCGTGGGGTACATCGACGATAAACGCCACCATACCGATCATCAGCAACGGTGCAGTTTCGCCGAGGGCCTGCGCCATGCCGATGATGGCGCCGGTGAGCATGCCGGGCATCGCCAGCGGCAACACATGGTGCAGCACCACCTGCATGCGCGAGGCACCCATGCCCATCGCCGCTTCACGGATCGATGGCGGTACCGACTTCAGCGACGCACGACTGGAAATGATGATGGTCGGCAACGTCATCAGGGTCAGCACCAGGCCACCCACAAGCGGTGCCGAGCGCGGCATTTCGAAAAAGTTGATGAAAATTGCCAGCCCCAGCAGGCCGAACACGATGGACGGCACCGCGGCCAGGTTGTTGATGTTTACCTCGATCACGTCGGTCCAGCGGTTTTTCGGTGCAAACTCTTCCAGGTAAATGGCTGCCGCCACCCCGATGGGGAAAGACAACACCAGCGTGACCAGCAGAGTGAACAGGGAGCCCACCAACGCCGCGCGGATGCCCGCCTGCTCCGGCTCGCGGGAATCGCCGTTGGTAAAGAAGGTGGTGTTGAAGCGCTTTTTCAGTTCACCGGATGTGCGTAATTCCTGGATCCACAGGGCCTTCTGCTCGGAGGTGCGCCCGAGGAATCCCTCTTCTGTCCTGGACAGGCTTTTTACATAAGTGTCGACATCGTCATCGGCGTTGAACCACAGGGTTTCGGTCTGCCCCAGCAGTTCCGGGTGGTTTTGCAGGCGCTCGCGCAATTCAAACCCGGCGCCGTTCGATACCAGGGAGTACAATTCACGCTTGTCTTGACGACCACTCACATCGGGAAAGCGCTCGCGCAGCGCTGCGCGGATCACACCGTCAAAGTTGGCCCAGGCCAGGCTCTCGTCATCTACCTTGTCAATTCCCAGTTCCGCCGGGTCGTAAGTTACCTGTAGCTGGATATCCGCCTGCACAAAGGCGCTGGCGCCCTTGCTGATGATGTCGGTAAACAGCACCAGCACCGCCAGCACGCCAAACGCAATGCTCGCGATACCGAGGCCGCGGAACAGCTTTTCCTTGCGGTGGCGGCTGGCAAGGCGCGCGGCAATGCGCTCGCGCACCTGGGTTTGAGTCAGATCAGTCATACTGTTCCCGGTATTTTTTCACGACGTGCAGGGCGATAAAGTTCAGAATCAGCGTGCTGATAAACAGCATCAGACCGAGGGCGAAAGCAGCGAGGGTTTTCGGGCTATCAAATTCCTGGTCGCCAACCAGCAGGGTCACGATCTGTACGGTCACCGTGGTGACCGACTCCAGCGGGTTGGCGGTAAGGTTTGCGGCGAGGCCCGCGGCCATCACCACAATCATGGTTTCGCCAATCGCGCGCGATACCGCCAGCAGCACACCACCGACAATGCCGGGCAGGGCAGCGGGAATCACTACCTTGCGCACGGTTTCCGATTTGGTGGAGCCGAGGCCGAGGGCGCCGTCGCGCAGGGACTGGGGCACCGCGTTGATCACGTCGTCGGACAGGGACGATACAAACGGGATGATCATCACCCCCATGACCAGACCGGCGGCCAGCGCACTTTCGCTGGAAGCTTCGAGGCCAATGGACTCGGCCAGTTCACGGATAAAAGGAGCGACAGTGAGCGCGGCAAAGAAGCCGTAAACCACGGTAGGCACACCGGCGAGAATCTCGATCAGCGGCTTGGCAAAAGCGCGCACCCGGTTGCCGGCGTATTCCGCCAGATAGATTGCCGACATCAACCCGACCGGAACCGCCACCAACATGGCGATGGCCGACACCATCAGGGTGCCGGTAAACAGGGGAACGGCACCAAACGCGCCGCTGGAGCCCACCTGGTCGTCACGCATTGCCATCTGCGGACTCCAGTGCAGGCCAAACAGAAATTCGCTAACCGGCACCGCCTGGAAGAAGCGCAGCGACTCGAGCAGTACCGACATCAGGATGCCGATGGTGGTGAAGATGGCCGCGCAGGCACACACCAGCAGTATCGCCCGCAGTACCTTTTCCACTTTTTCCCGCGCGCGCATTTCCGGGGATATCTGCAGCAGCGCAAAAGAGCCGAGACCCAGCGACAGGATCAGGATCAGCGCCGTCTGCAGCCACTGGCCACTCTGGCGCAGGCTGCTCAGGTGTTCGGCGGCGGCGGTCAACTGCGGCGTGGCCTCGCCGACCAGATTGCCCGCGGCCATGTTCTGGATCTGCGAGTACAGCAGGTTCTGCCCGGACACGGACTCCGGCTTGTCGGCAAGCCCACCCAGAACCAGGGTGCGGATGATGGAATCGTCGAAAGCCAGCCAGCACCCCAGGATGATCAGGGCGGGCAAGCCACACCACAGTGCAGTATGCACACCGTAATAACTGGGCAGTGACGCCAAGCTTCGGATTCCACCGCGGCTGCGGGCGGTACCGATGGCGCGACTGAAGCCGGTGCCATAAGCCACCAGTATCAGCAGCAACAGCAGGGCGAAGAGCGTGGGAGTCTGCATCAAATTGCTCGGTTATCTGTTTGGGTAGAAGCGTCCACTATTATCAGGACTTGCGACCGCAATTGCATGGCGCTCTGAAAATTACGCCAGTCTTTATACGGAAACGGCCAAGCCCCTCTGGGCTTGGCCGGTAATTCCATCTACCTGAAGTTTCTCTCGAGTACCCGCCGTTTTTATTTCGCGGCCAGGTTGGTCAGGGCATTCAGCTTGCGTACGTTGTTGGCGACCTGCTGACGCTGGGCATTGGGCAGCGGGATCATGCCTTTGTCGGCCAGGTAACCTTCTTCGCCCCAGGCCCGGTTGTTGGTGAACTCCGCCAGGAACTGCTTGATACCGGGCACCACATCCACATGCGCTTTTTTCACATAGATGAACAGCGGACGGGAAACCGGGTATTTCTGATCCGCAATGGAGTCGAACGTCGGCTCCTGGCCTTCAATCAGTGAGCCCTGCACTTTGTCGGCATTCTGGTCGAGGAAACTGAAACCGAAGATGCCGAGGGCATTCGGGTTGGCCGCGAGCTTGTTCACAATCAGGTTGTCGTTCTCACCAGCTTCGATATAGGCACCATCTTCACGGATGTTGTGGCAGATGGCTTTGAAGGCATTCTTGTCACTGCTCTTCTTGGCCGCGATCCAGTCGAACTTCTTGCAGCCACCTTCCATCGCCAGCTCGGCAAAGGCGTCGCGGGTACCGGAAGTCGGGGGCGGGCCCAGCACTTCGATCTCGTGTGCAGGGAGCGCCGGGTTCACGTCTTTCCAGGTCTTGTACGGGTTTGCAACCAGTGTCTCAGAGCCATCCGGGTTGGGCACGTCTTTCGCCAGCGCCAGAAACAGATCCTTGCGCGTCAGCTCAAAGCGCTGATCGCTCTTCGCGTTGGCAAGTACGATACCGTCAAAGCCAATCTGGACTTCCACCACGTCAACGCCGTTTTCATTACACATTTCCAGCTCGGACTGCTTGATACGGCGGGAGGCACCGGTGATGTCCGCCGTATTCTCACCCACGCCCTGGCAGAACAGCTTCATGCCACCGCCGGTGCCGGTGGATTCCACAACCGGGGTCTTGAACTGGGTCGCGCGGCTGAAGCGCTCCGCTACCACAGTGGTAAACGGGTAAACGGTGGAAGAGCCGACAATGCTGATATGGTCGCGTGCGGCCAGTGCCGCGCTGGACGCAGCAATGGTCAGGGCTGCCAGCGCTGAGGCCAGAACAGTTTTGCTCGCAGAACGGTTGTTCATTGGTATCTCCAAAAGGTGGTCGATTTATCTGCACGCGACGCATGCTATGTCGAACTGGTGACGATTCTATGAATGAAAAGTTACAAACAGGTTACAGCCGTCGGCGCACTTAATGACCAAGTGGCAAACCATGGTCAGCCACCCTGAAAAGCTCGATACAGGCGGGTCAGCGGCAGTACTGGCGCAAACTTTGACCAGCAGGTACGCTCTGCTTTCATCAGTACAAGAATAAAGATGATCTGAGAGATTCCCCATGAAGTACCCCCCGCAATCACTTCTACTGGGCACCGCCGCGCGGTTGGACCGCTTTGCCAGCCTTAGCGGCCGCATGCTGGGCTGGCTCACCCTGGCCATGGTGCTCATCCAGAGCCTGATCGTGGCCCTGCGCTATGGGTTTGATGGTGGCTCGCTGGCCCTGCAGGATACTGTCACCTACCTGCACGGCGCCGCGTTTATGCTCGGCCTCGCCTACGCGCTGCAGGCCGGCGCCCACGTGCGGGTGGACGTCTTCTACCGCACCATGTCTGCCCGCGGCAAGGCCTGGGTCGACGCGGTGGGCTGCCTTGTTTTCCTGCTGCCGATTTGCGCGTTCATTGCCGTGGGCAGCTGGCAGTTTGCCGCCAATAGCTGGACGGTACTGGAATCGAGCGCCAGTGCTGACGGCCTGGGCGGTGTCTATCTGCTGAAAAGCCTGATCCCCCTGGCCGCGGCAACGCTGGCGCTGCAAGGTGTCTCGCAGTTCACCCGTGCGCTTAACACCCTGATGCAGGTCGAATCCCGTTCCGCTACCGCCGAGCCCAGCAAGGCCCCGGATACCGCGGCAGCAGAACAGACTTCCGGCAAACCCCACCCGCTGGTGCGCGAAGCCGCCGGGGAGGCCAGCGCATGATGGAGCTGATTCCCCTGTTGATGTTCGTGGCGGTGTGCGCCGCGTTGATGTTCGGTTATCCGGTGGCCTTCACCCTCGGCGGCACCGCGCTGATCGCTGCGGGCCTGGGTATTGTCGGCGGTGTGTTCGACGCGGAACTCCTCAGGGCCTTCCCCGATCGCCTCTACGGCATCATGCAGAACGGCACCCTGATGGCGGTGCCGCTGTTCGTGTTGATGGGCGTGATGCTGGAGCGGGCACGTATCGCCGAGGAGCTGCTGGTCAACCTGGCGCGGGTATTTTCCGGTATTCCCGCCGGCATGGCGGTATCCGTGGTGGTGGTCGGCGCACTGCTCGCCGCCAGCACCGGTATCGTGGGCGCCACCGTGGTGACCATGGGCCTGATGTCCCTGCCCACCATGCTGAAGCGCGGCTATTCCCCCAAACTCGCCACCGGCACCATCTGTGCCACCGGCACCCTCGGGCAGATCATTCCCCCGTCTATTGCGCTGGTGCTGCTGGGCGACACCCTGTCCAATGCCTATCAACAGGCGCAGCTGTCGCAGGGGATCTTCAATCCCAAACCGGTAAGCGTCGGCGACCTGTTTATGGGCGCAATCATTCCCGGTCTGCTGCTGGTGGCGGCGTATATCCTGTACCTGCTGTTCATCGCCCGGCGAGAGCCGGCGGTGTCGCGTACCTCAGGGGAGGAGGTCGATCTGCTGCAGACCCTGAAAAGCCTGTTCCCGCCGATCGCACTGATGCTGCTGGTTCTCGGGTCGATCATTACCGGCGCGGCCACCCCCACCGAGGCGGCCGCCGTGGGTGCGCTCGGTGCCGGCATCCTCGCGTGGGGCCGCGGCGCACTGAACTGGGCCCGTGCCGGGGAAGTGGGACAAAGCACGCTGCAGGTCACCGCGATGGTGTTCGCCATCCTGATCGGGGCCTCGCTGTTCTCGCTGGTATTCCGCGGTTTTGGTGGTGAGGAAGTGGTTACCCACTTGTTCGAAAGCCTGCCCGGTGGCGTGGTCGGCGCAACCCTGCTGGTGATGCTGATCATCTTCCTGCTGGGCTTTATCCTCGACTTTATCGAAATCACTTTTGTGGTGGTGCCGATTGTCGGGCCGGTACTGCTGGCGATGGGGCTGGATCCGGTGTGGCTGGGCGTGATGATTGCGCTGAACCTGCAGACTTCCTTCCTGACACCGCCCTTTGGTTTTGCGCTGTTCTATCTGCGCGGGGTCGCGCCTGCAGAAGTGGCTACCGGCGCTATTTACAGCGGGGTGGTGCCGTTTATTGCGATTCAGTTGCTGGTGATGTTGCTGCTGGCGGTTTGGCCGGCGCTGGCGACCTGGCTGCCGGGGTTCGTGGCCAGCTAATCTAATCCACCCCATGGATCGCTCTTTAGCTGGCCCGGTGGTGGTAGCGCACCCGGTACTCCGCCGCCACAACACCAGTTACGAAGCGCTCGCCAACCCCCGACCTTTCCACAGGCGATATACCGAGGGGATCACCACCAGGGTCAGCAGCATGGCACTCACCATGCCCCCCACCATCGGCGCGGCAATGCGTTGCATCACCTCGGAGCCGACACCGGAACCAATCATCACCGGCACCAGGCCGATAAACACCGTGGCGGTGGTCATCAGCACCGGGCGCATGCGCTGACCGGCACCGCGGCGGATTGCATCCAGCAGATCATCGAGGGCCGGTTTGCGGTCGGCGGCTTCGCACTCCGCCAGCGCCCGTTTCCAGGCCTGGTTGAGATACACCAGCATGATCACCCCGATCTCCACTGCCACCCCGGCCAGTGCGATAAAGCCCACGCCCACTGCCACCGACAGGTTGAAGTCCAGCCAGTACAGCAGCCACAGGCCGCCGATCAGTGCCATTGGCAGGGTGCCCATGATCACCAGCACCTCGCCCCAGTGGCGGAAACTGAAATACAGCAGCAGCACGATGATGCCGAGGGTGACCGGCAGCAGCAGACCCAGGCGTTCGCGGGCGCGCTCCATGTATTCGTACTGCCCAGACCACGCCAGCGAGTAGCCCGGCGGCAACGCCAGTTCACTCGCCACCAGCTGCTGTGCCTCCGCCACCCAGGAGCCCAGGTCGCGATTGGCGATGTCGATATAGATCCAACCGTTGGGGCGCGCGTTCTCGGTCTTGATCATCGGCGGGCCGCTCTCGACCGCGATGGTCGCCACATCGCCGAGGCTCAGATGGGTACCGTTGGGAGCCACCAGCGGCAGGGAGCGCAGGTTCTCCGGTGAGTCACGCCAGGCCTGTGGATAACGCACGTTGATCGGATAGCGCTCCAGTCCCTCGACCGTCTCACCCACTTTCTTGCCGCCCACTGCGGTGTCGATCACCGTCTGCACGTCCTGAATATTCAGGCCGTAGCGTGCCGCCGCGCTGCGGTCGATATCGATGTCGATATAGCGGCCGCCCTCCACGCGCTCGGCAAACACCGACGCAGTGCCGGGCACGTTCTTGAGCAGGGATTCAAGGCGGGTGCCGATCTTTTCGATCCGGTGCAGGTCGGCGCCGGCGATCTTGATGCCGACAGGAGTCTTGATACCGGTGGCGAGCATGTCGATGCGGGTCTTGATCGGCATCACCCAGGCGTTGGTCACGCCGGGCAGCTGTACCGCCGCATCCAGTTCCGCGCGCAGCTTTTCCGGGGTCATACCGTCGCGCCACTGATCGCGGGGCTTGAAGCGGATGATGGTCTCCACCATGGTCAGCGGCGCCGGGTCGGTGGCGGTTTCCGCGCGGCCCATCTTGCCCCACACCTGCGCCACTTCGGGTACCTGCATGATCATCTTGTCGGTCTGCTGCAGTAGCTCGCGGGCCTTGCCGATGGAAATGCCGGGATGGGTGCTGGGCATATACATCAGGTCGCCCTCGTCCAGCGGCGGCATGAATTCGCTGCCGGTTCTGGACAGCGGATACAGCGCACTGGCGAGCAACGCCAGCGCGGTAACGACCACGAGTAGCGGATAGCGGATCGCCAGTTCCAGCGCCGGGCGATACGCGGCGGTAAAGGCGCGGTTGATGGGGTTGGCCTGTTCCGGCTTCACCTCGCCCCGCACCAGATAGCCCATCAGCACCGGTACCAGCGTGATGGCAAGGCCGGCGGCCACCGCCATGGCGTAGGTCTTGGTGTAAGCCAAGGGTGCGAACAGGCGGCCCTCCTGGCCCTCCAGAGCGAATACGGGCAGGAAGCTCAGGGTGATGATCAGCAGGCTGAAGAACAGTGGTGGCCCCACCTCGCTGGCGGCCTCGCCGACCACCTTCCACCGATTCTCCTCGGTAAGCGGGGTGCGCTCCATATGCTTGTGCAGGTTCTCGATCATCACGATCGCACCGTCCACCATGGCGCCGATGGCAATGGCGATACCGCCCAGGCTCATGATGTTGGCGTTGATGCCCTGCAGGTGCATCACCACGAAGGCGCCGATGATACCGAGCGGCAGGCTGATGGCGATCACCAGCGAAGAACGCAGGTGAAACAGGAACAACGCGCACACCAGCGCCACCACGATAAATTCCTGCAACAGCTTGTGCCACAGGTTGTCCACCGCGCTGTCGATCAGCTCGCTGCGATCGTAGGTGGGCACGATTTCCACCCCTGCCGGCAGGCTGCGCTGGAGTTCCTGCAAGCGCGCGCGCACGCGATCGATCACCGCGCGCGCGTTTTCGCCAAAGCGCATCACGATGACGCCGCCGACGGCCTCGCCCTCGCCGTTGAGTTCCGACAGGCCGCGGCGCATCTGCGGGCCCAGGTGGACATCCGCCACGTCCCGCAGCAACAGCGGGGTGCCGCTGTCGTTGACCAGCAGCGGTAGCTGGCGCAAGTCTTCCACGCTCTGGATATAGCCGCTGGCGCGCACCATATATTCGGCTTCGGCCATCTCCACCACCGAGGCGCCTGACTCGCGGTTGCCGCGCTCGATGGCATCCTGCACCTGGGCCAGGGTGAGGTCGTAGGCGCGCAGGCGCAGCGGATCCACCTGCACCTGGTATTGCCGCACCATACCGCCCACGGTCGCTACCTCGGACACACCGGGCAGGGTCTGCAGCTCGTATTTCAGGAACCAGTCCTGCAGCGAGCGCAGCTGCGCCAGGTCGTGTTTACCGGTGGGGTCCACCAGGGTGTAGCTGTAGATCCAGCCCACGCCGGTGGCATCCGGGCCCAGTTCCGGGCTGGCGGCCGCGGGCAGGCGCGGCGCCACCTGACTCAGGTATTCCAGTACCCGGGATCTGGCCCAGTAAAGGTCGACATCGTCGTCGAAAATGACGTAAACGTAGGAGTCGCCGAAAAAGGAATAACCGCGCACGGTATGCGCGCCGGGCACGCTCAGCATGGCGGTGGTAAGCGGATAGGTGACCTGGTCTTCCACCACCTGCGGCGCCTGACCCGGGTAGCTGGTTTTGACGATCACCTGCACGTCAGACAGGTCCGGCAGCGCGTCCACCGGCGTGTTGCGCAGGCTATAGAGTCCGGCAATGGCCAGTACCACCGCGGCAATCAGCACCAGTGCGCGATTGTGCAGGGACCATTGAATGATGCGCGCGATCATTTCTGCGGCTCCTGCTGCCCGTGGTGATCCATTTCAGGCTCCGTGTCCCCGTGATCCATGTCACCGTGGCCCATCTGCGAATGGTCCATGTCTCCACCGGCATCCCCGGCCACGGCACGGGTGGCGATCACCTCGTATTTACCGTCCTCGCGCTGATGCATCTGCACCCGCAGCGGTGCGCCGCTTTCCAGCGCCTTGCGCAGGTCATTCTGTGCAGCCTCCGCCACATAAAAACCCATCACCATGCCGGGCCAGTCCCATTCCGGCACCGGGCCGTGATCGAGGCGCGCGTAGTGGTTGTCGTCGGGCATGCTGAGCACCGTGGCTTCGGCCCAGGCGGTATCGGATTTTGCCGATTTTTGACCGGTTTTAGCGGCACTTTTCCCTTCTATTCGCTGTAGATCGGCGCTGATACTGGACTCGGAGTCCAGCAGGAACTGGGCCGAGGTCACCACTTGTGTGCCGGGCGCGATACCGGCGAGGATTTCCACCCGCTGGCCCAGCTCGCGTCCCACACGTACCCGCACCGAGCGGTAGCGCCCCGCGCCCTCGGCAATCACCAGCCGGTCCATGTCACCGGTGCGGATCAGCGCGCCGCGCGGCACGGTGAGCGTGTTCACTTTGGGGCCCTCCAGTTGCAGGCGCACGAACATGCCCGGACGCAGGGACTTGTCCCGGTTTTCCACCAGTACCCGCACGCGCAGGGTACGGGTCTCGGGATCCAGGTCCGGCAGGATGTGCACCAGTTTGCCGGTCCAGCTGCGGCCGGGGGCGAAGTCGCCCTGCAGGGTAGCGGTATCGCCCACCTGCACCTGGCCGCCCTGTTTCGGGAACAGCTCGCCTTCGACCCATACGGTGTCCAGCGGACCAATACTCATCAGGGTGGTGGCGGGGGTGATGTACATGCCGTCGCGGGCCGCGAACTCGTTCACATAGCCATCGGCGGGCGAGTGGAGAGTGATGGTCTGGCTGACCTCGCGGGTGCGACTGACCTCCCGCACCTGGTCCGCGGGCACCCCGAGGGTATTCAGGCGTTCGCGGGTGGCCTCGATCAGGGTGCGGTTGCCACTCTCCAGTGCCGCCACCAGTTCGCTCTGTGCCTTTACCAGTTCCGGCGAGTAGATCTCGACCAGCGGCTGGCCCTTGCGTACGCGGTCGCCCACGGCCTTTACCCAGCTTTTGTGCACCCAGCCGCTCAGGCGGGTGTGCACATGGTGCAGCTTGTCCTCGTCCAGTTGCACCAGGCCCACGGTGTCCACCTGTGTGGCCACCGGGCCTTGCTGCGCAGCGGCGGTGCGCACACCCAGATTGTTCTCCACCTGCGGCGAGATGGAGACCGTGCCAGGCGCAGATTCTTCTTCCTCGCCTTCATACACCGGCACCAGGTCCATGCCCATGGGCGACTTGCCCGGGCCCTCGCGACGATAGTTGGGATCCATGGGCGCGACCCAGTAGAGAATTTTCTTTTCATCGCCGCCGCTTTGCGCCGAGTCGTCGCCACCGGACAGGCCGCGGCCGACAAGAATCCCCACCACCAGGGCAATAAGGGCAAGGACAACAATCAATACTTTGTTCATAACTTGGGAAACCGCTGGTTATTTGCTGTTGGCATCGATGCGCGGATCAACGGCACGGAAGTAACGGATGCGCGCCAGGGCGCGGAAGTAGTCGTAGGTAAGGCGGGCGGCGCTAATCTGGGTCTCAATGGCGTCCATACGCGCAGCAATCACCGCTTCGAGATCTGCGGTATTGCTGGCGTAGCCCTTGAGCACTGCATCGGCGGTTGCCTCGGCCTGGGCCAGCAGATCCTCGCGATATTCCGCGCGGCGACGGTCCAGAGTCTGGGCCATGGCCACGGCACCGTTCAGTTCCGCGTGCAATTGCTGCAACAGGCTCTGGCGCTGCAGGATGCCGGCACTCTCGCGCGCACGGCTGGCGGCGAGGCGCCGGTCCTGTCGGTTGTGACGGAATAGCGGCAGGTCGAATGACACCATCACGCTGGCGAAATCCGAGCCGTCACTCATAGGCGTACGATCGCGCTGGCCGTAGCTGAAGTCGACCCCGAACTGGGGTTTGTAGGCCTCCTGCGCCAGTGCCACATTGGCCCGTTCTGCGGCCACCCGGGCGCTACTGGCGGCGACCGCCGGGTGCTGCTCAACGCTGGTCAGGGGCACCGGCAGGGTCTGTCCTGCCAGCCAGTCGCGGGTGTCTCGCCAGGCCGGCGGCGATGTGTCCAGCGCGCCCCAGGCAGCGCCGCCGATCCAGCGGCTCAGGGTACCGCGGGCGCGATTGATCTCCCCGTCCACCGCGGCGATGCGGTCGTCCAGCCTCGCCAGCGCCAGCTGGGACTGCAGCAACTGCTGGGACTGGATCTGTGCGCTGGCAAGACGTGCGCGGTTGTAGCCAACCAGTTCCTGCATCCAGCGCCGGTTCTCCGCCAGCAGTTCGCGCACCCGCAACTGCTCGGCCACGCTGAGGTAGGCGAGCCCCACATCCCGCGCCAGCGCCAGCTCTGTATTCGCGGCACCGGCATAGCCGGCCTCTGCGGTATACGCGCCGCGCTCGCCGGCCAGTGCCGCCGAATTCCCGCGCGGGAGCTTCTGGCTGATGCCGATGACTTTCTGCGTCATCGGCTGGTCGTCGAAGGCGAAGGTGTCGGTAGGCAGGTTGGCGATGCCTACTTTTACCTGCGGATCGGCCCACTGGCTGTCCGCCACCGCGGCCTGTGCCGCGGCATCCGCGGCCGCCAGCGCGGCGGCAGTCTGTGGATCCTGTTCGCTGGCCAGCTGGATAGCACCATCGAGGTTGAGCTGTGCCCATACGGGCACAGTGAATGTGGCAATCAGCAGCGCCGGGGCCAGTCGGCCCAGGGCATGCGCAACAATTCCCATGGATAAGTCCTGTATGACAGATGCTCGATCACGGCGTTAGAAGCATTCGCGATCGTAAAATTAAGCGTCGATTTATACGCCGCGGATGGCGCAAATTAGCTTGGCATCAGGCGCCGATGGGCGGGCGCAACAGGTTTCGCTGTGAAGCGGTGAGGGGAGAGGGGGAGATTGGCTGGAACGGAGGTGTGGCCGGCAGGGCGATGACCTGCCAATCCTGGGCGACAAGCGCCATAGAACCACAGCCGCCGACCGAACAGGTCAGCTGGCACAGATCCTGGTGGGCGGTGTCGGCCGAGTCCTCACAGCAGGGCATATTGCTGTGGTCGGCTTCGGCATGGGTCCCTGCCTCCATCGCCATAGACATGCTCGCGTGCCCACTGGCATCGGCGCCCGGATCGCAGGCAGGGCCCACCGCCAGAGCCAGGCTCTGGGCGGCAAAACACAACAGCATCAGGGTCAGAATCAGTGCACGCATGTCGCGCAGTTTAGGAGATGCGCGAAAAGCAAACAAGCTGGCGCGGATAATGCTTGGATAACACGCATAAGGAGCACAAAAATTTGCGCGACTCATACTGGCTAATTAGTACCCAGCTTGTGTTAGAATGCGCCATCCGAACCGAGGCACCATTGATCCCCCTTCTGATGCCCCTTCGGATCAATAAATCTAAGAATGTGAGCACCAGCGATGTCCGCCATAGATGAAGAACCGCAACCCAGCGGTACCCTGACCCTGCAAACCCAGTCCATGCCACGGGATACCAACCCGCAGGGCGACGTCTTTGCCGGCTGGTTGATGTCGCAGATGGACGTGGCCGGAGCCATCCTCGCCCAGAGCATTGCCCGTGGCCGTGTTACCACCGTCGCCGTAGGCAGCATGGTCTTCCTGCGCCCGGTAACAGTGGGCTCAACCGTCAGCTGCTATGCAGAAACCCTCGAAGTGGGCCGCTCCTCGATCAAGACCCTGGTGGAAGTGTGGCTGACCCGGGTAGATACCGGTGAGCAGGTAAAAGTCACCGAAGGTGAATTCGTGTTCGTTGCCATAGACGATCGCGGGCGTACACGGCCGCTGCCCTGAGCGCCGCAATCCACGCCTGAGTGAGGCTGCGCCCGCAGCCTCAATGCAGTCCGCCTATCTCCGGCAGGACTACTCCCAAACTGCGCAACTGCGCCGCCAGTTGTGGATCTCCGGATTCCCGCCAGCGCTGGAACAGCTGCAGAATGTCTGTCGCATCCATCTCCCGCCCGCGCCCGCACACCGCCGCCACCAGTTCCAGCAAGCGGGCGAAGCGGTCGGCGAGTTCGCTGAATACGCGCCGGTTATGCCGGGCGTTTTCCCCCAGATAGTCGTAGGCGCCGCCGCCCATGCCGATAAAGTAATCCCGGCCTATCCCGCGACGACTGTAGTTTTCCGGAAAGAGTGCGCCCATAAACAGGGCCAGGTCACCCAGCTGGCGCAGGATCAGGCAGCGATGGTAGTGACTGTCCACTTCCACCGCGTCCCGGTACAGCAAGGCGAGCGGACGGATGGAGAGCTCGCCCTCATCAAAACTGAACACCTGGCCACTGTCGCCAAACCGCGCCAGCAGGCTGCCCAGGTACCAGAGGGTTTCCTCCTGCGGGCGCGGGTCGAGATCTTCGGCACCGGCCTGCAGACGCTCGCGGAAAAAGTCCGCCAGCGTACTTTCAAAGGTGGTTTGCGATACGGACGGCATCTGCTCCTCCTTTACACATCGGTCACTACAACTATAAATCCGCCTTTATCCCGCTTCTATTTTTCGACCCCGGATTTTTATAAAAATTTTTTATAAAAAATGGGTTTTTACCCCCCTTGAAAATCCCCGGGCCGCTCCTATTTTCGCGATTGTCGGAAGGGCAACCCAGACCCTCCCCGGCAAACCAACCTTTAACCATTGAAACATCCAAATGCTTATTGGGAGGAAATCCGATGAGTATCAAACCGCTCTACGACCGGGTGGTTGTGAAACGTCTTGCCGCCGAGACCACCACCAAGGGTGGGATCGTCATTCCGGACAAGGCTGCCGAAAAACCCACTCAGGGAGAAGTGATTGCCGCCGGTAGCGGCTCACCGCTGGACAATGGCGAACTGCGCCCGCTGGCCGTCAAGGTGGGAGACCGGGTGCTGTTTGGCCAGTACGCCGGCACGGAAATCAAACACGACGGCGAGACCTATCTGATCGTGAAAGAGTCCGACATCCTCGCCGTACTGGAAGCAGCGGAACAGAAAACAGAGGAGAAAGCCGCATGAGTGCCAAGGTAGTCAAATTCTCCGACGACGCGCGCGAACGCATGCTGGCGGGCGTGAACATTCTCGCCGACGCGGTGAAAGCCACCCTCGGCCCCAAAGGCCGCAATGTGGTGCTGAGCAAAAGCTTCGGTGCACCGCGCATTACCAAAGACGGCGTGTCCGTGGCCAAGGAAATCGAGCTCAAGGACAAATTCCAGAATATGGGCGCGCAGATGGTGAAAGAGGTGGCCTCCAAGACCGCCGACGTGGCCGGTGACGGCACCACCACCGCCACCGTGCTGGCCCAGGCCTTGGTGCGCGAAGGGCACAAGTCCATCGCCGCCGGTATGAACCCCATGGACCTCAAACGTGGCATCGACACTGCAGTAAAGGCGGCGGTGGCAGAGCTGGCGAAACTGGCCAAGCCCTGCGACGACACCAGGTCAATCGGCCAGGTGGGCACCGTGTCAGCCAACTGGAATGAGGACATCGGCCAGATTATCGCCGAGGCGATGGAAAAAGTTGGCCGCGACGGGGTGATTACCGTGGAAGAGGGCAAGTCCCTCAACAACGAGCTGGAAGTCGTGGAAGGCATGCAGTTCGACCGCGGCTACCTGTCTCCGTACTTCATCACCAACCAGGAAAAGATGCAGGCGGAGCTGGATAACCCCTACATCCTGCTGTTCGACAAAAAGATCAGCAATATCCGCGATCTGCTGCCGTTACTGGAATCCGTGGCCAAGGCCGGGCGCCCGCTGGTACTGATTGCCGAGGATATTGAAGGCGAAGCCCTGGCCACCCTGGTGGTGAACAGTCTGCGCGGCACCATCAAGGTCGCCGCGGTAAAAGCACCGGGATTCGGCGACCGCCGCAAAGCCATGCTGGAAGATATCGCTATCCTCACCGGCGGCACCGTGATCTCCGAAGAGGTCGGCCTGACGCTGGAGAAGGTGCAGCTGGAACAGCTGGGCAGTGCCAAGCGTGTGGTCATCAGCAAGGACACCACCGTGGTGGTGGACGGCGCCGGTGACAAGAGCGCCATCGACAGCCGCGTGAAACAGATCCGCGCGGAAATCGAAGCCTCCAGTTCTGACTATGACAAGGAAAAACTGCAGGAACGCGTGGCCAAGCTGGCCGGCGGTGTTGCGGTGATCAAGGTGGGCGCGGCCACCGAAGTGGAAATGAAAGAGAAGAAAGACCTGGTGGACGACGCCTTCCACGCGACCCGCGCGGCGGTAGAAGAAGGTGTTGTTGCCGGCGGTGGCCTGACCCTGGTGCGGGTGGCCGACAGCCTGCGCAAGAACGGCCTGCAAGGTACCAACGACGACCAGCAGGTGGGTATCAATATCGCCCTGCGCGCGATGGAAGAACCCTTCCGTCAGATCGTCGCCAATGCCGGTGTGGAAGGCAGCGTGGTGCTGAACCAGGTGCGCGCCAATGACAGCGCCAACTACGGCTACAACGCCCAGACCGGCGACTACGGCGATATGCTGGAATTCGGCATCATCGACCCCGCCAAGGTCACCCGTTCCGCGCTGCAGAACGCGGGCTCTATCGCCGGGCTGATGCTGACCACCGAAGTGATGGTGGCGGACAAGCCGGAGGAGAACAAATCAGAAGCGGCGGCAGGTGCTTACGATTTCTGATTCACCCTCCATCAATCCAACCCCAGTACTTTTCTTTTCGGGGCCGCAAGGCCCCTTTTTTGTTCCATCGGCTTTTGTTCCATTGCCGCGTATACCGCGGACACCACTTCACCGTAGCGCCCAACCGCAAAGAAATCACCGATAAACCGGCCGGTATTCTTACCGGTCTTGATCACCGGCGAGTGCTTTTTATTGGTGAGCAAAACGATGCCCAGGTCATACTCCGGGTCTATCACGGTGAGGGTGCCGGTCCAACCGGTGTGGCCATAAGCGCGGTTGCTGGCGTGCTCGCCAAACATCCACTTCATACTGTCGTCACCATTGGTCCGCCAACCCAGCGCGAACGTTGGATCCTTTTCTGATGGCTCGGTGAACGCACGGATGGATTCAGCATCGAACAGGGCGATGTCACCGTAGCCACCGCCATTGAGCATTACCTGCAGCAGTACCGCCAGATCACCCGTAGTGGAAAAAAGCCCCGCATGACCTGAAACACCCGCCATCGAATAGTAGGCTTTTTCATCGTGCACCTGGCCCAGCAGCGTATCAGTGCGGATATTGGGAAATGAGATGATACCCCCGCGGGTATTGCCCTGAAGTTCAGTGGCGGCGAACGCAGTCGACTCAAAACCCTTTTGCAGGGGATTGAAGTGGGTTTGCGTCAATTTCAGCGGGGCATAAATGGTTTTCCCGACGTACTCGTCAAGCCTCTGGCCGGTAACCCGCTCGATAATCAGACCGAGCAACATATAGTCCACGTCACTGTAAATACTATCGGTGCGCGGTGGGTACACCAGCGGCGTCTGCACAATCATTTTATGCGTAAGGTCTCTCACCTGAGAGTACAGACCTTTTGCAACCTTCTGATTGTGATATTGCGGGTCGGCCATAAAGCCCGCGCGGTGGCGCAGCACGTCCTCCACGGTCAGGTCATCTTTCCCGCGAATACTGTCGCTATCGTGATCGCGAAATTCCGGCAGGTAATCACGCACTCGTGCCTTTAGATCCAGCCTACCTTCGCTCACCAGCTTCTGCAGTGCAAAATTGGTTGCGTACATTTTGGTGTTGGAAGCCAGATCAAACAGCGTGCCGGTGGTCATCGGCACAAATGTTTTGAGGGCCGCGGTACCGGCAAACTTCTGCCGGTAACCGTAACTGGTGTTTTTGACGATTTTCCCATCGCGGATAATCAACAGGACTGCACCAGGGAATCCGGCGGCCACATCGCGCGAAATCAGGCTATCCAGTTCCTTCAGCTTGTGCGCGGAAAACCCGGCTTCTTCCGGCGATGTCACTGCACGCAATTCGGGGAAGTTTATCGCTTCTGCTGAATCAGCGAGGCTCGGTAGTGCTGTGCACAGCAGGGTATAGGCAAATGCCCAGTAAATCGCGCTCCTGGCCAGATGTCTCATCCCTATCTCCACTCGCTATTTATCGTCATTAAGAATCCAATGCAAGCCAGCATTGTTGCAGATGCGCGATTTCTGCGCCAGCGAACTTGAGGGGCGGGACGATTACTCTGGCGCTACATCGCGGGGGCGATGCGCACGATCACCTGAAGGTCTTCGTGCTGTTTTTCAAACGCCGTTTTGTTGAGGATGAATTTGACGAGTGATGGTGGCGGACAAGCCCGAGGAGAAAAAATCAGACGCGGGGGCGGAAGCCTACGACTTCTGATTCTCCCTCCCTCAATCCAACCCCAGTGCTTTTCTTTTCGGGGCCGCAAGGCCCCTTTTTTTGTCAACCGAATCAAGCCGACGCGGGGGGGCGAGAGGATTCTAATCTACCTCGGCTTCGAGAACGCGCTGCTGCCGCTCCTGCTCCTCCCGCATCACCGCTTGGATCTCTTCCAGAACGCCGTCCACATCGACACCGTCACTGTCACTGTCATCTTCAAACTTCCCGCTGAGTATCGAGTCTGGTGTCAGGTTACCTTCGGCGAACAATGCCCAGATTTCTTTGGCGTACTGCGTGTGTAATAGCTCGGGGGCGAATGCACCATAATAGCGACGCATATTGTTGACATCGCGAGCGAACAATTCTTGTGCGCTGTTGTTGGCTGCGGCATTGATCGCCTGCGGCAGGTCGATGATCACCGGGCCGTAATCATCCACCAGCACGTTAAACTCAGAGAGATCGCCGTGGACAATGCCCGCGCACAGCATCAGGTTGATGTAATGCATCACGAGTGCATGATCTTCTATCGCCTGCTCTGCCGACATGATCACATCGCCGAGTCGCGGAGCGACATCACCCGCTTCATTGGTAACCAGTTCCATCAACAATACACCATCGATGCAACCGTAGGTTTCCGGCACGCGGACACCGGCGCGGGCCAGGCGGGACAGGGCATCGACTTCGGCATTTTGCCAAATCTCTTCCTGCTGTTTGCGGCCATAGTTGGAACGCTTTTCCATGGCGCGCGCCTGGCGACCACTGCGTACTTTTCTACCCTCCTGGTATTGGGCGGCCTTTTTGAAGCTGCGCTTGATCGCATCTTTGTAGACCTTGGCGCAGCGAAGTTGGTCACCGCAGCGGACGATGAAAATATCAGCTTCTTTGCCACTCATCAGGCGGCTGATCACTTCATCGATCAGACCATCGTCGACAAGGGGCTGCAGGCGTTTCGGGGGTTTCACGGGCTTCAACTAATTTGGGGGAGGGCAGGCCGGCATTATGACACCAAAATCGCGGGAAAAATAAGCAGTTTTCACCGGTAGTCATATGGGGATGATTCGGACACCCAGTCACCAGTAGTCCAGTGTCCCCGGAAAATAAACATTATTGGATTATTATTCCAGTATCGCTGCGTCGCGGTTCTTATATGTCAGGAGGGGTTGTCGAGTGTGTCCTGGTTGGCATCGACTGCGCCGGCGGCACGACGGTGCTGCCTCCTGCTAAACGCCACGGCCCTCTGCGAGGGTTGCGCTCAGTGCCGGTTTACTGATTTCGTTTACTCTGGATGAAAGCTTCGGTAGCAGATTGCGAGGGAAATCTTGCGTAATTCTGAAAATCCTTGTTCTATTATTAAAAAATATCTGCCTTGATATTTGGATCTACATCCCACTTACACTTGGCAATAAAAGGCTGACGATCTACGTTGATAACCTCATCTTCCTGCGTCAGCTCACAGGTTACCACCAACGGTTTACCACGCGATTCTGCGTTTTCTTCCCATTTGCGCTTTACACCGGACCAGATTTTGTATTCCTTGTCATTGAACGAGACATTGATCAACTGGCCTACAACAAACTCCTGCGGCAGAAAATTCACAATATGCCGTTCATAGATGCCGGGCATTTCAAAATACCCGTTACCGTCTGTCACCGCCTCGTCTTGGCTCTTTTTCTGGTAATCCGTTGTTCTCACTATCCTGGCGCCGGCGACGGGTTTCCCCTCGTATAGAACGACACCGGAAATTGGTGAAAAAGTGCAAACCTTACCTGCATCAAAAATAGACATAGCGAACGCTGTACCCGAGATAAACGCCAAGAAAACGCACAGTGATAAATTGCGCAGCATTGTTATAAGAACCTGTGCGAGAAGAACTGACTTGTGCAATCTATGCACGCCAAACTAGGACTGCATATTAATAACCCACTGGGCAATGTCAAAAATATAAAATAGTGTCAGACTCAATTTCCAAATTGAGTACAGATGTGCCAGATAAGAAGGCAGCTCGCGGGGCGCTAAAGGGGATGAAGCCAAAGAGAGGAGGGCATCGACGCAAAGCATGAACGGCTTAACGTCGACACAGAAATTTAAAAGGAATAAGAAGTTCGTAACGATTACTCTGGCGCGACATCGCGCGTCTGGTAATACGCCTCTTCACTGATCCGATGGTAGGGAATTACCTGGGATTCAAATTCCTTGAACGCCTCGTACACACGATGAAACTGCGGATCCTCCGCCGCGGTTTTTTCCATGATGTTTTGATTGATCGTTTTCAGGTGGGCGATGACCTCGTCCGGCAGTCGGCGCAGCTCTACCCCGTGCTCTTCCACCAGCTCTTTCAGTGCGCGGTTGTTGCGCGCGGTATATTCATCGAGCATGTCCTGGTTGGCATCGCGGGCGGCGGTGCGCACGATGGCCTGGAGATCTTTTGGCAGCTTTTCGAAGGCGGTTTTGTTGATGATGATTTCGAGGATCGAACCCGGCTCGTGCCAGCCCGGGTAGTAGTAGTATTTGGCGATCTGGTGGAAACCGAAGGCGAGGTCGTTGTAAGGGCCCACCCATTCGGTAGCGTCGATCACACCGGTCTGCAGGGCGGTGTAGAGTTCGCCACCGGGGATGGTGACCGCGGTACCACCGGCGCGGTTCAGCACCTCGCCTCCGAGGCCCGGGATGCGCATCTTGAGCCCCTTGAGGTCGTCGACGGTGTTGATTTCCTTGTTGAACCAGCCCGCCATCTGTACGCCGGTGGAGCCGCCGGCCATGGGAATCAGGTCAAACGGCGCATAGATTTCTTCCCACAGTTCCAGGCCGCCGCCATAGTGCAGCCAGCCATTCATCTCCTGGGCGTTTAATCCAAACGGTACCGCGGTAAAAAACTGCGCGGCGGGCACCTTGCCCTTCCAGTAATAGGCCGCACCGTGGCCTACTTGTGCAGCGCCATCAGATACCGCCCCGAACACGCCCATGGCCGGCACCAGCTCTCCGGCACCGTAGACCTTGATCTTCAGGCGGCCGTTGGACATCTCTGACACATTTTTGGCAAAGCGCTCGGGCGCACTGCCAAGGCCGGGGAAATTTTTCGGCCAGGTGGTGACCAGCTTCCACTCAAAGGTCTGCTGGCCAGTGTTTTCGATCGATGTAACCGTCTGCTCCTGGTCCGAGCGGGACACCACCAGCGCGCCGAAGGTAACGACCAGCAGGGCGAGCAAGCCAAGAATGACAGGGGGATACCAGTTTATTTTTTTCATGTCCGTTTGAGTTTTTATTGTTTTATTTCGCCACCCTGGCGCATGCCGGGATGGCAGTGTCGACGTTTATAGCGGCTGCAACTTGGCCATGGATACTACCAGCCATTTGCTGCCGGCGTCGTCGAAGTTGACCTGCACTCGCGCGCGCGGGCCAGAGCCTTCGAACTGGACCACCGTGCCCTCGCCGAATTTGGCGTGATCCACACGGCCTCCGAGCGCCAGGGGTGGCACGTCGTCGTCGAACTCGGGGGCCGGGTCGGAAAACTGGCCGGCGCCACCACCGAACTTGCCATAGTTCGGCTGGAACAGGGGTTTGGAGATCTCGCTCTTGAGCCGTACCTCGTGGATATATTCCACCGGGATTTCACTCACGAAGCGCGACGGCTTGTTGTAGGTTTCGCTGCCGAACAGGCGGCGGCTTTCGGCGTAGGTGATATACAGCTTCTGCATCGCGCGGGTGATACCCACGTAACACAGGCGCCGCTCCTCCTCCATGCGCCCGGGCTCCTGGGCCGACATCTTGTGCGGGAAGAGGTTTTCCTCCACACCGGCCATAAATACCAGCGGGAACTCGAGGCCCTTGGCCGAGTGCAGCGTCATCAGCTGCACCGCATCTTCAAACTCGTCCGCCTGGCCCTCGCCGGCGTCCAGCGCGGCGCTGTCGAGGAACTGGTTAATCAGTGGAATTTCTTCCTCGTCCACCGCCTCGCCATCGGCATCGACCGTGGGTATGCCGTCGAAGGCGCGACAGGCACTGACCAGTTCCTGCAGGTTTTCCACCCGGGTCTGGCCCTTCTCGCCCTTTTCCTTGCCGTGAAAGTCGATCAGGCCGGTCTGCTCGATGGCCATCTCGGCGATGTGATCGAGGCTCTTGTCGGTGCTCTCTTCGTCCAGTGCGTCGATCAGGCTGAGGAAGTTCGCCAGCGCGTTGCCGGCGCGGGCCGCGAGGACTTTCTGCTGCAGCATTTTCGCCGCGGCGTCCCACATGGAGCTGCCGTGCTCGCGGGCGAATTCCCGCACCAGCTCCACAGTGCGCGCACCGATGCCGCGGGTCGGGGTGTTCACCACCCGCTCGAAGGAGGTGTCATCGTGGCGGTTGGTAATCAGACGCATGTAGGACAGCGCATTCTTGATCTCCATGCGCTCGTAGAAGCGCTGGCCGCCGTAGATGCGGTAGGGCACCTGCTCCCGCAGCAGCCCTTCTTCCAGCACCCGCGACTGGGCGTTGGAGCGGTACAGGATGGCAATGCTGTCGCGGCGGTTGCCGTCGCGCACCCAGTCCTTGATGCGCTCGACGATAAAGCGCGCTTCGTCCTGCTCGTTGTACGCGGAGTAAAGCGCGATGGGCTCGCCCTTGTCGCCCTCGGTCCACAGCTCCTTGCCGAGGCGGCCGGAATTGTGCGCGATCACCGCGTTGGCCGCGTTCAGGATGGTGCTGGTGGAACGGTAGTTCTGCTCCAGGCGCACCGTCTGCACATCTTTCAGGTCCGCCTCGAAGTGCTGGATATTCTCGATCTTGGCACCGCGCCAGCCATAGATCGACTGGTCGTCGTCGCCCACTGCGGTGATGCAGCACTGATCCCCGGCCAGCAGGCGCAGCCAGGCATATTGAATGGTGTTGGTGTCCTGGAACTCGTCCACCAGGATGTACGGAAAGCGGCGGCGGTAGTGGGCGAGAATGCTGTCGTTGTTCAGCAGCAGCTCGTGCGCGCGCAACAGCAGCTCACCAAAATCCACCACGCCGGCGCGCTGGCAGGCTTCTTCATAGGCGCTGTAAATACGCACCATGGTCTGCAGCCAGGGATCGCCAGTTAGCTGGATATACTGCGGGCGGATGCCCTCATCCTTCTGCGCACCGATCCACCACTGGGTCTCCCGCGGGGACCACTTCTTCTCGTCGAGCCCCAGCCCGTTCTGCACCCGCTTGATCAGGCGCAGCTGATCGTCGCTGTCGAGGATCTGGAAATTCTGCGGCAGCTTCGCTTCCTGCCAGTGGGCGCGCAGCAGGCGGTGGGCGAGACCGTGGAAGGTGCCCACCCACATGCCAAAGGTATTTACCCCCAGCAGCTCCTCAATGCGCCCGCGCATCTCGCGCGCGGCCTTGTTGGTAAAGGTCACTGCCATGATGGAGTAGGGCGACGCCCCCTCTACCTGCATCAGCCAGGCGATGCGATGCACCAGCACGCGGGTCTTGCCCGAGCCGGCACCGGCGAGAACCAGTTGATTGCCCGGCGGCGCGGCCACAGCCTCGCGTTGGGGGTCGTTGAGGGGGTCTAAGAGTTCAGATACGTCCATGGGGGCGGATTGTATCAGGGGTTTTGGGATAACTGGGTATATAAACAGGGTTTTGTGGTCCGTCCAATCCACGTCCTGTGGCGGGCCTGCTACCGGGTAGAGCTTTGCGGGACCGTCTGCGGCCAGGACGGCCGCAGCCGAGCCCCCATGGATGGGTCCACGGCGTGTCCCGCATAGGCCCACCGGTGCCGCCACTGCCAAGGTCCCGAAAATAACCCAAGGCTCGCCAGCACCCCGCCATGCCGCTAAACTGCACAACTTGAACCATAGAAGGTAGTGTCGTGAAGCCAGCGGAAGTCACGCAGCGGATCAGCGAGCAGCTGAGTGCCATGCGAAAATCGGAGCGCAAGGTCGCCGAATATATCCTCGCCAACCCCGGCGAAATCATTCATATGCGGATCGTGGATCTCGCCACCGAAGCCCAGGTGAGCGAGCCTACCGTGGTGCGTTTCTGTCGCGCCGTGGGCTGCTCCGGCTTCCAGGAATTCAAGCTCAACCTCGCGCAGCAGCTGGCCTCCAGCCCCAGCTTCGGCCAGATCGCAGTCACCGAAACCGACACCATCGCCGAGTACAAGCGCAAGGTCTTCGACTCTACCGTCGATACCCTGCTCAACGTGCGCGACAAGATCGACGGACGCGCGCTGGAGGCCGCCGTGGCCGCCATCGCGGCATCCAAGCGGGTGGAATTCTTCGGCTTCGGTGCCTCCGGCGCCGTCGCCGCCGACGCCCAGCACAAGTTCTTTCGCCTGCAGATGGCCACCGCGGCCCACTCGGACCACCATATGCAGAGCATGTCCGCCATGAGCATGCAGCCCGGGGATGTGGTGGTCGCCATCTCCCAGAGCGGCCGCACCTCATCGCTGCTGCGCTCCATGGAAATGGCCAAACAGCAGGGTGCCACCGTGATCGGCCTCGGCCCCAGCGGTTCTCCCATGACCCGCCAGGCCAGCATCCCCCTGGAAGTGGACGTGGAAGAAGACATCGAACTCTACACCCCGCTTTCTTCCCGTATCGCCCACCTGGTGGTGATTGATGTGCTCGCCATCGGCGTCGCCCAGCGCAAGGGGCCCCAGCTGCAGGAACACCTGCTCAAGCTGAAGAAGGGCCTGTACAACCTGCGCGAAGAGAAGCATTAAACCGGAGCCTAAACGCACCGCAGAAGGGGCCGGAGGACGGTAGCGTCCCTGAAATACAGGGTATCGCCCTCCCGCTGGCCAAGCCTGTGATCGGTCACGGGCGTCTATTAGCCCCCGCCCGATAGGCCACTGACCGCTTTTATCTCCGCTTTCATGGAAACTACCGACTTGGCCCGTTACCATGCCGCGGCCCACCGGTGAATGGCGATGCTGTAACGGGCCGACACCGGATTTTTTCCAGTCCTGACCGCTGTATTCGAGCTGATATGCCCCCGAACTTCTTCGACGCCAACGGCAAGCCGCCGCGCTGGCTCGCTCCCTGTCTCGCTGCGCTGGTAGCGCTGACACCCTTTGCCATTGATACCTACCTGCCGGCCATTCCGGCCATGGCTGCGGCGCTCGGTGTCGACGTGGCACAGGTGCAGCACTCGGTGTCCAGCTACCTGCTCGGCTTTGCGGTAGGGCAGATCTTCGGTGGCCCGCTATCGGATCGCTGGGGTCGAATCCTCGTCGGCACCATCGGCCTCAGTATCTTCATCCTCAGCACCGCCCTGATCCTGCTCGTCAATAACGTAGAGCTGCTGGTGGCACTGCGATTCTTCCAGGCTGTGGGTGGCGGCTTTGCCACGGTGATCTGCGGGGCCATCGTGCGCGACCTGTACCACGGCCGCGAGGCGGCACGGATCATGTCGATGATCGCCACCATGATGCTGATCGCGCCGATGGTGGCACCGGTGATCGGCTCGACCCTGCTGACCTTCGGCGACTGGCACGCGATCTTTATCTTCCTGCTGGTGTACGGCGTGCTGATGATGGTACTGGTGCGCGGTATTCTGCCGGAGACCGTTTCCCGGTTTCGCCGTGCACGGCGCCAGCGCCAGTCCCGCCGCAGCATGATTGGCGGCTACGCACAGATCTTCCGCTGCCGGAGGGCGCTGGGCTTCCTGTTCGGGCAGGCGTTCGTGAGCGGCTGCATGTTTATCTACATCACCACGGCGCCGTTCGTGTTCATGGAGCATTTCGGTGTCAGCTCGCACAACTTCCCGATTCTGTTCGGTAGCTGTGTGCTGGGGCTGGTGGTTCTGGTGCAGCTGAATATTCGCCTGCTGAAGGTGTTCGAACCGCGACAGATCCTGGTGGCGGGCGTCGGCCTGCAAGTGGTGTCCTGTGCTTTGTTACTGACAAGCACGCTCTACTTCGGCGACCAGCAGCCGCTGCTCGCGTGGATGATTCCGCTGGTGATGGCGATGGGTGCCATCGGCATCATCACCCCCAACTCGGCGGCCTGCTATCTGGAGTTTTTTCCCAATATCAGCGGTACTGCGAATGCGCTGTTTGGGGCGTCGTTGTTTATTTTCGGCGGGGTGCTCGGCGGCGCGGTGAATGCGGTGCATACCGGCACCCTGGTGCCGATTGCAGTGGGCATGCTGTGCTGCTCGGCCGCCGCGCTGTGCCTGGTGCTGTTTGTAGCCAGGGCGCGGCAGCCGATCGGTATCGAGGAAAGGGTCAAATAAGGCGACAGGCCCCGCGCTCAGATCAGGCCTTCGTCCTTCATTGCCTTCTGCACCCCCTCGCGTTGGGACATGCGCTCGGCAAACGCCTTGAGTTTGGGCCAGCTGCCGGTATCCACGCCCACCTTGTCGCACCAGCTGTACACCGTGAACAGGTAGGCATCGGCGATACAGAAGTCATCGCCCATCAGGTAGTCACTGTTGAGATTGTCCTCCACGTACTGGAAGCGCTCGGCAAGCTTTTCCCTGGCGTCGGCCTTTTCTTCATCGCGGCCGTCCCAGAACAGCGGCACGAACGCCTTGTGTACCTCGGTGGAAATGTAATTCAGCCACTCCAGCACCCGGTAGTGAGCCAGCGAGCCGTATTCCGGCGCCAGGTTTTTCTCGGGCTTCTGCTCCGCCAGGAACTGGATAATGGCGGGCCCCTCGGTCAGCAACTCCCCGCCTTCCAGCTGCAGTGCCGGCACATAGCCCTTCGGGTTGATTTCGGTGTAATCGCCGCCGCTTTCGGTCTTCTTGTCCTTCAGGTTGACCTTGCACAACTCCAGCTCAATGCCGGCCTCGCAGGCAACAATATGCGGGGACAGGGAACAGGCACCGGGGGCATAAAACAGCTTCATGGGTATCTCCTTGCCTGAGCCGGGTATCCGGCTCGATCATCCGCGGCCGTGAGGCGCGCTATAGTCCAGCTCCGGTCCCACCGGCACTATGCCCGTGGGATTGATATTGCGATGGCTGGCGTAGTAGTGGGTCTTGATATGATGAAAATCCACGGTCTCGGCCACACCCGGCCACTGATACAGCTCGCGCACATAACCCCACAGGTTGGGGTAATCCGCCAGCCGCTGCTTGTTGCACTTGAAGTGGCCGTGATACACGGCGTCGAACCGGATGAGTGTAGTGAACAACCGCCAGTCGGCCTCAGTAATACGCTCACCGGTGAGATAACGGTTGTCGCCCAACCTGTGCTCCAGCTGCTCGAGGACCTCGAACAACCGGTGGTAGGCGGCCTCATAGGCATCCTTGCTGGTGGCAAATCCCGCGCGATACACACCGTTGTTCACATTTTCGTAGACCAGCTGGTTGCTGGCATCGATATCCCCGCGCAAATCCTGTGGATAAAAATCCTGATCGTCACCGGTCAGTTCGTTGAACGCCGAGTTGAACATGCGGATGATCTCCGCTGACTCGTTGCTGACGATGCACTCGCGCTGCTTATCCCACAGCACCGGCACGGTTACCCGCCCGGAGTAGTCCCTGCGGTGGCGGGTGTAGATCTGATGCATGAATTCGCTGCCATGGAGCGCATCACCACTGCTGCCCTCGTCTTGATTGAAGGTCCAGCCGTTTTCCATCATGTACGGGCTGACCACCGACACCGTGATCAGGTCCTCGAGACCCTTGAGCTTGCGGAAGATCAATGTGCGGTGTGCCCAGGGGCAGGCGAGGGAGACGTAGAGGTGATAGCGGTCCTGCTCCGCGGCAAAGCCACCCTCACCACTGGGGCCGGCACTGCCGTCAGCGGTGATCCAGTTGCGCAACTGTGCCGCCTCGCGCTCGAATTCACCGCCGCTTTTGTCAGTATCGTACCAGCGGTCTTTCCACTCGCCGTTAACCAGCAATCCCATTCGTAATTCTCCTTGCTTGCGTGAGCGTCAGCGTTTTTTGACCCGCGCCATGGCGTAGTCGAAGCTGAATTTACCGGCACCGGCGCAGGCCAGAATCAGAAACCCGCCGGCGATGGTGACGTTTTTCATGAACATGATCTGCTGGGTCTGGTCACCGGGAATATTGTGGAACAGCCAGGCACTGATCAGGCAGAAGGCGGCAAATGCCAGCGCCACCCAGCGGGTAAAAAACCCGAACAGGATCGCCAGGCCACCGCCCAGCTCCAGCAGAATCACCAGCGGTAACAGCAAACCGGGCACGCCAACCGCCGCCATGTATTCCTGGGTGCCGGCGTAGCCGCCGATCTTGCTGTAACCGGCAACGATAAACATCACCGACATAAGAATGCGCGCCACCAGTTTGGTGAAATCACACAGAACACCATTGTGCATGGTTAAGCCCTCTCATCTCACGGCCAAAAGGGGAAGTGTATGGAGTGACAACGTTGTTCAGTGTATTTCTGATTTTCGGGACTAAAAGCGCATATTTTCGCTGAAAATGGTCGATTTTTTCGATTTGAAGACAGACGGAGGAGGGAAAGCGGCCGGCCTGGGGCGACCCGGTGGCCGGGCGGCGCCCCGGCGCGATCAGGTCGGCCGGCGGAATCCGGCAAGGATCTGGTCCATAACAAGTGAGGCCCTCGCCGCCTTGTCACCCGGGGCGGGGTGGAGCGCCTCACCATTGAGGTGCTTGACCATGTTTTCGATGTGGAAGTACTGGATGTTCTCGGGGTTGCCGATTTCAGCGACTTCCGACCCCGCGGCGCTTTCCAGCACAAAAGGTTCGTCGGAAAAAACGGAAAAGCGGATGTTTCCCGCGCTGCCGGTGATCACGACCTGGTCCACTCTTTCGCTGGCACCAAAATTCCAGAATCCGGACCCCGTGGCACCACTTTCAAAAACCCAGCACGCCGATACCGCATCTTCGGCGTCATACAGATTCTGCTGGTTTACCGCGATGCCCTTGGCCTCGCGAATATCACCGGCCAGAAACATAAACAGATCCAGCCCGTGGCAGGCCAGATCCACAAAGTGACCACCGCCAGATACCACCGGATCGGTGTGCCAGTCATAGTCCGGCGACAGGTCTGCTGGAGAGGGCGAGCGACAATAGCTCCAGTTTATGTGCCGAACGGCACCGATCTTCCCCGACTCAAGCCACTCTTTCACTTTCCGGAAACGCGGTAATGACCGGCGATAATACGCTACAAAGAGTTGCGCCTGTTTGCCGGCAAATGCCGCGTTGATCTCGCAGCACTCCTCAAAATTGAGAGCCATCGGTTTTTCCAGACAGCAGTGTTTGTTAGCGCTCGCTACCTTCAGGGCGTACTCTTTGTGGCTGCCCGGCGGTGTGGCGACATAAATGGCGTCAATCTCAGGGTCGTTGATCAGTTCGTCGGCGCTTTCGTACACTTTCGGCACCGCGTGCCTCGCGGCGTAATCGCGCAGTTTTGCCTTGTCCCTGCGCATTACCGCAACCAGCTTCGACCCCGCAACCTTGTTGAAAGCGGGGCCACTCTTGACCTCGGTAACATTTCCGCAGCCGATTATTCCCCAGTTGATCTGGTCGGTAACTTGCTTCATTAACTTGCGATTCCTGCAGGTGGTGGGACTTGTCCGAAGGTACATGCCGGAAGGCATGTACCCAGTAGACATCTACTCGAATGGCGGCAGCCCTTCCCGCAGGGCGCGCAGTAGCAGACCGGCAGCCGGACCGGCGCGGTCCTGGTCGGCATAGACCAGATATACCGTCACATCCCGTTCCCACGGCTCCTCGGTACGCAGCGGCAGCAGCCGGTCGGCCGACAGGGAGTCGCGGATTCGTGTCTGTGGCAGCCAGGCGAAGCCCAGGCCGCGCTCAATCAGTTCCACCGAGGTGTGCACGTTGGTGACCGTTATGCGTTGATCCGAGCCCAGCCAGCCCGCGTCCTGGCGATTTTTGAGTGCAGAATCCCGCATTACGATCTGCCGGCTCGCTTTCAGGTCCTCCCGGTTAACCGGTCGGCCCAGATGGTGCAGGGGGTGATCCGGGTGCGCCACGGGTACAAATTTCACCCTTGAGACCGGTTCGCCGACAAACCCCTGGGGCACCCGCGCGGTCAGGATGAAATCCACCTCCTGTTGCAGCAGCAGTTCTTCGGCCCCGGACAGTACCGTTTCGCGAATTTCCAGGCGGGTATGGGGGTACTCCCCGGCGAAGCGCTCCACCGCGTTGAACAGCGCCTCGTAATCGAACAGTACATCCACCGCCAGCCGCAACCGTGCCTCGGTACCGGCGGCGAGACTCTCCGCCACGGATTCCAGTGCCTCCGCCTCATCCAGCAGGCCGCCGGCGCGGTTCAGCAGTACCCGCCCGGCGTCGGTGAGCTCCGCCTTGCGCCCGCGCACCTCCAGCAGGGAAACACCGAGGCTCTCCTGCAGCTTGTGTACCGCGTGATTGATGGAAGACTGGCTCTTGTGCACCGCTTCCGCAGCCTGGGAAAAGCCGCCGTGCTCCACCACTGCCTGAAACATACGCCACTGTTCCAGAGTTACCTTGGCCATGGACTTTCCTTTGTCTGACTTCGTTAGATGAATGGTTTAAAAAAGGATCTGTCGAGCTGTTCGAATATTAGCTGCGATTATTTGCCATTTTCTGGCGATTTTATCGGCCTATACTGCCGCAAATGGAGGAATAGAACCATGCAGAAATTCACACAGAATGATGTAACTGGCGCCGGTGTGCGCCCGGCAGCGCGGGTAGTGCCAGGCCACCCTTCCGCCGATGGCGCGGGGGTAAAGATTCACCGGGTCGCGGGCTTCCAGTCTCAGGAATTCAGCCCGTTCCTGATGATCGATGAAATACGCTCGGAAAACCCCGACGACTACATCGCCGGATTTCCCCCGCATCCCCACCGCGGTATCGAGACACTCACCTATATGCTGTCTGGCGAGTTCGAGCACCAGGATCACCTGGGTAATCGCGGTGCCATCGCAGAAGGCGGCGCCCAGTGGATGCGCGCCGGTCGCGGCATCATCCACTCGGAAATGCCATCCCAGGGGGATGTCGGTATGCACGGCTTCCAGCTGTGGATCAACATGGCGGCAAAGGACAAGATGAGCAAACCCGGCTGGCGCGACATCCAGCCGGATGAAGTGCGCGAGCTGACGCTGGATGATCGCGGCTCACTGATGCGCATGATCGCCGGTGAGTGGCAGGTGGGCGGCGAGCCCCATTGCGCACCACTGCTCGACGCGGCGGCGGAAGCCTCGGTCGCCGATGTACGCCTCGCGCCCGGCGCAGAAGTCATTCTTCCACTGCCCGCGGAGCACTCGGTGCTGGTGTATGTCTACCGCGGCGCTCTCGATACCGGTCGCGGCGTGGTCAATCGCGGCAATCTGGTGTTGTTTGGAAACGGTGAGTCGCTACAATTGCGCGCGCCGCAGGGAACACCAGAGGAGAGCGCGGGAAAACAACAGGACACGGGGCTGCTCGTATTGCACGGACTGCCGCTCAACGAGCCGGTGGTGCACTACGGTCCCTTCGTGATGAACACCCGCGAGCAAATCGAACAGACCCTGCGCGACTACAATAACGGCACGCTTACGGATTGAGCCGCGCGCGCCGGTTCTGCGCACCGGCGCGCCACACTGTCTCTCGAGGTATCCCCCAAGGGCATGGACGTCTATTACATTTTCTGTTTTCTCGCCGCCATCTCCGTGTTTCTGGGATTCCTCAACCAATACGTGCTGCGCACCCAGACCACCATCGCCATCACCGCCGGCTCCCTGGCACTGTCGCTGATCGTCACCGGCCTCGGCAAAATGGAGGTGGTGGAACTGCGCGACTGGGTCTCACAATTGTTACCGCTGATGAACCTGGAAGACCTGCTGCTGAAAGGCATGCTCGGCTTCCTGTTGTTCGCCGGCAGCCTGCACATCGACCTGTTGATGCTGCGCAACCAGAAACTTGAAATCACCGTGCTCGCCATCTTCGGCACCCTCATCTCGACCTTTGCCGTCGGCTATATGCTGTTCTGGTTCCTCGGTCTGATCGGCATGCCGGTGGCGCTGGTGTACTGCCTGCTGTTTGGCGCACTGATCTCTCCCACCGACCCGATTGCGGTACTTGCCATCATCAAGAGCCTGAAGGCACCGGAGCAGATTTCGATTCAGGTGGAAGGAGAGTCGCTGTTCAACGACGGTTTCGGCATGGTGGTATTCTCAGTGATCTACGCACTGGCGTTCGAGGGGACCGACCCGACGCTGCCAGCCATCAGCCACCTGTTTATGGCGGAAGCCCTCGGCGGCATCGCGCTGGGACTGGCGATTGGCGGTCTATTCCACTGGCTGATCTGCTCCACCAATGAGCACAGCCTGGAACTGCTGCTCACCCTGGTGATTCCCACCGCGGGATTTGCCACCGCAAACCTTCTCGGTGTATCCGGCGCACTGGCGATGGTCGTGTCCGGCATTATCATCGGCAACTTTACCCGTGAGCGCGGCTTTTCCCGGGTGAGTCAGCACGAGCTGGATAACTTCTGGACCATCACCGAAGAATTCATGAACGGCATCCTGTTCCTGCTGGTGGGCCTGTTCCTGGTCACCATCGATTTCCAGCCCATCGACTACGTCCTCATCGTAGCTGCCATCGTGATCGTGCTGCTGGGCCGCATGCTCGCCGTGGGTGTGCCTTTCATGTTCCTGAAGCGACGACGGGACTACCACCCTTATACCGAACGGATCCTGATCTGGGGTGGATTGCGCGGTGGCCTGGCGCTGGCGCTGGCGATGTCGATACCGGCGGGGTATGCAATCAGCGGCGGGGAAGAAGGTGGTAATCACGACCTGCGACACCTGTGGGTAGTGATGACCTACGGCGTGGTAGTCTTCTCCATTGTCATCCAGGGCTCAACCATCGCACCGCTGATCCGCCGCAGCCGCGCAGCCATCGACCCCGAGATTTCAGGGCCGAGCCCGCAACCTGATTGAGGCCGCCGATTTAGCGGCGCACTTTTCGAAATAGACAAGAACAGGCCATGCCGCACGACAACTTTCTACTTCAGACCGTCATCTTTCTCGCCGCCGCGGTATTTTCCGTACCAGTCGCCAAGCGCCTCGGCTTCGGCTCGGTACTCGGCTACCTCGTAGCCGGCGTTCTCATCGGCCCTCACACCTTTGGCCTGGTGGGGGATACCAGTGACGAACTGCACTTTGCCGAGTTCGGCGTGGCGCTGATGTTGTTCCTGATCGGGCTCGAGCTACAGCCGCGCAAGCTGTGGGCGCTGCGCGGATCGATCTTTGGTACCGGCGGTGCCCAGGTCGTACTCACCGCCGCGGCCATAAGCGTGATCGCCATTTACGGTTTTGGCAGCAGTATCCGTGCGGGCATCGCCATCGGCCTGATCCTCGCACTGTCCTCCACTGCCATCGTGCTGCAGTCGCTGTCGGAAAAAAACCTGCTCAACACCGAGGGCGGACGCAATGCGTTCAGCGTGCTGCTGTTCCAGGATATCGCGGTTATCCCGATCCTCGCGCTGCTGCCATTACTCGCCACGATGAAAGTTGCCGAGGACCCGCATGCCCTGCAGGGCTGGGCCTACGCACTGGCGGTGCTCGGCGCCGTTACTGCGCTGGTACTGGCGGGGCGCTACCTGCTTACGCCGCTGCTGCGTCTGGTCGTCGGTGCCCGCACCCGGGAACTGTTCACCGCCTGCTCGCTGCTGATCGTGCTGGGCTCCGCCGCGGTCATGAGCTGGCTCGAGCTGTCGCCGGCACTGGGCACGTTTATCGCCGGCGTGGTGCTGGCAGAAAGCGAGTTCCGCCACGAGCTGGAAGCGGATATCCAGCCATTCAAGGGCCTGTTGCTGGGACTGTTTTTCCTCGCGGTGGGAGCCAACCTGGACCTGGCGCTGGTGATGCAGAAGCCCTTATTGCTTGTTGCCCTGCTGGCTCTGCTAGTCTCTGTAAAGTTTGCCATTCTGTTTGCGCTGTCGCGCCTGCGCGGTATGGCAAAAGGGGAAGACTGGCTGTTTGCCCTGTCGCTGGCGCAGGCGGGGGAGTTCGGCTTTGTCCTGCTGGCCTACGCCAGCCAGAACCACGTACTGGCGAATGATGTGAGCAGTGTACTGATTGCGCTCATCGCGCTGTCGATGGCATTTACGCCCCTGCTGTTGATGGCCTATGAACAGCTCATTCAGCCGCGCTTCTTTGCCGGTCCGCGCCGGCCGGATCTGCCGGAGACGGATCCACACGACGACGGTTCCCCGGTGATCATCATCGGCTATGGCCGCTACGGGCAGATTGCCGGCCGCCTACTCAATGCCAGCGGTTTTGACACTACTCTGCTGGAACACAATGCCGAGCAGCTGGAGCTGGTGCGCCGCTATGGTATCAAGGCTTACTACGGCGATGCCTCGCGCGAGGACTTGCTACATGCCGCCGGCGCAGGGAATGCAAAAATTGTGATCCTTACCCTGAGCGACCAGGCGGCATCACTGGAGATTGTCAGCCGTATCCAGAAACACTTCCCGCACCTCACGATTCTGGCGCGCGCGCGCAACCGCATGCACCAGTACGCGCTGATGGAAGCGGGAGTGGAGTACATCTACCGGGAAACCGTCGACAGCGCACTCGAGATCGGTGCCGGCGCACTGCAGTTGCTGGGCCTCTCCAAACACCAGGCCCAGCGCGCCGCGCGCAAGTTCAAGCAGCACGACCAGCGCATGCTGGAGTCCCTGTTTCCGTACTGGCGCAATGAATCCCAACACGTCGCCAAGACCAAAATCTACCGCGAGCAACTGCTGCAGGCACTGCGGGAAGATCGGCGCGACCCCGACTTACACCTGGACCATCACTGGGAAGACCGGCAAAAGGGCCCGGGTGACGAGCGCGATAAAAACACCGAGGGCCGCAAAGTCAGACCCGGGCTTTAAGCCTTGGCGGCAGAGCGGGCTCTCACTGACAAGCTGTTCAGCCAGGCGGCAGGATGCCCGCGCTTTCCAGCACGGTGCGGTAGGGCTGCAGCTGTGCTGCAAACTTCTGCCAGCGGCCGCTCGAGCGCTGGTGAATGGGCTCGCGGACCTGGGAAGCACTGGCGGTGGCAGCCACAGTCTGGGTCTGATAAAACTTCAGGCAGGCGCTTTCAAACGGCAGCTCCAGCCAGTCCAGTAATGCGCGGGTCGCACCCTGCGGATCGGCTACCAGCGTCTCGTAATTGACCGTGTATATGCGATCGCCCAGCAAATCCTGCCAATCCTGCATCAATTTTTGGTACTCCACATAGTAAGAGCCCAATTCCTCCAGGTCATACGACCAGGGATAGGCATCTGCGAACAGTTGCTTGTAGATGGCAAAGCCGGCATCCATCGGGTCACGGGTGACATGCACGAAGCGCGCGCGGGGCAGGGCACGGGCGATTAGCGACAGGTAAAGGAAATTACCAGGCAGCTTGTCGGTGAAGAAGCGCCGATCATTTCGCAGGTGGGCAATGTTCTTTTGATATAGCTGCCCGAGTGCAACGGGCGGCTTCTTTGCGCTCGCGCGTATGCTATCGGGACTGTGCAGTGCTACATCGCGATTGCCCGAATGATGCTTAACGGCCAATGGCCACTGCAGCAGCTCCCCCAAGGCCTGCACCTGTGAATGGCACCCCAGGATCTGTTCCACCAGAGTGCTGCCCGAACGCGGTAAGCCCACGATAAATATCGGGACTTCTTCATTTTTACTCTCCGTCCCGGCGTTTTTGCCGCTTTCCCTATACCACTGAGCCCCGAGATACTCTCGCACTGCGGCAAATACCTCCTGCTCCTGCTCATTGCTGTAGTGCAGTCGCTGCCGCTGCGCGGTCGCACCGGATTGGTAGTGCTCCCAAGCTGCCGACCAATCAGCCAGATCCTCACACAGCTTTCCGGCGGCATAGTGCAGGTAAGGCAGCGCCTGTGGTGTGCCTGCCTGGGTGAGAGAAAGTAGCGCATTGAGCTGCGCCTGTATCGCCGCGCGCTCTTCTGAGCGGTGACATTTCGCAAGCAGCCAATGGCTACGATAGTGATCCGGTGCCAGTTGCAGCCCTCGCTTCAGCGCGGTGGCCGCCTCCGCGCTGTCGCCGAGAAAAATCTGTACGGCAGCCATATTGGCAAGAATACCGACATTTTTCGGCGCCAGCTTGTGTGCTTGCTGGTACAGCAAGAGCGCCTTCTGCTGCCGCCCGATCCGGCTATAGAGTGTGGCGAGCGTATCCAGCAAAACCGGATTTCCGGAAATTTTTTCCACACACTGTGCGGCCTCGGACTCCGCCGCCGCAAACTGGCCATTGGCCGCAAGTATTCGTGCGAGATATACCCGGGCCTCAGCGAAGGAGGCATCCTCGCGCAAAGCCGTTTTAAAGGCACGGACTGCAATCTCGGGTTTACCACCCTCGAGGGCGGCAAGTCCCAGCAGCGTATGCGCCTCGGCCTGTTGAGGATCAGATTTAAGCACCGTAATACATCGCGAGGTAACACTGCGCCAGTCGCCCTCGGCGACAGACCGACGAGCGAAATCAAGCAGTTGGCGGATGGAGTGTTCGGACATAGCAGACCATGCGAGACAGGGAAAAAGGGAACGGATTGAGCGAATTTTTCGTGAATGAGCCAGAGACCAGAAAAAAGGCGGGGCTGGCCCCGCCAAAAGATAGTCTCAAAAAGAGGGAATGCTCAGAACTCGTAGGCGAGATTCATCCCGATAGTACGCGGCTGGCCCACGTAGTAAAACTGACCGCGCTCACCGTAGCGCTTTTCACTGCGAACGCCGTTGTAGTACTGCTCGTTGGTGACATTGTCGGCAAATAACGATGCGCGCCACTGGTCCAGACGGTAGTCCGCCGACAGATTGAACAGGTGGTAGTCCTCAAGGGTTTCGTTATCGAAGTTGTCACCGAGGCTGTTGAGGCGGGTGTCGACCTGATCCTTGTAGTACATGTTACCGCGCAGGGTCAGCTCGCCGGTGGGGACTGCCACGTTGTAGTCCAGCGCCAGGTTGTACTGCAGGTTGGGTACGCCGGGGAAGCTGTCGCCGTCAAAGCCGCCGATCTCAGGGGCATCACCATCCAGCGCGTGATCGTAGTAGGTCACCCAGCCGTTCAGCATCAGGTTATCCGTGAGTGCCGCCTGCGCCGACAGTTCGAGACCGCTGATCTGGCCCTGGCTGGCGTTCTTGGTGATGTTGATCGCCGCTTCCTGGGACTTGGTGGGCACCTGCAGGTCACTCCAGTCAATCAGGAACACGGCGCCGTTGAGAATAACGTTGCCGCCAAGCGCGGTGTGCCAACCCAATTCGTAATTAACGGCTGCATCGGAGCTGAACGTCTGCTCGCTGTCCAGCAGCTGCGGGCCCGCATTGGTGCCACCGCGGCGGAAGCCCTCGGCAACGGTGGCGTAGAACATCACGTCGTCGGTGAAGTTGTAGGCGGCGTTGAACTTGAACACCGTGTCGTCGATCTCGCCGTCGCCATCGCGGCAGTCCGCCTCGGGGCCGGTGTAGAACGGCAGCATGGTGCAGTCGTAGGCGAAGGATTCTTCCTGCTGGAAGTAGCGGGCGCCGACGGTGAACTGCAGCCGATCGTTGGCGTGGAAGGTGGCTTCGCCATACACCGCCTGCTCCTTGAACGTGCTGTCGGCGTAGCGCCAGTACTCGAGGTCGCCGTAGCCAGTCTGGCCCCAACCCCACTCACTGTCGACGAAATCACCAAAACCCGGTGTATATTCGCGCGCATCCAGCAGGGTGTCGGTCTCCTCGTAATACACACCGGCGATCCAGTCGAGCCAATCAGGAGAATTCTCGTCAGTCGACAGGACGCGGGTCTCGTGCACCAGGGACTCGGACTGGTTGTCGTCCACGGTGTAGGCGGAGAACTGCGGGAAGTCACAGTAGCCACTCCAGATGTCCACGCACAACAGGTCGGTCTGGTCTCGATTGCCAATGCCTTCATATTCCGCGACCGAAGTGGTGGAGAAAATTTCAATGGCATCGCTGTTATAGCCAAGTTCCAGATTCAGCAGCGTGTCTTTGTTTTCGCGCACTTCCTCGTAACGCAGTGCAGAGGTGAAATCATCACCGGTGAATCCAGGGTTCACCGCCTGGCGACCACCAGCAGTGGAATCCTGCAGATAATAGTTGGCTTGAGCGAAGAAGGTGTCGTTAGGCTCCCAGCGCAGGGCAACCCGTGCAGAGGTGGTCTCCTCCGTATTGGCATCCTTAATCTGGCGCTCGTCATTGGAAACGCCCGGCTCTACCAGCACGTTGTTGTAATCGACAAATCCCGCATCATCGACCCGGGTACCGGAGACACGCAGTGCCAGGGTATCTGAGAGTGGCAGGTTCAAGACACCACTCACTTCACTAGAGAAGCCGTCGCTCTCGCTATTCTTGTATACCTCGGTGCGTACAGAGCCCTCGGTGACTTCGGTGGTCGGCTTATTGAGGATGTAACGCAGGGTGCCTGCCATGGCGCCGCGACCGTACAGGGTGCCCTGGGGGCCACGCAACACTTCGACGCGCTCGATATCCACCAGCTTGAAATCGATCAACAGCGGGGTGTCATTGACGTAGCGGGAGATAATGTCCTTACCACCCTGGTTTTCTGACGCTTCCAATCCCCCCACATTCATGCCGCGCAGGGTGACCAGGCCGGTGCTGCGCGCACCGGCGTCAATCATCTGCATGCCCGGAATGAACTGGGACATCTTGCTCAGGTCATCGGCACCAATATCGTTGATGAATTCACCGGTTACGGCGGTGATATTGTACGGAATATCCTGGACACTCTCCGCGCGGCGGCTGGCGGTGACCACCAGCTCTTCAATCACCGCATTTTCTTTTTCGTCGTTTTGAGCAAATACGGCGGCCGGCGCACAGTTGGCCAGGGCGATGGCCAGTACCAGCCGTTTTTTGTTGGACGTCTTCATAGCTTAACCCTCGGGTATGTCGTTGTTTTTGTAGGTCTTTGGTTTTACAGGACTGAGTTTTCCCCACAGCAACGCAAAGCCGCAATAACGCAGCCGATGACGGTGTCGGGTAGAGAAAACTGGAAAGAATTCAGGCAGGGAAGCGCTGCCCGCTACCAGGTCTGGTAGCGGTCAACTAATTGTCGAACCACTCGCTGAGGTGAAAATCGCTGGCGCGGGTGCAGAGTGGGTCGCCGATAATGCTTTGGTTATACAACATAAAGCCGTTTATCTTTGAATTACAGTTCGCTTATACCGAACCGCCCCTGACGATACAAGATGTAAAGCAATACCGGGATATTTTGGTAAAGTTATTGGCTGAAAATGGCGGAATGTCAGCTTATTCTGTTTTCCCACCGAACCCCATCCGCCCACAGGCGACCGGCTGGTTCACCTGTTGCTTTCGCACATGGCCCAGCAGTTTTTCAAGTCAGATTTCGGCTCATGGGGTTCGTCGGTGACTACCCTTTTGAGAGGGCGAAGGTGCGGAGCCTTTGTTCACCGCCGATGTTCACCGCCGAGCCCTCGGCGATTATCCCCTGGATGGTGGTTCCGGCAGCGCGATCGTTCACCGTGAACTGGTTTTATCCTTTCGGTTGCTGCGCCACAAATATCAATGCGCCGGTGTCGAACCCGAGCTGCGCGGCCCGTTTCAGGAAGCGATGTTTCACCTGATCGGACACGGTGGGTGTGCGCGACAACAACCACAGATAGGAGCGATCCGGGCCGGACACCATGGAATAGCCATAATCGTCTGCGAGTTCGAAGATGATGTAAGAACTGTAAAAAGGCCCAAAAAAGGACACCTTCAGGTGTCCGATATTTGGCGCGCCGACAAAATAAGCCTTGCCCTCGGCGTCCTGCCACTCACCCTTTTTCGCATCAAGGCCCCGGTTGAGCACCTTGACCCCACCGTCGTCCAGCAAAGTGTATTCCGCCGTCACCCGACTCAGGCCGCGCTCGAAGGGGTGGTCCAGGCGTGCGATTTCATACCACTTGCCCAGGTAGCGCTGTAATTCGAAATCGTCGATCGGCTCCACGCCCTCCGGAATACCGGTACAGGCAGAAAGAATACCCAAGAGCAGGATCAGCAGGGCTTTATGAATTCGGTTGGCTACAGTCATCACTACCACAGTTTCAGGTCTTCCACGGGTTGTCACTACGAAAGGTCGCAACATATAAGGCCTCGACCTTCTCCCGGGCCCAGGGTGTTCTGCGCAGAAATTTGAGACTGGATTTCACCGAGGGATCGTTCCTGAAACAGTTGACCGGCACCCGCTCGGCGAGCCCGTCCCAACCGTAGTGTTCCTCCAGTTCCACCACAATGGTCTCCAGCTTGACGCCGTGCAGTGGATTGTTGGGTTGCTCATGATGCATCGCGATGACTCACTACCTTTGATGTCACTATATCTGTCCTTTAATCAGTAAGCATCACGCCAGGTGGCCGCGCAACAAAAATTGAGGCCATGCCGCGTGGCTAGCCGTTCAGCCACCATTTCAACACCAGAGAAACCAGGCCGAGCGCAGCAACGCTCATCATCCAGATCGCAACCATCCAGCCAAGGCGCTTCCACGCCGACACCTCTATTTTCATCAGTGATAGCCCTCGGTGCCGACCTTGCCGCGGAACACCCAGTAGGCCCAGCCGGTGTAGCCCAGAATAACCGGGATAATAAATACCGCTCCTACCAGTAGGAACAACTGACTATCCCGCGGGGCCGCCGCCTCCCAGAGTGAGATCGACGGCGGAACCATGTTGGGATAGATGCTGATGCAAAGCCCGATAAACCCCAACAGGAATAGCGCCAGCGCCATCAAGAATGGCAGCAGCTCATGGCCCCTTTTCAGGCTCCAGAAAAAAAAGCCGGTGCAGATGGCAACCATTAGCGGGACCTGGGCGGTCCACAGAACCTGGGGCATTTCAAACCAACGGTGCCAGTAGTCAGTGTATAAAAATGGCGTGGCGGCACTCACCGCAACCAACGCGAGCACCGTGGCGATACCTAACCAGTACGCCAGGCGATGCGCATGGCGCTGGCAACCGCCCTCGGTCTTGCGAATCAACCAGGTGGCGCCCAGCAGCGCATAGCCGATGACCACCGCAATGCCGGTGAGAATGCTGAACGGGCTCAACCAGTCCAGCCAGCCACCGGCATAGGCGTTGTTCTCCACTTCGATGCCCTGCAATATCGCGCCAATGGTGATGCCCTGGGCGAGGGCGGCCACGGTGGATCCTACGGTAATCACCAGATCCCACAGCGGCTGATGCGCCGGGTCCCGCCAGCGGAATTCGAATGCTGCGCCGCGGAATACCAGGCCCAGCAGCATCGCAATCATCAGCGGGTAGGTCGCCGGTAGAATGATGGAATAGGCGAGGGGGAATACCGCCAGCAGGCCGCCACCGCCCATGACCAGCCAGGTCTCATTACCATCCCAGAAAGGGGCAATGGAGTTAATCGCCTGGTCGCGCTCCTTGCCCGGTTCCAGCACCGGAGAAAGGATACCCACGCCCAGGTCGAAGCCGTCCATGACCACATAGGCGAAGATTGCAAAACAGATGATGGCGGCCCACGCCAGTGACAGATCAATGCTTCCCATGTGTGTCTCCCTCTTTCGACCAGGCCGCCTCAATGCTGGAGGCGGGGGTAATACCTGCCGCGTGGAGGGGCACATTGGGTGGCTCGGTCTCCCCGCGATGTGGCGGTTGCGCCATCATGCGCAGTAGATAGTAAACACCCATACCGAACACAGCGGAGTAGACCACAATAAATGCGATCAGCGAGGTCGCCACGGCGGGCGCATCCAGCGGCGAGGCGGATTCTGCGGTTCTCAGCAATCCATAGACCGTGTACGGCTGGCGGCCGACCTCGGTGGTAATCCAGCCAGCGATCACCGCAACAAAGCCGGCGGGTCCCATCAGCACCGCGGCGCGGTGCAGCGGTCGCGACTCGAACAACCGCTGGCGACGTCGCGCGATCAGGCTCCACACACCCAATGCCAGCATGGCAAAGCCGATTGCCACCATGATGCGGAAGGACCAGAACACCACCGCTACCGGCGGCCACTCCTCACGGGGGTAATCGGTGAGCCCGGGTAGCGGCGCATTCGGGTCGTGCTTCAGCACCAGTGACCCCAACTTGGGGATGGCGACCTTGTAGTGGACTTTCGCCGCCTCGTCATCCGGCAGGCCGAAGAGGATCAGCTCTGCACCATCGGGGCTGGGATCATAGTCACCCTCCATCGCCAACACCTTGACCGGCTGGTGTTCCAGGGTATTCAGCCCATGCAGGTCGCCGGCAATGATCTGCACGGGAGTTACAATCACCGCCATCCACATGGCCATGGAGAACATCTTGCGTGCGCCGACGTTGTTGCGGTCCCTGAGCAGATGCCAGGCACCGACCCCGCCCACCGCAAAGGCGGTGGTCAGATAGGCCGCGGTGACCGTGTGCACCAGGCGATACGGGAAGCTGGGATTAAAAATTACATCCCACCAGGAGCTTCCGACAATAAACTGCCCCTGTGCGTTGATCTCGTGGCCCGCCGGGGTCTGCATCCACGAGTTCACCGACAGAATCCAGAAGGCGGAAACAAAGGTACCCAGCGCCACCATACAGGTGGCAAAAAAATGCAGGCGCTTGCCCACCTTGCTGATACCGAACAGCATCACGCCGAGGAAGCCCGCCTCGAGAAAGAATGCGGTAATCACCTCATAGCCCATAAGCGGCCCGACAATCGGCCCCGCCTTGGTGGAAAATGCCGACCAGTTGGTGCCGAACTGATAGGACAGCACCACGCCGGAAACCACGCCCATGCCGAAACCCACGGCAAAGATCTTGAGCCAGTAGCGGTAGAGGTTGGCGTAAATACCACGACCGGTTTTCAGCCACAAACCCTCGAGCACCATCAGATAACTGGCAAGTCCGATGGAGAACGCGGGGAAGACAAAATGGAACGACACAGTAAAGGCAAACTGCACTCGCGCCAGAAACACGGCATCTAGCTGTTCTAACAAGGTATCCCGACCTCTAATAGGAGTTTTGTAACTGTCCTACTACAAAGTAGTCGTCGGGCGGAAGCTGTCGAGGGGCATGAGATCATGCTTGTTCGATAAAAGAAAAAGCCGGTGGGGTTTCCACCGGCTTTGCGTTAAAACAAACCGTTTTTAACCTGAAGTTCTCCGGCGCCATAAGCCGCCGAGCGCCAGCAGGCAGAGCAGCCAGACGCCTGCACTGCCACCACTTGAGCCACCGGAGCTGCTGCCACCCGGATCAACCGGCGTTTGGCCATCGCCATCGCCATCGCCATCGCCATCGCCATCGCCATCGCCATCGCCATCGCCATCGCCATCGCCATCGCCGTCAGAAGTATCTTCCTCGAGCGTAAAGACGTAGCTGGTTTCTTCCGAAGACAGCATGGGGTTGCCGTCATCGGTAACCACAATGCTCACGGTGTATTCACCCGGTGACATCGATTGCGGGTCGAAAGTAAAGCTTGCCTGATTCCCCGGAGTTACCGGCAGCTCGCTCGTATACCACTGGTAGCTGTGACTATCGCCGCCGTTTACGTCTGTGACTTCTGCGCTGAGCGTGATTTCGCCCGCGCCAACGTCGAACACGCTAGCGGTCTCACCAGCCTGGGTGGCACTGACACTCACCTCCGGTGCCACGTTATTGTCGGTAATCATCAATTGGTGGCGCTGGTGCGCTTCGTCAATGGACATCGGAAACAACTCGTCACTACCGGCACCGGCAGAGGCCAGTTCGAGGATGAAGCGCTCGTCTGGTTCGGCCAGGTTATCCGCGGCGATGGGAAGCAACACAGCGGCATCATCCAGCACATCGGCGGAGTCTATGGTGACGGTCAGTGCGTTCAGGTCCACTCCGTTCTCACCGTCGGTGACAAAATCCGCGGCCGTGGCATCACTGTCTGGCACATTCCAGTGAACCAGTACCGTGACCGGAAATTCCGGTGAGGGACCCGACAGACTGACGCCAACCGAATGCACGCGGTCTTCACCGGTAACAGACTCTGCACGGGTAAAGCGCACCAACGGGTAGACATTGACTCGTTGTGCCATGGGCTCGGAGCGGTTGCCTGCGTCGTCTACCGCAATCCACTGCAAGGTAAGGGCACCGCTGGGCAGTGACACCTGCTGCTCTTCATTACGTACCAGTACAACGCCATCCAGCTCTACCGCAAAATCCAGCTCGTCATCGAAATTATCGATTGCCTGGGCGTGCATCACATCCAGGGTGACGAGGGTAGATTCACCGGTGGCGGCAACGCTGATCGGCTGCGGTACCTGCACCATTTCCGGGGCGTCCTCGTCAATCGTGCGGTCGGGATCCGTCGGGTAGGGGTCCTCGTTGTTGGCTACGCCATCGTTGTCGGTATCGTTGGGATAAGTGTCCAGGGTCAGGCCAGAGTTGGACTGGCAGGCGCTATCGCAGGTGTCCAGCCATTCGTCCGGGAGGCCATCGGCATCCGCGTCCACCGCAGCGGCACTGTTGTTAACAAATGCATCTTCATCGTTCACCACACTGTCGTTGTCGGTGTCGTCAAGAGACGGGTCCAGTGTCAGGTCCGAGGCAGACTGGCAGGCGCTATCGCAGGCATCGAGCCAGGCATCGGGGAGACCATCGCCATCGGCATCTACGGCCGCCGCCGCGTTGTCGACGAACGCATCACTGTCATTCACCACACCATCGTTGTCGGTATCGTTCAGGGAAGTATCCAGCGTGAGGCCCGAGCCGGCCTGGCACGCACTGTCACAGTTGGCAAGCCAGGCATCCGGTAAACCGTCGTTATCGGAATCCGTTGCGGCAGCAGGGTTTTTTGGAAAGGCATCTACGTCGTTGGCGACACCATCATTGTCGTTATCGCTATCCAATGTCAGGCCCGATGAAGACTGGCAAGCGCTATCGCAATCGCTGTTCCACTGGTCGGGCTGGCCATCGAGATCGGTATCAATCGCAGCAGCAACGTTATCGGGAAACTGATCCAGCACTAAACCACTGCTTATACGTAAATAGCCCTCACTAGCGATTTTCCAGGCATCGGGAGCACCATCACCATCACTATCGACGCTAGCGGCATATGCTGAGGGGAAAGCATCGTATTCACCCGTTATACCATCGCCATCCTCATCGCGGTACACGCGACCCTGTAAACGCAATCCTGGCAATTCACTATCGGTGCCAAAATCCCAGTAAGGGTTACCCTGAGCATCGGTATGGCTCGACCATCCTTCAAAGAGGGTGTATCGTGCACAGGTAGTGTTGTCGGCGCTGGTAGGACATTGAAGTTCAGCCAGAGTAGACAGGGTACCTCCGTAACTTCCAAGCTTTCTCGAGGTATCCATGGCCCAATAGCTTGCGATGACTTCGCCTTCATCGCCATCGACTCCGTAGCCAACCAAGCCTCCGATTTGGCTGCTCTGCACGTACGCCGTAGACATGCTTGCGATGACGTCGGCACCCAATTGGTACCCAACCAAGCCGCCAATGTGGTATTCCCCTACCGATCTGACTATTCCCGTGACATAACTGGCGACAATCGGAGAACCAAACCCGGTACCCACCAAACCACCGACTTCACTCCCCTGGGCATCAATAATCCCGCTGACAAAGGTCGCGGTAATTTGACTTTCCTGTGCCCAGCCTACCAAAGCACCCACAGCACCATCACCCTCAATTTTCATTAGAGGTCCGGATAAACCAAGCTCTTTAAGGACAGCGTTTTCCGTATAACCAAACAGCCCCTGGAAAGACTCTTCGGGGCGTGCAGTCATCAAGTTAAGGATAAGGTGGCCGTTTCCATGAAATACGCCACTGAATCCAAAATCCGGGCGGATGCCAATCGGTTCCCAACCCTCACCTTCGTTCCAGTAGGCATCACTGCTATTCAGTTCACCATCCCCATTGGTATCGAAATCCAGGCTGGTGGTGAGCTCAAAGCCAATGCAGCCATCGGCCGGACAGCCGGCACTGCTTCCATAAAGGCTTGAGCCATCCAGATTGTTGCGGATTTCATTCAGATCTGACCAGTCGTCAATCTCGATCAGACCGTCGTCGTCCAGGTCGTAATCCGCGCGGCCGTCGGCCGCCCACGAATACTGAGCTGAAATAATCAAAACAAGAAATAAGAATAAAGCGCGCGGCATAGCACTCTCCGTGTAGATGACGCTAGGGCCTCCGGCCCGATAATGGATGGTGTTTTTGCTATGCTCAGTTTTGAGCAATAAAAACAGCCGGCGACCTTAACAGATATGTGCGCTATGCAGAAAGTTACGCGTTTATAAAAAGCGAAGTTATATTATTTTATTGGCGTATAATTCATCCATGTGAATTTCACGCTTAATTTCTCGATAAAAATTACAGAAATTTACATATTAACTTGTACAGATGTACCTATTTTTTCAGGTGTTTTTTAATCAGTAGCTTTAGAATATATCGATATTATTTTTATCGTGATCAGTGTATTTGAAAAAAGATAGACGTAAATGGAACCTGCGTTCCAGAATTATTTACGATAAGCACTGCCTGCGTATTTTATTCTGTTTTTTAGCAGTTCATTGTCGGGGAAGCGGCAATAGCCGATATACCCACATTCACCGCTAGCAGCGGGGTAGATTACGAAGGGGTCGTATACAGAGTACTTATCGTTAGCACCTTAGCTGACACTACTCAGCAGTTTATCTGCACTACAGACTCGACAATATTCACCATCTAGATTGCTGAGAAAGATCCAGTGAACATCTTCTGCGGCCACATATTTTCCATCGAGTCGGTTGAGAGGAAACGCCGCAGTGGCCTCTGCAGGCACATATACATCGTAACCGAGTCCCGCGGCCACCCTTACCGTTGCGTCAACCGAATTATTAGTAAGCACACCGCATATCACGACTTCGGTAACACCCTGATCCACTAGCCAGTTGTCCAGCTCCGTACCGATAAAGGCACAATTCTCTGATTTGGTGAATACCTTTTCCCGCTGCTCCGGTATCGCATCCGCTTTGAATTCAAAATACGGAGAACCCGGGTGATATGGAGACTCAGTGAACTTGGATGCATGCCGCACGTGAGCAATAGGCAAATCTGCGTCACGCCACTGCCCAAGAATTTTTGCGATCACTTTTTCTGCATCGGGATTGTTGCGATAGCCGCTGTCGAAATGATCGATGGCCTGCTGGACATCGATAATGACCAGCGCTGGGCGACTGCTGCTGAACATGGCTCACACCTGTACTTGGTTTCATATAGTATGAAATACTTGCAATTAATTCGGCAACAAAACAACCTGTCAAAAAAACATAATTTGAAATAATAAGGATATTTATGCAAAAAATTATTGCCGCCATCCTCTGCCTTTCACTCGCTTCCTGTGCCAGTATCCGCCCCGAGAACGCTACCAACTATGAAAGTCAGTTGCAGTATCCGGATGAAACCGGAAATTTTGTGATGATCAACAAGAAGGTATTCGACGAGCCCATGTTGGGCATCCTGCTCGAATACACCAACAAGCAGTACACTCGCGACAACATCGATGTTTATGTATACCCCATCGCCAGTTTTGACTGGAGCGATGCGGAGGAAACGCTGAACGGGGAAATGCAGAGGGTTCTCGCCGAGATTGATCAGGCCATCGAATACGGGCACTACCAGAATCGAGGTCCAGAAGTCACAGAACCTTATGCTTTCTCTCAGGGCGGCAAGCAGTTTTCCGGGCTTAAATCCTCGTTTGAGCTTACCGACAAAAATGGCATCAAGTATTACTCCAATGCCTATGTTTTTCTCGACAAAGATAAGTATCTGAAATTCAGAACCAGTTTTAACAGTATTGATACCGTACCCTGGAATGGCGATGAAGCAGTCAACGAGCTGCTGCCGGCGATCGAGGTTCCCGGTGAATCAGAATATATGGCGGGATTACGTGCGGAGCATAAAAAGCGGTTTACGCAACACATTATGAAACTACTCCTTCAGGCTGCCCAGGAAAACCCTGAAGAGTAAAACAGTCATCCATAAAAAAGCCCACCTCAAGTTTGGTGGGCTTTTTTTATTCAGTGGGAGGAGAAACTAACGGACGGATACTTGGCCTTCTATTGCTCTGACTGGCGCTCGAAAAAATCCAACATATCTCTTTCAACTGGCGCTTTAAAGTCCAGTATCCAGCTCAGGGATCCGATGATATCAATGTGATCAACGCCCTCGTAAATATGCGCTTCGACCACGCCACCAGACTTTTCGATCTTATCTCTCAAACGATTGAGATTGCGCAGTATGACTTGTTTATCGTCGGCGCCATGCAGCAAAAGCATAGGCGGCTGTTGTCCGTTTATAAAGGTAGGCACCTGCATATTTGGATAGTTTTTCGGTGGACCAAAGAGGTCTTTCAGATCTTCCGCTTGCGGAATAAAATCGTAAGGCCCAGCGAGACCGGCAAAGCCGGTAATGATGGACAGCGGTTTGCCTTCGGTTTCCAAATATTTTGGGTTGGCAGAAATCAACGCCCCCATGTGTGCGCCCGACGAATGCCCGGATATGAAGAAGCGCCTGGTGTCTCCGCCATATTCAGGAATATTTCTGTGTGTCCAGGCGACCGCCTTTGCACCATCTTCAATGAAGGCGGGAAACTTGACTGCTGGATACTTGGAATACTCCGGCAGTACTACCACATAGCCAGCATCCGCGAATGTTTTAGCGACAAATGCATACTGCTCTTTATTTCCAAAGGTCCAACGCCCGCCATAGAAAAAGACGAGCACCGGAGCCGGCTCGTTTGTTTTCTCCGGCCTGTAGATGTCCAGCTTTTGCCAGGCCTCCGGACCATAACTAATATCCCGGGAAACTTCGGGGCCAGCAAACTTCACAGGCAGATTTGCCAGAAAAAACGCGCCAGAGGAACACGCTGACAAAAACAGCACTGCAGCAGTAGCCATCAATGCCAAATACAGTCTGCGTAACACCAATTCCCTCCTTACAGACAATGAAGTCTGTTAGAAAACTGACTTATTCGACAGTCACCGACTTCGCCAGATTCCGCGGTTGGTCCACATCGGTGCCCTTCAACAGTGCGACGTGATAGCTCAGCAACTGCAATGGTACCGTGTACAGAATCGGCTGCAGGCTTTCCGGCGCATCCGGCACTTCGACCACGGTCAAGCCAGACTCGCTCTTGAACCCGGCCTCGGGACTCGCAAACACAAACAGCTCGCCACCGCGCGCACGCACTTCCTGCAGGTTGGATTTCAGTTTTTCCAGCAATTCATTATTCGGGGCGACGACGATCACCGGCATATCCGCATCCACCAGTGCCAGTGGACCGTGCTTGAGTTCGCCGGCGGGGTAGGCTTCGGCGTGGATGTAGGAAATTTCCTTGAGCTTGAGCGCGCCCTCCAGCGCGATCGGGTATTCCACTCCGCGGCCTAGAAAGAGCGCGTGGTGTTTTTCCGCGAAGGCCTCCGAGGTGGCTTTTACCAGTGCATCCAAACCGGTGAACTTGTTCATCAGCTCTGGCAGTTGGTGCAGGGCCGCGACCAGTTCCGCTTCACGCTCGGCACTCATGCCATTGGCCTTGGCCAACGCGATGCAGAACAGTTGCAGGGCAACCAGCTGAGTGGTGAACGCTTTGGTGGAGGCGACACCGATTTCGGGGCCAGCCTCGGTCATCAGCTGCAGTTCGGACTCGCGCACCAGCGAGCTGTTGGGCACGTTGCAGATCGTCATGGAAGCGAGGTAGCCGAGCTCCTTGGCCTGGCGCAGCGCGGCCAGGGTATCGGCGGTCTCGCCGGACTGGGAGATGGTGACGAACAATGTACCCGCGCGCACCGCGGTCTTGCGGTAGCGGATTTCGCTGGCGACCTCAACGGAGCAGGGCACACCGGCCCAGTCTTCGATCCAGTAGCGGGCGACCAGACCGGCGTGATAGCTGGTGCCGCAGGCGACGATCTGCACCTGCTTTACCTGCGGCAGGATTTCATTGGCGGCGGTGCCGAGGGCCTGGGACAGTACCGAGTGTTCGCCGATGCGCCCGGCCATGGTGGCTTCGACCACTTTCGGTTGCTCGAAGATTTCCTTCTGCATGTAGTGGCGGTAGCGGCCCTTGTCGGCGGCATCGTGACCACCCTGCAGTTTGTTGACCGGGCGGCTTACCTCTTCACCAGCCTTGTCCCAGATGGCGATGCCGTCGCGGGTGACCTCGGCGATGTCACCTTCCTCCAGGAAGATAAAGCGGTCGGTGACCTGTTGCAGGGCCATGGGATCGGACGCGATAAAGTTTTCTTCAATGCCGACGCCAATCACCAGCGGGCTGCCGAGGCGCGCACATACCAGGCGCTCGGGCTCGGTAGAGCAGACTACGCCGAGGGCGTAGGCACCTTCAAGCTTCTGGGTGGCAGCGGAGACGGCCTGCAACAGGTCGCGGTTGTCCTTGGCGAGGTCGTGGATCAGGTGCACGACCACTTCGGTGTCGGTTTCGGACTGGAATTCGTAGCCTTTGCCGATCAGCTCTTCGCGCAGTTCTTGGTAGTTTTCGATGATGCCGTTGTGTACCAGAGCGAAATTGCCGGAAGCATGCGGGTGGGAGTTTTTGTCCGAGGGTACACCGTGCGTGGCCCAGCGGGTGTGGGCGATACCCAGTTGGCCGGCGGTGGGGTTGTCATCGAGGGCGCTTTCCAGATCGGCGACTTTGCCCTGGGTTTTGCGCAGCTGCAGCTTGCCGTCGCCGTTGACGAGGCAGACACCGGCGGAATCATAGCCGCGGTATTCCAGTCGGCGCAGGCCTTCCAGCAGGATTCCGGTTACATTTCTTTGGCCCAGGGCACCTACGATTCCACACATTTTTCTCTACCTCGGTATTTTTTTGGTTCCGCGCCACTGGCTTGGCGCAGTGGCGGCGACGCTGCCGCCTTTTCATCATGTTTCAGAGTGTTTAATGCACTCTGCTTTTCGTTAATTCACATCTGCACAGATGACTCGCAGACCTCTGCTTTCCAGCTGCGCGCAAACACTGTCTTCGATGCCGCTATCGGTCACCAGAGTGCCGAACATGTCCCAACTCAGTTCCAGGTTCGGGATTCTTCTACCCACCTTGCTGGACTCCGCCATCACCACCACTTCACGGGCCACATCGGCCATCACTCTGGAGAGACCAATCTGTTCGTTGAAGGTGCAGGTGCCCCGTTCGAGGTCGATGCCGTCGGCGCCGATAAACGCCTGATCGAAGTCGTAGCCGCGGAGGACCTGCTCGGCGACCTGGCCCTGGAAGGCTTCGAAGTGAGGATCCCAGGTGCCGCCGGTCATCAGCAGGGTGGGCTCGTTTTCCAGCTCCCGCAGCTGGTTAGCGACGTGCAGGGAGTTGGTCATGACGACGAGGCCGCGCTTGTGGTTCAGTTCGGGGATCAGGCCGGTGGTGGTGCGGCCGTAGTCGATGACGATGCGGTTGTGGTCACGGATGAGCTCGGCGGCAGCGCGGCCGATGGCGCGTTTGGTCTGGGACAGAGGGTCTTCGGCTACCAGCTCCCGCGGCAAAGGAATGGCGCCGCCGTGGCGACGCAGCAGCAAGCCACTGACTTCCATCGCGGCCAGATCCTTTCGGATCGTAACTTCCGAGGTTTCGAACTGGCGCGCCAATTCTTCGACGGTGGCTTCGCCGGCTTCGTTGATCTGGCTCAGTATCTGATGGCGGCGTTGCTGGGTGTTGCGCTTGGACATGCTGGCTTAAGTTTCGATTCGTAAGATAAGCATAGCAAAATGAAAGCAATGTTCACACCCTGAATTTGTCGTGCAGCTTGTTGGTCAGCCCTTCAAGCTATCTTTCAGGGCCTTGAGGAATCTCGCCAGTTCGCCACCGGTCACCGCACGGTGGTCGGCCGTAATCGAGAGAGGTAGCAGTTTGCGCACCCGGGCTTTGCCCTTGTGGGGCAGTACCGCCTTGTGGCTGCGGCCGGCGCCGACAATACAAACCAGCGGTGGTACCACCACCGGCGTGGCGAAGCGGCCGGCGAGGCTGCCGAAATTGGAGAGGTGGATGGTGGCTCCCTGCAGGTCTTTTTGTGGGATGGCACCGTCGGCAGCCTGTTGCTTGAAGCGGGCGATGGTTTCCAGCAGCACCTCTTCGCACTGCGCGCCCACATCCTGCAGCACCGGGACAAACAGCCCCTTTGGCGCGTCCACCGCAAGGCCCACGTTCACCGGGGTTTTGGGCACCAGCACTTCGTTGTCGAAATGGGCATTGAGATTCGGTTCTTCACTGGCAGCGTGGGCGATGGCCTTGAGCAGGCGCAGGGTGGCCGACGTCCCCTTCGGCCAGTCGGAGATATCCACCTCGTCGAACAGGGTCATCGGGCAGACCTGGTCGCGGGCACGATTCATGGCAATGGTCATGGCGCGGCGCGCGGGACTGGATTCCGAAGAGGAATTTGCGGTGCTTTCAAAGACGTCGATTTCCGGACTTTTTGCCGCGCTATCGCTGCCGATCGCCGTCTTTTCCGTCCACCTGGGGATGGTTTCACCGCGAGCCGCGGCGCGCACTTCCGCTTCGGTAAACCGTGCGCCGGCCGGATGCAGGTTTTCCAGGTCGACGCCGAGACGACGGGCGAGGGCGCGCACGGCGGGGGTGGCGTTGCGCGGGCGACTGGTGACCGGGCGCTGCTCTACCGCCAGCGCCTCAGAACCCTGCTCGATTTTGCCGACGACGGTGCCGGAATCCGCGGGCTGCGCTTGCTCCCCGGTCTTGTTCTTAGTCTCGTTGTCGGCTGCACCACCGGTTTCCTCGCCGACAAAGCCAACCAGTGGCTGGCCCGTTTCCAGGGTGTCGCCTTCGGCGGCGTAGCGCTTTTCCACGGTGCCGGAAAAGGGCGAGGGCACTTCCACCAGCGCCTTGGCGGTTTCCACGGTGACCAGGGCCTGGTCGGCGCTGACGCTGTCGCCTTCCTGCACATGCCATTCGCGGATGACCGCGTCGGGCAGGCCCTCACCCAGATCCGGGAGTTTAAAAATCTTCATTGGCCGCCCTCCCGCCCGGGATCGCGGACATAATCCAGCGCGGCGCGCGCACCGGCCAAAATGCGCTCGACGCCCGGCAGATAGGTGTTCTCCAGCTGGTAGTAGGGCATTACCGTGTCATACCCGGTGACACGCTGTACCGGCGCATCCAGCAGATCAAAAGCGTATTCCTGGATCTGAGCGGCGATTTCCGCACCCAGGCCGCCGAAGCGCGCGGCTTCGTGTACCACCACGCAGCGGCGGGTCTTCTCCAGGGAGTCGATAATGCTGTGGATATCCAGCGGCTTCAGCGTGGCGGGGTCGATGACTTCGGCCTCGATGCCGTGTGACGCCAGCAGGTCGGCGGCTGCGAGGGTTTCTTTTACGCTGGCGCCCCACGCAATCAGGGTCAGATCAGTGCCTTCGCGCAGTACAAAGGCGCTGTCCAGTGGCAGGGCTTCACCGTTGTCGGGGACCGGTTGTCTGGCGGCGCGGTAAATACGTTTGGGTTCCAGGAACAGTACCGGATCGGGATCGGCAATGGCGGCCAGCAACAGACCGTAGGCCCGCGCCGGGGAGGAGGGCACCACCACACGCAGACCGGGAATATGCGCGAACAGGGCCTCGGTGCTCTCGCTGTGGTGCTCCGGCGCGTGAATACCGCCACCATAGGGTGCGCGGTAGACAATCGGGCAACTGAGACGGCCGCGGGTGCGGTTGCGCATGCGCGCGGCGTGGCTGAGGATATGGTCGAGCCCGGGGTAGATAAACCCCATGAACTGGAACTCCGCCACCGGCTTCAAACCCTGGGTAGCCATGCCCACCGCGATGCCGGCAATCATGGTTTCCGCCAGCGGCGTATCCAGTACCCGGTCAGCGCCGAAGGTTTTCTGCAACCCGTCGGTTGCCCGAAATACGCCGCCGTTCGCGCCAATATCCTGCCCGAAAACCACCACTTCCGGGTCGTTTTTCAGTGCATAGGCCAGCGCCTGGGTGACCGCTTCCACCAGGGTAATGGGCCTGTGTTCCTGCGCTGTTTGCGCCTGCTCACTCATTCGCGTTCTGCCCCCGCCTGCTCGTCCCGCAACTGGTCATACTGTTCGTAGAACGCGGCCGGCAGCTGGGCATAAAGGTGATCGAAGATCGCCGTGGCCGGTTCTGGGGTGCGGGATTCCCAGTTGTTCAACGCCGATTCCATAACCTGCGCCAGCTCCCGCTCCATATCCTGCTGTTTGGCGTCACTCCACAGGTCTTGTGCGCGCAGATAGGAATCCAGGCGCTTTATCGGCTCCCACTGCCACGCCTGCTCCAGCTCTTGGGCACTGCGGTAGCGGCTGGCGTCGTCGGCGGTGGTGTGGTCGCACAGGCGGTAGCTGAGCGCCTCGATCAGTGCCGGGCCCTCCCCGCTCCGCGCCCGCTGCATAGCGTCGCGCACCGCCCACGCCACGGCGACAATATCGTTGCCGTCCACCTGCAGCGCCGGGATGCCGGCGGCGATGGCTTTCTGAGCGATGGTCTGCGTGGCGGTCTGGGCTATTCGTGACACCGAGATGGCCCACTGGTTGTTGTTTACCACAAACACCATTGGCAGCTTCCACACCCCGGCGAGGTTCATGGCCTCGTAGAAATCACCCTTGGAAGTCGCGCCCTCGCCGGAGCTGGCGACGGCCACCTGCAGCGGCTGGTTGCTCTGCTGGTGGCGGTATTTGAGCGCAAAGGCAACGCCGGCAGCGTGCAGCATCTGGGTGGCGATGGGAACACAGATGGGCAGATCCTTGCGCGGGTGCTGGAAGTTCTGCCCGCGTTCGTCGCCGCCCCAGTTGGCGAGAATTTCTTCGATAAGTACGCCGCGCTCAAGGAACGCGCCGGTTTCCCGGTAGTAAGGACAGTAGATGTCTTCCGCCATCAGGGCGTTGCCGGTGGCGATGCCGATGGCTTCCTGGCCGAGGGTGGAGGGGTAGGTGCCGAGGCGGCCGGTACGCTGCAGTTTGACCGCGCGATCGTCCACCATCCGGGCCAGTTGCATCTGGCGGAGGCAGTAGGTGAGCCAGTCGGGGGTGGCAAAGTCGGGCAGCGGCTGTGTCGCCTGCCCCTGTTTGTCCAGGAACTGGAGATGGGCGATATCGAAGGAAGTCTGGAGCTGCAGGCGGGGTTTGTGCATCGGCTAGGTTCCTTGGATTCCGATGCTTTTATTGTAGTTGGGGGTTCTTTGGTGGCGGGAAGTTATGGGGTCCGTTTTATCTTGGTTCAGTGGCGGCAAATCACCGGGTATGGGGTTTCGGAACCGCTGTGAATACATCCCTGTACGCTGCGTCAGCGACATCCCTGTCGCTGACGCTTCCGAAACCCCATACCCGGCGCTTTACCTTCGCTTCAAGGCATACGCTTTGTTAGCTGACCAAGAAAGTCCTTACGAAGTACTTTGGGTTTGGATGAAGGTGGAGTGCGGGGTGCGGCTTTTCAGGAGCGTCGCAAACAGGATGTTTGCGCCGCAGCGCCCAGGGATGGGTTCACAGCGGTCCTGAAAAACCGCACCCAGTGATCCACCGCCACCGGGTCAGCTTCAGAGCATCCGGGCCACGGAGCTCAGGACTTTTTCGTAGGCCGCTGCCAACCACCGATATTGCGCTGTTTGCCACGGGCTACTGCCAGTTCGTCAGCACTCACTTCGCGAGTAATGGTGGAGCCGGCACCGATGGTCGCGCCGGCGCCGATTTCTACCGGGGCCACCAGGGCGGAGTTGGAGCCAATAAAGGCGCCATTGCCGATGACGGTTTTGGACTTGTTCACGCCATCGTAGTTACAGGTGATGGTGCCGGCGCCAATATTGACGCCTTCGCCGACTTCCGCATCACCGATATAGGACAGGTGATTCACCTTGCTGCCGAGGCCGATCTTCGCTTTCTTGGTCTCGACGAAGTTACCAACTTTGGCGCCATTGGCCAGTTCGGTACCCGGGCGCAGGCGGGCGAAGGGGCCGATGGTGCAGGCCTCACCCACCACGGCGTCTTCGATAATGGTATTGGCCTCTACGACGGTACCGGCGGCCAGCTGGCAGTTTTTCAGCAGGCAGTTGGGGCCGACCTGGACCTTGTCACCGAGGCTGACCTGGCCTTCAAAGATGCAGTTGATGTCGATGGACACATCGCTGCCGCAGATGAGGGAACCGCGCACGTCGATGCGCACCGGATCCAGCAGGGTGACGCCGGCGGCCATCAGGGCGCTGGCGGTGTCAGCCTGCAGCGCGCGCTCCAGCTCCGCCTGTTGTGCACGGCTGTTTACGCCGGCCACTTCATTGGGATCGTCGGCGATCACGCCGGTAACTGCGATGTTCTCGCTGACCGAGCGCGCGATCACGTCGGTAAGGTAGTACTCACCCTGGGCGTTGTCGCTGGAGAGTTCCGGCAGCCATTGGGTCAGCAGGTTGGCGGGGGCGGCGAGGATACCGGTGTTGATCTCGGTGACCTTCAGGGTCTCGGCGTCGGCGTCTTTCTGCTCGACGATGGCCTGCACCTGACCAGCACCGTCGCGCACGATGCGCCCATAACCAGAGGGGTCATCCATCACCACCGACAGCAGGGCCGGGCCACTTGCGGAGGCTTTCAGCAGGCTCTGCAAGGTGGCAGTTTTCACCAGCGGCACGTCGCCGTAGAGCACCAGCACGGTGGCGCCCTCGCGGAAGTTCGGGATCGCCTGCGCCACCGCGTGGCCGGTACCCAGCTGCTCGGTCTGCTCCACAAACTGCACGCCGCTACTGGCAAAGCGCTCACGCACCAGTTCGGCGCCATGACCAATCACCACGGTGGTCTGCACGTCACCGTTACCCCCCAGTGCTTGGGCCGCATCTATCACCCGACCGAGCATGGGCACACCGCCGATCGGATGCAGGACTTTTGGCAGGTCAGAGCGCATGCGGGTGCCTTTGCCGGCGGCGAGGATGACGACATCGATGGTCATGGTAATTCCAGTTCACTGAGTAAAAATCGGCGGCAATTGTGAGCGGCCGGGCTACAAATCTCAACCCGCAGTCAAAACCTGACGAAGAATACTTCAATCGTGACCAGTGGCCACATAGCTGTATTTGACGAAGCCCACAAAAATCGAACCGCCGATGGTGTTCCCGATGGTGGCTACGATGAGAAAAAGCAGGCCATTCACATAGGAGATCCCCGAACTCTCACTCAGCAGTGCGCAAAAGATACCAACGGCGCCGGCAATGCAGTGCGCGAGCCCGCCGAGGCCAATGACAAACGTAATCAGGGCTATCACGGCCATGCGGCTGATCGTTTCGGCGGACGAGGCCACCATCCAGCCCAGCAGCCCCATCAGCCAACCGGCAAAAATAGCGCCCACAAACTGTCCGCTAATGTTGTCACCAAGCAATTTTTTCGCGTAGTACGCGAAAACACCGCCATCGAGACGGTCGGTCATATCGACAAATTGCACAAACAGGATGCTGAAAAGCAGCGCCCCCAACATATTCCCGCTGTATATCAGCGCCCACACCCGCATCAGGCCCGGTATTTTTTGCCTGCCGCTTAGCACCGGCAATATCGCCAGGGTCGTGTGTTCGGTAAACAGGTCGGAACGGCCGATGATCACCAGCATAAAACCGATGGGATAGCTGAGCGCCATCAGCATATACATCGTGCGCTGGTCATTTTCGGCACTGAAATGGCTGTAGAAAGCCGCCATCAGAAACAGGCTGAAACCGATTTCCAGGCCTGCCGCGAGCGAGGACAGAAACAGGGAGTGGTTGTTGCGGCGATATTCGTGCAGGCTATCCTGCATCTGCTCCTGCAGGATTTCACTGTCACTTTTGGGGCGATCTGACTCCGCTCCCGAATGCTTTTTATGGCTCATATGCCAAGGCCCAACCGCCGACGATAGCAGCAAGTCTAGACCCCCGCCGAACTGCAAACCTGGCCAAAGCCGTACTTTGTGTGTGGATACTTTGCGTGTGGGGCTATTCCTGCACGGGTGATTGTCCCGCATCCCCGCCATATCCCGAACTTTCTGCCATTCGGCGCAGTTTTATTGCCTTTTGGTTACTTTCCAGTAATTTGACCGGATTATTTCCCTGAACGGCCACGCTGTATCCGGGCGCGGTCGGCTTAACACCCAATCTCCAGTAACCCGGGAGCCAATGATGATAAAAACCAAAGTCAGCAAACTCGCGCGCCTGATCGGCAGCGCGGGCTTCGCACTGACACTGCCCTTCGCCGCGCAGGCGGAAGACGCCAAGGAAGCGGACAAGTGGGACGTAAACAAGCCGCCCTACGAGTTCAAATCCATCCCCCTGGATACCCGGGAGACAACCTGGAGCAACCTGGATATCAGCCCCGATGGCAAAACCATCATTTTCGACATGCTGGGCGATATCTATGAAATGCCGGTGGACGGCGGCGAAGCCAGGGCGATTACCAGCGAGATCGCGTGGAACACCCAGCCGCGATTCAGCCCGGATGGCAAATCCGTTGTCTTCGTGAGCGACCGAGATGGCGCGGACAATATCTGGATTATGGACCGCAATGGCGGCAACCTGCGCCAATTGACCACCGAGAAGGAAAACCTGGTACACGCCCCCAATTTCAGCCCGGACGGCCAGTACCTGGTAGCGCGCAAAGGCTTTATGAGTGGCCGCAGCCTTCCCGCCGGGGAAATCTGGATGTACCACTACGGCGGCGGTGAAGGGCGCCAGATCAAGGCCCGCATCGGCGGCGACATTGCGCAGAAGAATATTTCCGACGCGGTCTTCTCCCCGGACGGTCGCTACATCTATTACGCCATCGACACTACTCCTGGCACGGTATGGGAGTACAACAAGAATTCCACCCAGCAGATCTTTGCGATCAACCGCTACGACCTGCAGGACGGCAAAGAAGAGACCTTCGTCTCTGGCCCCGGCGGCTCCATCGCCCCGGTACCTTCGCCGGACGGAGAGATGCTGGCCTTTATCCGCCGCCAGGACGACCAGACCTCGCTGTTCGTCAAGGATCTGAAAAGTGGCCTGGAAACACCGATCTATTCCGGACTCGAGCGGGACCTGCAGGAAACCTTCGGCTCCCACGGCAACTACGTACAGTACGACTGGATGCCGGACAGCCAATCGGTGATCGTGTGGAGCGGCGGCAAGTTCCTGCGCATCAATGCCGATGGCAGCAGCCAGGATCAGGGTGCGCGGGAAATTGTTGCCCATATCAAGACCGACAAGAAGGTGGCCGATGCGGTGCGCTTCCCGGTAGATGTGGCCCCGGAACAGTTCGATGTGAAGATGATCCGCTGGGCGCAAAAATCTCCGAATGGCGAGCAGATCGCATTCCAGGCCCTGGGCAAAATCTACATTCAGGACGTCGACAGCGGCGAACGTCGCCGACTGACCCGCCAGGACGAACACTTCGAGTTCTACCCGAGCTGGTCGCGCGATGGCAAGCAGATCACCTACGTCACCTGGGATGACGAAGCGCTTGGCCAGGTACGCGTGGTTTCCGCCCGCAACGGCCGCGGGGATACCATCACCAGCGAACCCGGCCTGTATGTAGAGCCCAGTTTCTCCCCGGACGGCGAGACCGTAGCCTTCCGCCGCTTCACCGGAGGTTACCTGCTGAGCCCGGAATATTCGCTCGAACCGGGCATCTATCTGGCAGACGCGGACGGCGACTGGCAGCGCCGTATCAGCAAGTCCGGTTATGAGCCGCACTTCGGCGCCGACAGTGACCGTATTTACTTTTCCGAGTACGTCTACGGTGACGGCGGCAAACGTGTATTCAAGAGTGTCGATGCCAACGGCAAAGACGAGCGCGAGCACCTGCATGGAGCGGAGATCACCTCGTTCCGCCTGTCCCCGGACAGCCGCTGGGTTGCATTTACCCAGGACTTCAAAGCCTACGCCGCACCGTTTATGCACACCGGCAAATCCGAATCCATCGGGCCCAACGCAACTGCGGTGAAGGTCACCCAGGTGTCTGCGCGCGCCGGCGAGAACCTGCACTGGTCCGCCGACAGCCAGACCCTTGGCTGGGCACATGGCCCGAAGCTGTATGAGCGTGAACTGAAAGACGCCTTCGATTTCATCGCCGGCGCCCCGGAACAGATGCCGGCACCGGTGAGCGACGGCATCGACCTCAGCTTCAAGCAGCCATTCGCCAACAGCAACAAGCTGGTCGCCCTCACCGGTGGTACCGTGGTCACCATGCGCGATGCGGAAACGTCACAGGAAGTCATCGACAATGGTGTGGTGCTATTCCGCGGCAACCGTATTGTCGCCGTGGGTGCGCCCAGTGAGGTGGAAATCCCGGCCGGTACGCAGCGTATCGACGTCACCGGCAAGACCGTCCTGCCGGGCCTGGTGGATGCTCACGCACACGGTGCACAGGGTCGCGAGGAAATCATCCCGCAACAGAACTGGAACCTGTATTCGAGCCTCGCGTTTGGCGTGACCACCATTCACGATCCATCCAACGACAGCAGCGAGATTTTTTCCGCGGCAGAAATGCAGAAGGCCGACATCATCAACGGCCCGCGCATCTTCTCCACCGGTACCATTCTGTACGGTGCCAAGGGACCCGGCTACCGCGCCAAGATCAACAGCCTCGAAGATGCGGAGTTCCACGTTGGCCGCCTGAAGGAGATGGGTGCCATTTCCGTGAAGAGCTACAACCAGCCCAGAAGGGAGCAGCGCCAGCAGGTATTGGAAGCCGGTCGCAAGCTCGGCATGATGGTGGTGCCGGAAGGCGGCGGCAAGTACCAGCACAACATGAACATGATTGTGGACGGCCACACCGGTGTCGAACACTCACTGCCCATCGCCAACATCTACTCCGATGTCGAGCAGATGTGGGGCCAGACCAGTGTCGGCTACACCCCGACCTTCGTGGTGGCCTACGGCGGCCTTTCCGGCGAGTACTACTGGTACGACCGCACCGAAGTGTGGAAAAACGAGCGCCTGACCAGCTTTACTCCGGACTTTATCGTCAATCCGCGCTCCATCCGTCGCCCCACCGCGCCGGATCATCACTACAACCACGTGGATGTGGCCCATCACGCCAAGCAATTGCGCGATAAAGGCGTCACCGTGCACATCGGTGCACACGGCCAGCGCGAGGGCCTCGGCGCCCACTGGGAAATGTGGATGATGGAGCAGGGCGGTTTCACTCCCTGGGAAGCTTTCCGCGCAGGCACCATCGACGGTGCCCGCTACCTGGGCATGGACCAGGACCTCGGCAGTCTTGAGCCGGGCAAGCTGGCAGACATCATCGTGGTGGACGGCAACCCGCTGGAGAACCTGCGTCTGTCCGAGAAGGTGGCGTACACGGTGATCAACGGCAAGGTGTTCGATGCGGCCACCATGAACGAGGTGAACGGCGACGAGCGACTGGCATTCTTCCATGAACGCCTGCCGGTCAGCGCCATGCCCACACCCACCGCCGAAGCCATTCAGGAGAAACAGCAGCGTCACCACTGGGTGCACTGATTTTTCTCACCGTTTCGGAAAAAACAAAGCCCGCGGTTTTTCCGCGGGCTTTTTTGTTGGTGGCAGTGTGGAATTCAGTCCTGCTGTTCCAGCAGGCTTTCGGCACGGGAGCGAAGTTCTTCTGAGTGACTCCACGCAGCCACCCGCTCCAGATATTCCCGGGCCAGCGCATTTTTACCCAGGTGTGCGAGATAGAAACCGATGGTGGCGTTCAGATTCAGGTGATTGGGTTCCTGTTGGTAGGTGCTCAGCATGACCTGCAATGCTTCGTCACTTTTGCCCTTTAGCTGGTAGGCGCTCCACAGGCTGCGGTAACCCGGTAGGTAGTCCGGCCCCATCTGCACGGCAATTTTCCCGTACTTTATGGCGGCCTCGTAGTAGTCATCACTCCATTCCCGGGTCACGGTGAGCGCCTGCAGTCTCAGTAAGTAATACCGGGCGAGGTTGGCGGCGGTGAGGTGGCTGATCTGACCGTACTCACCGACCTCCTCCGCTACCTTTTCAGCCAGCTTGTATTTTTTATTGCCCGCTTCGATCACCGCCATGGCGGTCAGGTTCTCCTGCCACCCGAGTCCATGCTGTTCGCTCTGTTTCAGGTATTCCATGGCCAAGTCCGGTTTACCGAAGTCCACCGCTTCGTCCGCGAGCAAGAAAAGCTGTTCATTTTTGTTCAGCTCGCGGCGGGGAATCGAGTAGGTGTATTCGGGAATAACCAGCTTGTAACGGTGGATATCGTCGCGCATGTACGCGCGAATCTCCGTTTCCATTTCTCTGGTCGACCTGCCGAAGTGCTCCTCGAAAATTTCAAATACGTTTTCTCCGGCGGCCACCGCCTGCAAATAGCTTGTAGTCGCCGCGCGATAGTCCGGGTGGCCGGCGTTGTAGCCCAGCTGCAGGTAATGGGTGAGTAGCCAGGCGCTGGCGTAGTAGTTGTTCCAGTAGCGGCTGTTGTCTGCTCCATTTTGTGGCGCGAGCGGGGGAGGGGAGAGTAACTGTGCAATGGTAAGAGGCTCATCCTCTGCCCACGCGCTCAGTCGCCACTCCGGCAGGCCGCCGACCAGCACGTGCTTTTTGCGCAGTTCCGCACTGGCCAGTAGCTCGGCAAAACCCTCGGCGTACCAGCGCGGATAGGTCATGCCGCTGCGCTCGCGCATCAGATGATGCACGTATTCGTGAAAGATCAGTCCGGAACCGGAGATCCCATGGTCACTATCCCGTGAGAATATGATCGGGCCTTCCCAGGTTTCCCGGTACAGTCCCGCAATTTTTTGGTCGCCCGTAAAACCTTCAAGTTCGCGGGAGTCACGGAAATGAAAAACTCGCAGTTTTTTGTTTTCGGGAGATTGTTCCAGCCCTGTGAACGAGAATGCGGTCCGACGGAAGCGCTCAAGATCACGCATCAGCTGGCTTACCCGGCGCTCTGGTACATCGGAATACACGGTAAAATTTTCCGACTGGTATTCATACCAGTCGGCGGCACTGGCACAGGTAGTTGCCAGGGAAAACATACCCAGCAAGCCCTTGAACAGAATGCGCCAGCGCCGAGATAGAGTCATACCGTTATCCGCGTGCAACCATATCTTCGATCCAGGTGCGCAAGCGCCGGGCCTCTTTTTCCCCGAGCTCGATCGCCTCTGCGGCGCGCGCATATTCATTACCACCGATAGCACCGACTTTCGGCAAGATCAGTACGTCCGGGGGAGATCCCATCATGCGGACTCGCTTGTGGCGGCGCTCGAGGATCTCCATGGCCTGGCGCATGGTGTCAAACATGCCGGGGGGCGTAGCCCTTGCTTCGCGCCGATGGCGCAGGTGATTGATGTGCTCGCGCCCCTGTTCAACCAATCGTGAGAATCCGGTGGCAACACCGTGGGTCTCCACCTCGTTTTGCCGATAGTGCCCGGAGTCCGCGAGTGTTATTTCTTCCGACTCCGCCTCCAGGATCGGCTCGTCTGCCGCTGAAGACGTTTCGCTGATTACGCTGCGTACTTCCCCTTGCTCGCGATCAAGGCGCGGGGCGCTATCTTCGGTCACATCGATGGCTATTACGGTGGTCGCCCCCATCGCCCGGCAGACATCCACGGGCACCGGGTTTACCACTGCGCCATCGACGAGCCAGCGCCCAGACAGGGATTTCGGTGACAGCAAACCGGGAATCGAACAAGAGGCGCTGACGGCGTTTTGCAGGTTACCCTTCTGCAACCAGATTTCCTGACCGCTATGCAGGTCCGTAGCGACCGCGGTAAAGGGGAGGGGAAGCTCTTCGATATTTTCCAATTCCAGTTCTTCAAAGAATGCGCGAAAGGGTTTCGTGCCACCAATCACGCCACCGCCAAGCGTCCAGTTTATGTCGAGCAGCGAGAATACTTTCCAGTTGTCCAGTTTCCGTGCCCATGCCTCGAGTCTATCGAGCTCTCCAGCCGCATACGCTGCTCCGACAAATGCGCCCATCGAAGTACCGGCGATCACATGTGGACGGATCCCCATTTCACCGAGAACCCTGAGCACGCCAATGTGGGCGAAGCCCTTGGCTGCTCCGCTGCCCAGCGCCAGGCCGATACGTGATTCGCTCGTGGGTTTCATGCTAATAGCGCTCTCCTTGAAGCGGACTACAGGTTAGCAAGTTTAGCTGTTCGTCCTTGGGGTTAACTTATTGGCACCGGTAGCTTCAGCTTTCCCTTCCTGAAATCGTGCAAGCAGGCTTTTCGCGCGCGCACGATCCCGTCCAGGATGTGACCACGCCAGTACACGTTTCAGAAACGGGGCCGCGAGGTCCAGGCGGTTGGCTTCGGCCAGGTAAAAACCTATTTCCTTATTGATGTACAGGCTGTCCGGATTGAGTTGGAACGCACTCATCATGGTTTTTAGTGCCGTCACCGGTTTGTGCGGGTCTTTTTGGGCGCGCCAAAGCAGACGGTGTGCATCTATGGATTCCGGGTTGATGCTAATCGCAGCCTGCGCCAAGTGTGCTGCACGATCTCGCAGATCCCCGTCATGACGACCTTCCTTCCCAAGTTCATCGAACACATCCATATGATAGTGGGCGAGATGCAGGCCAGTGCGGTAATCATTGATAGGGTGTTGCCCTGCAACCGGGTCGATCCCCAGATTACTCACGATTGTTTGTGCCTTATTTAGTGATTCGGGAGTCTGTCGATGGTTTTGCAGAACCGCGACAAATATTAGCGCGGGCCGCCAGTCCGGCTTCAGCTCCAGGGCTTCATCAAGATACTCGAGGGACAGGCTTTCATTGCCGACTTCGAATGCTTTTTCTGCCAGCAAGTAAAATCGCTCATGCGCGGGAAGCTCCCGCTGACGAATCGGTTTTTCATAAGGGGGGCTAAGAAAGCTTGTTCCACGAATTCGACCCCGTCGGTACTTTTTGAGTTCCGCCTCCATTTCCTCGATGGAAATTCCGAAGTGTTCCTCAAATACCGCTTTGGGATCACCGCCCTGATGAAGCGCTATCAGGTAGTTTTGAGTTTGTTTGTGGTAAGACGGCTTATCGGAGAGCGCGCCCAATTGCAGATAGTGGGTAAATAGCCATGCAGTGGCGTAAAAACTGTTCCAATAATTGCCACTATCGTTGTCATATTCCGGCTCAAGTAGCTCGTCCACCTTCAATGGTCCCTTGAAAGCACTCCCATTGAATACGGGTCGCCGCCATTCCGGCACCAGACCTAACGAAATACGTTCATCATTCAACGTCGCACTGGCGAGCAACTCTGCGAAACCTTCCGAGTACCACATCGGATAGATCACACTGCTCCGAGAGCGCATCAGGTGATGGATATACTCGTGGAACATCACGCCATTACCGGGAATGCGCCAGCTGCTTCCTTTTTGGGAAAAAATTAGTGGGCCCTCCCAGGTTTCTTTGTAAAACCCAGCAACTCGCCACTCCTGGGTAAAATCTTGAAATTCCGAGGAGCTGTTAAAGTGGAAAACCTTTAGTCGACGACTCTCAGGTGTGTCAGGAAGGCCGGTAAAGAGCAGTGCTGCGGCCCGAAAGCGCTCCATGTCCCGCAACAGCGCTAAAGCAGACTTCTCTCTTACATCTGAATACACCGTAAAGTTATCGGAGCTGTATTCATACCAGTCGCGGGCAGTCGTAATCGAGGACTGGATGAAAAGTAATGCGAGGCAGACAAGGCAGCTAGGCTTCATTTGGGCATCCTTTTCTTCTTTTGTTGTCAGCCCATTTAAGCGCCATCCGCTAACTACTGGCAAATTTTAGGCACAAAAAAAGCAGCCGAAGCTGCTTTCTATGACCTGCAAAAGAGCAGATTTACTTGCCTGCGGCCCTGCGGATCGCCTGCATGGTGCGCAGACGGGCTTCGGCTTCGGCGAGTTGTGCGGAGATACGGGCGTAGTCGATATCAGCCGGAGCGCTGCGCAGGGCGTGTTCCGCCTCTTCGCGCGCCTTTTTAGCGGCCTCTTCGTCGATTTCGCGCTCGGCGAGATCGGCGAGGATGGTGACCATGTTCGGCTGGATTTCGGCATAGCCACCGCTAAGGAACAGCACCTCTTCATCACCACTGTCTTTGATGATGCGTACCGGGCCGGGCTTGAGGGCGGTGAGCAGCTGTGCGTGACCGTAGGAGATACCGATTTCTCCCTCCACGCCGCTGACAACCACCATCTTCACCAGACCGGAGAAGAGGGATTCCTCTGCGCTAACAATGTCGCAATGTACTGTCATAGCCATAAGGCTACCTCATTCTCAGCTGTTTGCCTTATAGCGCCCGGAAAACTCCGGGCGCTATGCGCGTGCCTTACTTCTTGTTGGCTTTCTCGACGGCTTCGTCGATGGTGCCGACCATGTAGAAGGCCTGCTCCGGCATGTTGTCGTAGTCGCCGTTCAGGATGCCCTGGAAACCACGGATGGTTTCCTTCAGGGACACGTATTTGCCCGGTGCACCGGTAAATACTTCCGCTACGTGGAAAGGCTGAGACAGGAAGCGCTCAATCTTACGTGCGCGGGCTACGATCTGCTTGTCTTCTTCAGACAGCTCGTCCATACCGAGAATCGCGATGATGTCCTTCAGCTCTTTATAGCGCTGCAGCACAGACTGCACACCGCGGGCAGTGTCGTAGTGCTCCTGACCGATCACCAGAGGATCCAGCTGACGGGAGGTGGAATCCAGCGGGTCAACCGCCGGGTAAATACCCTTGGACGCGATATCACGGCTCAGTACTACGGTGGAGTCCAGGTGCGCGAAGGTGGTCGCCGGAGACGGGTCGGTCAAGTCATCCGCCGGTACGTATACCGCCTGGATGGAAGTGATGGAACCGGTCTTGGTGGAGGTAATACGCTCCTGCAGTACACCCATCTCTTCCGCCAGGGTCGGCTGGTAACCTACCGCAGACGGCATACGGCCGAGCAGTGCGGATACTTCGGTACCGGCCAGGGTGTAACGGTAGATGTTGTCCACGAACAACAGTACGTCACGACCTTCGTCACGGAATTTCTCAGCCATGGTCAGTCCGGTCAGGGCGACACGCAGACGGTTGCCGGGCGGCTCATTCATCTGGCCGTAAACCATCGCTACCTTGGACTTGGCAAACTCTTCGACGTTAACAACGCCGGCTTCCTGCATCTCGTGGTAGAAGTCGTTACCTTCACGAGTACGCTCACCCACACCCGCGAACACGGACAGACCGCTGTGCTCGGTGGCGATGTTGTTGATGAGCTCCATCATGTTTACGGTTTTACCAACACCGGCACCACCGAACAGACCAACTTTACCGCCTTTCGCAAACGGGCAGACCAGGTCGATTACCTTGATGCCAGTTTCCAGCAGGTCAGTGGAGTTTGCCTGCTCTTCATAGGTCGGCGCCGCGCGGTGAATAGAGGCGCGCTCTTTCTCACCGATAGGGCCGCACTCGTCGATGGGGTTGCCCAGGACGTCCATGATGCGACCCAGGGTCTCGGTACCAACCGGTACAGAAACCGGTGCGCCGGTGTTCTTTACCGGCAGACCGCGGGAGATACCCTCGGAAGAACCCATGGCGATGGCACGCACGATGCCGTCGCCCAACTGCTGCTGCACTTCCATGGTGAGGTTCTTGTCCTCAACCACGAGTGCATCGTATACATTCGGTACGGCGTCGCGCGGGAATTCCACGTCGATGACCGCGCCGATAACTTGCACAATTTGCCCGTTACTCATTTCCCGATCCTCAAAGTTCAAATCTTTCTGCGGTGTTCTGATTACCTGAATCAGACCGCCGCGGCGCCGCCACAAATCTCAGACAGCTCTTGGGTAATCGCTGCCTGGCGCGCCTTGTTGTAAACCAGCTGCAGTGCGTCGATCAGCTCACCGGCGTTATCGGTGGCGCTCTTCATCGCAATCATACGTGCAGCCTGTTCACAGGCCTTGTTTTCAACTACCGCCTGATACACCTGGGATTCGATGTAACGAGTCAGCAGACCGTCGAGAAGCTCGACCGGCTCTGGCTCGTACAGATAGTCCCATTCGTGCTGCAGTTGCTCGTCTTCATCTTTCTTCAACGGAAGCAGCTGCTCAATGTGCGGCTTCTGGGTCATGGTGTTGACGAATTCGTTGGACACCAGGAAAAGACGGTCAATGTCGCCATCGGCGAAACGATCAAGCATTACCTTGACGGAGCCGATCAGCTGCTTGGCCTGGGGCTGGTCGCCCAGGTCGCGCACCGCTGCCACGACGTTACCGCCGATATTGTTGAAAAAGCTGGCCGCCTTGTTACCAACTGCGCAGATATCCACGCCCACACCCTGCTTGTCCCAGGTGTGCATGTCGCGGATGGCTGTCTTGAACACGTTGATGTTCAAGCCACCACAGAGACCGCGATCGGTGGATACCAGGATGTAACCCACACGCTTGACTTCGCGTTCCTGCATGTAGGTGTGCTGGTATTCCGCGTTGGCGTTGGCGACGTGGCCAATCACTGCGCGAATGCGGCTTGCGTAAGGGCGCCCCAGTGCCATGCGATCCTGAGCCTTGCGCATCTTGCTCGCCGCGACCATTTCCATGGCCGAGGTGATTTTCTGCGTGCTCTTGATGCTGGCAATTTTTGTGCGTACTTCTTTTCCGCCTGCCATAGTCAGTTACCTTTTTGCCGGAAGTTAACCTGCAGGAGCAGATCGTTTGACTTGCTCCTGCACATGGGTACTTACCAGCTACCGGTAGCGACGAACTTCTCGATGGCGGCCTTGAAGGCGCTGTCGATTTCGTCGTTGTAATTACCGGTGCTGTTTACTTGCTGCATCAGCTCTGCGTGTTCGCTATTCATGTAAGCGAGCAGGGCGGATTCGAAGTCCAGCACTTTGTTAACTTCTACGTCGTTCAGGTAACCCTTGTCCGCGGCGTAAACGGAAACAGCCATGTCCGCGATAGACAGCGGGGAATACTGCTTCTGCTTCATCAGCTCGGTTACGCGCTCACCGTGGTCCAGCTGGGCTTTTGTGGCTTCGTCCAGATCGGAGGCGAACTGGGAGAAGGCCGCGAGCTCGCGGTACTGGGCCAGTGCGGTACGGATACCACCGGACAGCTTCTTGATGATCTTGGTCTGGGCAGAACCACCAACACGGGATACGGAGATACCCGGGTTGATCGCCGGGCGTACACCGGAGTTGAACAGGTCGGTTTCCAGGAAGATCTGACCATCGGTAATGGAGATTACGTTGGTCGGTACGAATGCAGAAACGTCACCCGCCTGGGTTTCGATGATCGGCAGCGCGGTCAGGGAGCCGGTCTTGCCTTTCACTTCACCGTTGGTGAATTTTTCTACGTAATCGGCGTTTACACGTGCGGCACGCTCCAGCAGACGGGAGTGCAGGTAGAAAACATCACCGGGGTAGGCTTCACGGCCCGGAGGACGCTTCAGCAGCAGGGAGATCTGACGGTAGGCCCAGGCCTGCTTGGTCAGGTCATCGTAAATAATCAGGGCGTCTTCACCGCGGTCGCGGAAGTACTCACCCATGGTGCAGCCTACGTACGGTGCCAGAAACTGCATCGCAGCCGGATCGGCGGCGCCGGCGGCAACCACGATGGTGTGGTCCATTGCGCCGTGCTCTTCCAGCTTGCGTACAACGTTGGCGATAGAAGACTGCTTCTGGCCTACGGCAACGTAGATACACTTAATGCCGGTGCCTTTCTGGTTGATGATCGCGTCGATCGCAACCGCCGTCTTACCGATCTGACGGTCGCCGATGATCAGCTCACGCTGGCCACGGCCGATCGGGATCATGGTGTCTACCGCTTTCAGACCGGTCTGTACCGGCTGATCAACGGACTGACGGGCGATTACGCCGGGGGCTACTTTCTCAACCGCGTCGGTCAGCTTGTTGTTCAGCGGACCTTTACCGTCGATCGGGTTGCCCAGTGCGTCGACCACGCGACCCAGCAGCTCCGGACCAACCGGGGCCTCCAGGATGCGGCCGGTACAACGGCACTTCTGGCCTTCCGCCAGGGACTTGTAGTCACCCAGAACGATGGCACCAACGGAATCACGTTCCAGGTTCAGCGCCATACCGTAGACGCCGCCCTCGAACTCGATCATTTCACCGTACATCACGTCGGCCAGGCCGTGGATGCGGATGATACCGTCGGATACGGAAACAATGGTGCCCTCATTCTGGGCTTCGGTGCTCACATCGAGATTGTCGATGCGGCTCTTGATAATTTCACTGATCTCAGAGGGATTCAGTTGCTGCATGCTCTGTTCCTCGAACTCCCCTCCACCGCCGCAGCAGTAGAAGGGACGATAATTTAGGAGTTCATCGCCTCGGCGAGTTTGGCCAGTCGACCGCGCACGGTACCATCGATAACCGTGTCGCCAGCGCGAATGATCGCGCCGCCCAGCATGTCTTCATCCACTGCGCTGTGCAGGTGCACCTCGCGGGAAAACTTCTTGCTGAGAGCCTGGGTGAGGCGCTGGGACTGTTCGTCGCTGAGCGGGCGGGCAGAAATGACTTCCACTTCCAGAGTGGCTTCTGCTTCGGCCTTCAGTTCTTCGAACAGTTCGGAAATTTCCGGCAGCAGCGGCAGGCGGTGGTTTTCCGCCAGCAGCTTGATGAAGTTCTGTTTTGGCGCATCAAAGTCATCGCCACACACAGACAGGAATTTTTCCGCGCGCACTTCACTGGTCAACTGCGGGTTATCCAGCAGCTCGCCAACTTTTTCGTTCTGACTGACCGCCGCTGCGGTTGCCAACGCAACGCTCCAACCGGATAGGTCGGAGCTTTGCTTTGCGTGGGCAAATGCCGCTTTCGCGTAAGGCCGGGCCAGGGTGCTGAGTTCCGCCATGGGTTCCTCGCTTACAGCTCGGCTGCCAGTTTCTCGATCAGGTCATCGTGTGCCTTGGCATCGATGTTGACCGAGAGGATTTTCTCGGCGCCGGCAACAGACAGGGTAGCGACGCGCGAGCGAAGTTGTTCTTTCGCACGGTTTACTTCCTGTTCGATTTCCGCCTGGGCGGCAGCTTTCAGGCGGTCGCCCTCGCTGCGCGCGGCTTCTTTGGCTTCATCAACGATCTGGTTGGCACGCTTGTTGGCGCCATCGATGATTTCTGCCGCTTGGGCCTTGGCTTCTTTCAGTTGCTCGGCAGCTTTGCGCTGCGCCAGTTCAAGATCTTTTCCCGCGCGCTCGGCTTCTTGCAGACCGGTAGCAATCTTCTGCTCACGCTCTTGCATAACACCCAGCAGGGCCGGCCAGACAAACTTCCAGCAGAACCACACAAAGGCGAGAAAGGTGATCGACTGGCCGATCAGAGTCAGGTTGATATTCACACCGACACCTCTTGCTCTTTCAAAAATGGGTTAAAGGGCAATTGGAACGATGGCATTAACCAGCCAGACCAGGAGCAACCGCGAAAATCAGGTACATAGCGATACCAACACCGATCATCGGTACGGCGTCGAGCAGACCAGCCATCAGGAACATTTTGCCCTGCAGAGCGGGAGCCTGCTCCGGCTGACGTGCAGAACCTTCCAGCAGTTTGCCACCCAGGGTGCCGAAACCGATAGCAGTACCCAGTGCGCCCAGACCGATCAGCAGAGCAGCAGCTACGTATACCAGACCTAATGCTTCCATTGTTTTCTCCAAAGTAAAGTTAAGAGTTGTTGAAGTTGAAAGTGAGTGAAAAAAGTCAGTAAACCGACAAAACCGTTACAAGCCGCACGACCTTACTGGTCGTGCGCGTGCTCCTCTTCCCGGTCGTGCGCCATGGCCATGTACACAGTGGTCAACACCATGAATACGAAGGCCTGCAGGGTAATTACCAGGATGTGGAAAATGGCCCAGCCCATCTGCAGCAGGCCGGCACCGATAAAGCCAAGAACACCAACACCAAACACGATGGCGATCAGGATGAAGATCATTTCCCCGGCGTAGAGGTTACCGAACAGACGCAGGCCGAGAGACACGGGCTTGGCGATCAGGGAAACCGCTTCCAGCAGGAAGTTGAACGGAATCAGGAAGATATCGATGTACCACTTGCCGGAGTGGAAGGGGTGCAGGGTCAGTTCTTTCACAAAACCGAGCACACCTTTTTCTTTCATGCTGAAGAAAATCATCAGCACAAACACCGCCAGCGCCATACCCAGGGTGGCATTCAGGTCCGTGGTGGGAACAACCTTGAAGTAGACGTGATGCGGGTCGGCACCGGTAATCGCTGAGGTGCCGTGGGCGAAGGCCAGGGGCAGCCAGTCAACCGGGATCAGGTCCATCAGGTTCATCAGGAATACCCACACAAAGATGGTCAGCGCCATGGGGGCAACCATGCTGTTGCGATGGGGGAAGGTGTCCTTGACCGTCTTGTCGATAAACTCGGTCACCAGCTCGACAAAACTCTGGAAGCCAGTGGGTACTCCAGCGGTGGCTTTCTTCGCGGCGCGCGCGAATAACAGGCAGAAGACCAGACCAAGACCAATGGACCAACCCAGGGTATCCAGGTGCACGGCCCAGAAGCCCATATCGGCCGCTTCCCGAGAGCTGTGCGCAATGGTCCAGGTGGATTCAGAAAGTACGGTTCCATCGGCGCGGGTGTAACCCGCAGGAAGTTTACCGTATGCCAGATTTTGCAGGTGGTGCTGGATATAACCCGTCGCGGTTTGTTCGGCAGCCATAGTTCCTCAACACGTTCTAAGATAAAAAATCTGTTTCGCGGAACCCGTATCTGCGCAGCCGTCTATGCCTCGGCTTGCCTCTCGGCGCAGTCACTCTCCGGGGTTCCGCAGCCCCCGCTACTTCGTTGTATGCAGGCGGGCCACGAGAATCCAATGCAAAATCACGCACAAGCCGTAGCTGATGAACAGCACCGCGGGGTTCAGCGTTCGGACGGTAGCAAATACCGCGGCGAACCCCACCAGGGTCATTACGAACTTGCCGGTTTCGGCACGGTAGAAACTCCCTACCGTGCGCTGGCTTGCGCGCGCACCGCGCAACTTGCGGTGCCCGGCCCCCAAAAGCTCAAAAGCGCGCAGGCCAAAATACATATTGGGCAGCACACACAGGGTGCCACCGAGCAGGGCGGAGAGGGCAATGGTCCGTCCAAGCGTCAATTCGAGCGCCAGCGCAGCAAGCAAAACAACTGCCAGCTGGATCAGCGAAATCTTTACTACCGGGGGATTACCCATAGGCGGGAACGGGCCTGCCAAATCTTCTTTTCCGCCCAAATTTTGGGCGTGCGAATTATGTCTGAACCGGCGTGCCTGTTCAACTGGCAAATCTCGTCAGTTGGTATGGCGTTCGCGCTCTTTCACCACACGATAGGGTGATAGTAAGCACTTACATCATGAAGCTCAGAAGGACACTCTGAATACAAAAATGCGCCAAAACCTCGCACTGTTTTGGCGCATTTATTTCAGAAACGTTGCAACCGTAACGGTTGCAGCGGGGTCGGGTCAGTCTTCGCTATATCCCATATGCGCGAGGATGCCGTCCAGTTCATCGAGGCTGGTGTACTTGAGCACCAGCTTGCCCGCGCCCTTGTCGCCGTGGTCTATCGTGACAGGCACGCCAATTTTTTCAGCGAGACGCTCACTCAAACGGCGAATATTGGGGTCGATCTCCGGCTTTTTCGGCTTCGGCTTGCCGGCCTGTTCCTGGATACGGCGAACCAACGCCTCGGTCTGACGCACAGTAAGGCCGCGGTCCACCACCTGGCGCGCCGCCTCCCGCTGTCCATCACCGGACAGACCCAGCAGCGCCTTGGCGTGCCCGGTTTCGATATCACCGCGCTCGAGGAATGTGCGCACCTCATCGGTCAGGCTCAACAGACGCAGCAGATTGGTCACCGCGGTACGGGATTTCCCCACCGCTTCCGCCACCTGCTGCTGAGTCAGTTCGAATTCATCCTGCAGGCGCTTGAGGGCAACCGCTTCTTCCACCGGATTCAGGTCTTCCCGCTGGATGTTCTCGATCAGCGCCATGGCGATGGCGGCTTCATCGGTCACTTCGCGGATCAGCGCCGGAACCTTTTCAAGCCCTGCCAGCTGGGCCGCTCGCCAGCGGCGCTCACCGGCGATGATCTCGTATTTTCGCTCACCGACCGGGCGCACCACGATCGGCTGCATGATGCCCTGGGCCCGGATAGAGTCGGCCAGCTCCTGCAGGGATTCCTGCGGGAAGTCCCGACGGGGCTGGTAACGGCCGCGCTGCAAATATTCAATGGGCAGCTCTTTGAGCTCGCCGTCGACGCGCTCGACGATATCGCCATTGCGCTCACCAGTGGCCACTGCAATGGCTTCACTGGCATTGTTGCTAATCAGGTGGGAAAGCCCCTTCCCGAGGCCTTTGCGTTTCGCGGCCATACGTCTTCTACCTCAGTCTTAGACCGCTTCCGCTACTGCGCGGGAGCCACTGTTTGCATTGCTGTTGTTTTGATTGGCCGCGGCGTGGCGACGGGTGATTTCACCCGCGAGGGCGAGGTAGGCAATCGCGCCCTTGGAGCTGCGATCGTAGTCCAGCGCAGGCTTGCCGAAACTGGGGGCCTCGGCCAGGCGCACATTGCGCGGTATGCAGGTGCGGTACAGGCGGTCACCGAAGTATTCGTTGAGCTGGTCGGAAACATCACTGGTGAGGCTGTTGCGCGGATCGTACATGGTGCGCAGGATGCCTTCGATTTTGAGGTTCGGATTGGCGGCCTGCTGGACCTGGGTGATGGTATCGATCAGCGAGGAGAGCCCTTCCAGTGCGTAGTACTCACACTGCATGGGGATCAGCACGCCGCCAGCGGCGCACAGGGCGTTCACCGTGAGCATGTTCAGGGACGGCGGGCAGTCGATGATGATGTAGTCGTAATCATCACTGATCTGCTCGAGCGCCTGGCGCAGGCGGGATTCGCGGCCGTCCATCTCCAGCAGTTCCACCTCGGCGGCGGAAAGGTCGATGTTCGCAGGCATCAGGTCGAAGCCACTGGCCGTGGGGACAATGGCCTTGCGCGGCGGCAACAGGCTGGCGAGCACGTCGTAACTGGAGAGCTGCAGCTCACTCTTGTCGACACCGCTGCCCATGGTGGCGTTCCCCTGGGGATCCAGGTCAATCAGCAGCACACGTCGCTTGTTGGCGACGAGCGACGCGGACAGGTTGACGCAGGTGGTGGTCTTACCGACTCCGCCTTTCTGGTTGGCTACCGCAAAAATCTTGCTCAAGGTTCTGGTCCTGTTGTTCCCGGTGGCGCGAATTCCTGTGGCCCGCCGGGCTCGCCGCTAGGCCGGATTCACCGGAAGGCGCGGCAGCGAAAGCGCACTCGTGAACATCGGTCCAGTGCGCTGGTGTTGAATTTCAATTCAGTGTTGGTCGCGGCAGGCGGTGCTTCCGCGACCTGAAAACCGGCTGACTTCCGATTCACTCCTCGCGAGCGAGGACGATCAGATGGCGCTCGGCATCACAACCCGGCACTCGCAGGGTGTGCAGTTGTTCGACCTTAATGCCTTTTGGCAATGCACTCAACTCATCTTCCGGTATCTTGCCCTTCATCGCATAAAATCGGCCGCCCGGTGATAGTAAATGCTCACTCCCAACAACCATATCCCGCAGCGAGGCAAACGCGCGGGAGACCACGCCAGCGTACGGTTTTTCAGGTTGGTAGGCCTCCACACGCTCGTTCACGACGTTGATATTTGCCAGCTTGAGCTGGCTGGCGACCTGAAACTGGAAGCGGGATTTTTTACCGTTGCTGTCGAGCAGGCTGACGGGGCGGTCGGGATGCACAATCGCCAGCGGGATTCCCGGCAGCCCGCCACCGGACCCCACGTCGATCAGCGGTGACAGATCGTCGGCGCTGGTGCCGCACAGATTCACCACACTCAGGCTGTCGATGATGTGGCGCTCGAGCATTTCCGACGGGTTACGCACCGCGGACAGGTTGTAGGCGGCATTCCAGCGCGCAAACAGATCCAGGTAGGCCAGCAGCTTGTCCTGCTGCTCGCGGCTCAGTTGCAGCTCAAGCCGGTCAGCGGCCTGCTGCAGGCGGGGGCGGAATTGTTCCATCACCTCACACCGCCTTTTTGCGGCTCAACAAGCCGCGTTTCTTCAACTGGATCAGCAGCAGGGAGACGGCGGCAGGGGTAACCCCGGGGACCCGACCGGCGCGCGCCAGGGTATCCGGGCGCGCGTCGCTCAGCTTCTGGATCACCTCGTTGGACAGGCCGGACACCGCGGCATAGTCAAAGTCGACCGGCAAGGGGGTGTCTTCGTAGGCCTGCAGGCGCTCGATTTCGTCGCGCTGGCGGTCGATATAGCCGGCGTACTTGGCTGAGATCTCCACCTGTTCCGCCACCCACTCATCGCTCACCGGCTCGCCGCTAAGCGCGGCCACATCCCGGTATTCAAGTTCCGGACGCTTTAGCAGGTCCTGCAGGCTGTACTCGCGTGCCAGCGGTTGCGGCAGCTTCTGCTCCACGGTCTTGGCGGCGTCACTGCCGGGCTGAATCCAGGTCTCACGCAGTCGCTGCTGCTCGCGCTCGATGGACTCGCGTTTTTCGCAGAAGGCCCGCCAGCGCACGTCGTCCACGAGACCCAGCTCGCGGCCCTTCTCGGTCAGGCGCAGGTCGGCGTTGTCCTCCCGTAGCAGCAGGCGATATTCCGCGCGGCTGGTGAACATGCGGTAGGGCTCTTTGGTGCCGCTGGTGATCAGGTCGTCGACCAGCACACCCAGGTAGGCCTCGTCACGGCGCGGGGACCAGGCATCCCGCTCCTGGGCCTGCAGGGCGGCGTTGGCACCTGCGAGCAGTCCCTGGGCGGCGGCCTCTTCGTATCCGGTGGTGCCGTTGATCTGGCCGGCGAAGTAGAGACCACCGATGAATTTGGTCTGCAGTGACGGCAGCAGGTCCCGCGGGTCGAAAAAATCGTACTCGATCGCGTAGCCCGGACGGGTGATGTGGGCGCTCTCAAACCCCTTGATCGAACGCACCAGATCCATCTGCACATCGAATGGCAGGCTGGTGGAGATACCGTTGGGGTAAAGCTCGTTGGTGGTTAACCCTTCCGGCTCGATGAAGATCTGGTGGCTGTTCTTGTCCGCGAAGCGGTGCACCTTGTCCTCGATGGACGGGCAGTAGCGCGGACCGATGCCCTCGATCACCCCGGAGTACATCGGCGAACGGTCGAGGCCGCCGCGAATGATGTCGTGGGTAGTCTCGTTGGTGTGGGTGATCCAGCAGCACACCTGGCGCGGGTGCTGTTCCCGGTTACCCAGGTAGGACATCACCGGCAGCGGCTCGTCACCCCATTGCTCCTCGAGCCCGGAGAAGTCCACCGAGCGCGCATCAATGCGGGGCGGAGTACCGGTCTTCAGGCGCTCCACACGGAACGGCAGGGCGCGCAGGCGTTCCGCCAGCGCGATGGAGGGCGGATCCCCGGCGCGACCGCCGGCGTGATTGTCGAGACCGATATGAATGCGCCCGCCGAGGAAGGTACCGGCGGTGATCACTACGGTCTTGCCGAGAAAACGCAGTCCGGCATTGGTTACCACACCGGTAACGCGGTCGTTCTCGACGATCAGGTCATCGGCGGCCTGCTGGAAGATATCCAGGTTCGGCTGGTTCTCCAGAATGTTGCGAATCGCCGCCTTGTACAGGGCGCGGTCGGCCTGGGCACGGGTGGCGCGCACCGCCGGGCCCTTGCGCGCGTTCAGCACGCGAAACTGGATACCGCCCAGATCGGTTGCGGTCGCCATGGCACCGCCCAGCGCATCGACTTCCTTCACCAGATGGCTCTTGCCAATACCGCCAATGGCCGGGTTGCACGACATCTGCCCCAGGGTCTCGATGTTGTGAGTCAGCAGAAGAGTGCGGCTCCCCATGCGTGCGGCAGCCAGGCACGCCTCGGTGCCGGCATGTCCGCCGCCAATCACGATCACATCATATTGCGTGGGGTAATCCATAAGGTCGAGCTCTGAGGGCCTGTGGCGCGCTGTGGTAGTCAATGACCCTGCGAGGATCAACTAGTCATTCGTCTCGCAGGCGAAAATTCGGCCGCACATTATAGGCACCTTCAGCTGTGCAAAAAAGCGGCACGTGGAAAATTACTTTTCGTCACTCTTTCCTATACATAAATAAAGTTATACATGTCTTATGTGTATGTATGTGTTTATGTTTGTAGTAATTATATAGGGCGCGCTTTTCATGTATAAATCAGAAAAGTTTTTAAAAAACAATTGGTTAGGTTGATGATAAGTACCCCATGAACCCCTGCTTTTATGGGGGGACAACCCCGGTAGGACGCTGTGGACAGACGGGATAACTTTGGCGGTTTGTCGGGGCTTCGCGGTTTATCCCCGGATGCGTACCGGTTTAGGTGACTGGTTACCCAGTGGTTTGCCCACAGTGGCGTACTTTCAGTCTTATTCTGCCGTAGCTGTGCATAAACCTGTGGGTTTTCGGGATAATTTGCTGTGTGGCGAACTTGGATAGGTGGTCGATCTGGATAACCTTGTGGATTGCTGTGGGCAACTCCTGTGGTTTTGGTGGGGAGCAGGTGTTGTTCAAATTCGGGGGCGCATTCGACGCTCGCCGCTGGGGCCGCTCAGGCATGCGGCCCGCCTTCGCACTGGAGTTGGTTTCAGGGCTTTTTCAGTGGGTGTTTTGGGGCGGGGGCGCTATTTGCCGATACAGAAGCTGCCAAAGATCTTGCCCAGTAGCTCATCGGCGGTCATCGCACCGGTAATTTCACCCAGCGCCAGTTGTGCATGGCGCAAGTCTTCCGCGAGTAATTCACCGGCGCCGCTGGCATTCAGCTGGGCCTGACCTTCCACGATAAAGGCCCGTGCCCGTGCAAGGGCATCCAGATGGCGCCTGCGGGCACTGAAGGTCCCCTCATTGCCTGCCTGGTAACCCATGCATTGCTTCAGGTGCTGCCGTAGTGCCTCAATGCCCGCTCCGGTCCTGGCACTGATCGCGATAATTGGGACACCATCGCTGTGGGCTTGAAGCCCTGGTGTGTAATCCGTGAGATCGATCTTGTTTAGCACCAGGGTGAGTTTTTCCGGGTCTGGCAGTTGGTGGGTGAAGTCCGGCCACGCTTGGTCTGGGTCGAGGCTGTGGAGTTCTGCCGCATCGACTACCAGTAGCACGCGGTCAGCTGTGCGGATTTCATCCCATGCCCGCTGCATACCGATTTGTTCCACCTGGTCGGGGGATTCTCGCAATCCGGCGGTATCGGCAATGTGCAGTGGCATGCCATCAATATGAATGTGCTCGCGCAGCACGTCGCGGGTGGTGCCGGCGATGTCGGTGACGATCGCCGTGTCTTTTCCCGCCAGTGCATTCAGCAGGCTGGACTTGCCGGCGTTGGGTTTGCCGGCAATGGCCACCTGCATACCCTCGCGCATGATGGTTCCCTGACGTGCCTGGGCCTCTACGGTGTCCAGCTGTGCCAGTAGGGCGTCCACATCGGCGGCGACCTTGCCATCGGCGAGAAAATCGATTTCTTCTTCCGGAAAATCGATCGATGCTTCGACGTAGATACGTAAATGAGTTAATTGGGTGGCTAACTCTTCGATTTTTTCGGAGAAAACCCCCTGCAGGGAGCGCAGTGCATTTTGCGCGGCCTGGGCACTTCCCGCATCAATCAGGTCCGCAATGGCCTCTGCCTGGGCCAGATCGAGCTTGTCATTGAGGAAAGCGCGCTCGGAAAACTCCCCCGGGCGCGCCGGCCGCGCACCCAGTTCCAGCAATGCGGACATCAGCGTATCCAGAATCACCGGTCCGCCGTGCCCCTGCAGTTCCACCACATTTTCACCGGTGAAGGAGTTGGGGCCGGGGAAAAACAGCGCCAGTCCCTGGTCGAGCAGCTGCTGGTTATGGGAGAAGTCGCAGTAGTGGGCAAAGCGTGGCGTGAACGACTTGCCGGTGAGCTGCTCGCCAATATCCCGGGCTTTGGGTCCGGAGAGGCGGATCACACCGATACCGCCGCGACCGGGCGGAGTGGCGATGGCGGCAATGGTGTCTTTGCTGAGGCTTTGCTGGGGCATGTTCTGAGTCTATCCAATATCCAGAAAGAGAAAGGGCCGCGTAGTGCGGCCCTTTTGTTGTTTCGGTACTCGAATCTGTTTACTTGCCTGCCGCTTCAACCTGTTTGTTGATAAACCAGGTCTGGGCGATGGAGATCAGGTTGTTCGCGATCCAGTACAGTACCAGGCCGGCCGGGAACCACAGGAAGAAAAACGTCATCATGACCGGCATCAGCTGCATGATCTTCGCCTGGGTCGGATCCGTGGGTTGCGGGCTCAGCTTCTGCATAAACCACATGGACAGGCCCATGATTACCGGCAGGATAAAGTATGGATCTTTTACGGAAAGGTCGGTAATCCAGCCAATCCACGGTGCGTGGCGCAGTTCCACGGTTTCCATCAGCATCCAGTAGAGGCCGATGAACACCGGCATCTGCAGCAGGATAGGCAGACAGCCACCGACCGGGTTGATCTTCTCCCGGCGGTACAGCTTCATGGTTTCTTCCGCCAGCTTCTGGCGGTTGTCCTTGTACTGCTCCTGCAGTTTCTTCATCTGGGGCGCAAATTTGCGCATGCGCGCCATGGAGCGCAGGCCAGCTGCGGACAGTGGGAACAGCAGGGCTTTGATGAATACAGTCAGCAGGATAATAGACCAGCCCCAGTTGTCGACGATGTGCTCGTGAATCCAGTTGAGGACCCGGAACATCGGCTTCGCCAGCCACCACAGCCAGCCGTAGTCCACCGTCAGGTCGAGGTAGGGAGAGATTTCCTCCAGGCGGTACACATCTTTCGGGCCAGCATAAAAAGAGGCTTCAACAGTACCCTGCTGGCCCGGCTCGATACGCTGTTGCGGGCTGGTGAAGCCCATGCTGTATAGGCCGTTACCAATGGGTTGCAGGGCGAAGGTATTGTTGTCTTCCTGATTGGGCACCCAGGCGCTCAGGAAGTAGTGCTGGACCATGGCTACCCAGCCGCCCTGAACGGTCTCGGTGGTGGGCTTTTGGGCGATGTCTTCGAAATCCTGTTTGTAATAGTTCTCCTCGCTGGTGTGCAGCGCGGCCCCCAGGAATGGCGACATGCCGATACCTACATCGACCGGCGGCTCGAGGCTGTCGCGGACGATTTCACCGCAGATACCCGCCAGCAGGGGCTTGCTGCGTCCGTTGTCCACAAGGTAGGTGACCTTCACCAGATAATCGCCGCGCTTGAACGTGAAGCGTTTGGTGAAGTTGATACCACTCTGGCTCTGCTTCAGGTCCACCGTGAGGGTGTCTTTTCCTTCCTGCAGTGCGTATTCGCTGGCATCGCTGGTAAATGTCGGGCGACCGGCGGAGCAGTTGCCCTGACCGCCGACCAGTCCGCTTTTCGCGACATAAGTGTGGCTGCGAGTCTGGTTTAGCAGGATCAGCGGGCGGTCCGGGGTGTCGATTTTCTCGTAATACTTGCGCAGCGCTACCTTGACGATGTCACCGCCGTTCGGGTCGATCAGCAGGCTCAGGGTGTCGGTTTTTACACTGATCAGTTCTGGCTGGCTGGTAGAACCCACTTCCGGGATGGCACCTTCCGGGAGGTCGCCATCACTGGTGCTGGATTGCGCCGGATTGGTGGCCCGAGACTGACTGGAGGGCAGTGTCTCTGAGTCTGCGGCCTGGTGGTGCACCACGGTTTTCTGATCCAGGGCGGGGGTGTGCTGCTCCTTGAAAGCATTCCACTGGTAAACCAGTGCCAGGAGGACTGCGGCGATGCCGCCGACCAGCGTGTAGCGTTGCCAATCCATTATTTCGATAGCCTTATTGCGGTGGCGGAGTCTCGTCGACCGCCGGTGTTTTCGATTTTGGGGGAGCGGGGGGAACGTGATCCAGACCGCCGGGGTGCCAAGGGTGGCATTTTATAAGGCGACGCAGGGTTAAATAACCCCCCTTGCAGAATCCGTGCGTTTTTAATGCGTCTTCGGCATAACGGGAACAGGTGGGGTAGAAGCGACACTGGTTGCCGACCCATGGGCTGGCTACCAGCCTATAAAAATGGATCAGCTTTATCGCCAGCCACTTCACTTGCTTACCCCGGGTTTTGAGCCTGTGGTTGATTTTCCACCGGCGCCACTTTTTTTCCGGCCCTTATGCGGTTTGCGCGGCCCGCCCGATCCACTGCTGTCGGGCTGAGGGTTGCGCGCGCGCTGGTCCAGCTTACGCCAGAGTTTGTTGAATATCTTGGCTAATGCGGCGTTATCGAGCTCGCCGGCGCCTCCGCGCGCGAGTACCACGGCATCCAGGGGGAACAGTTCATGCTGTCGCAGTCGAAAAGTTTCCCGGGCAATGCGCTTGATACGATTGCGATCGGTAGCGTTGCGGACGTGTTTCTTGGCAATGACGAGACCGAGCCTGGGGTGTTCCAGCTCGTTCGGGCGGGCGAGGATCAGGAATTGAGGCTGCGCGGCACGAACCGGCGCAGAATCAAATACGGCGCGATACTGCGCCGCATTGAGCAGCCGCAGCGGCTTGGCGAATGCGAAGTCGCTGCGTAGGCACTGCATAATGATTCAGTGGCAAATATAAGGTTGCTCGCAAAGCGGCAATCTTAGGCGCACAGAACCTTACGGCCTTTGGCGCGACGACGAGCCAGTACTTTACGGCCATTCTTGGTGGCCATACGGGCACGGAAACCGTGGTTGCGCTTGCGCTTCAAGTTGCTGGGCTGAAATGTACGTTTCATGGTGTTACTACCTGGAGTTATGTCCCGGAGTTATGTCCTGGAGTTTGCGTAATTCTGGACCGCGTGCGGCAATAGCCCGATGCGGCATGCCCTTTTGGGCAAACTTCGGAGCGGGCTATGCGCTGCGAAGGCGGCGGATTGTATAGAAAGAAGCCAGGCAAAGCAACGAAATCGGTGAATTACCGCGTAGGAAAATGCCCTTTTCTTATCCGGCGTGTGTTGGTCCCACGCGCCGGTTTTTGATGCCTTTATATAGTGGGCGGTTTGCGTTGCGGTGGTAACCGGGAGGCCTGTTGGTTAGGTTGATTTTGGCGTCGTTTTCACAAGCCCTTGTATTGGTTGGGGTATTCGCGACAGTGCACCGGTTTACCCCAAGCTATCCACAATTCGCTGTGGATAAGTGTGCTGGTGAGTGACTCCCTGTTCGCTTAATTTATGCTCAAGTCTTTGATATTACAGGGCTTTCCGCGCGGAAAGTTGTCCCCATTTTCGGGTTATTTGTGGATAACCCCCGGTGCAACCGATATACTAGCGGCCTTCTTTTGAGGTGCAGCCCAGTGTCTTGGGGCAGCATTTAGCTGACATGCTTTTTTTGGGCGCAGTCGCACCTCGATTCGTCTTTTAGGGGGTTCCT